>NZ_JBVIHJ010000014.1:0-265103 GCF_055570355.1 Streptomyces sp. NPDC031225 | reverse complement strand
CCTCCGCTCTTCGGCGTCGGCGTGCGAACAAATCTGGAGGACCCGACCGAGCAGACCCCACACACCCCCCCCCCCCCCCCCCCCCCCCCCCCCCTTCCCCCCCCCCCCTCCCCCCCCCCCCCCCCCCCCCCCCCCCCCCGCAACTTGTGTTCACAGCAAGGGAGTTCACACCGTGAGCGGAAGTATCGAGGTGCGCGGTCTCTCGCGTACCTTCCACACCACCGTCCGTCGTCCCGGTATCGCCGGCACCCTGCGCTCCCTGGTCAACCCGGAGCGGGTCGCCAAGCACGCCGTCTCGGACATCACCTTCGACGTGGCGCCCGGCGAACTCCTCGCCCTGCTCGGCCCGAACGGCGCCGGCAAGTCCACCACCATCAAGATGCTCACCGGCATCCTCACGCCCACCTCCGGCGAGGCCCGGGTGGCGGGCGTGGTGCCGTACGAGGAACGCGAACGCAACGCCCGTAACATCGGCGCGGTGTTCGGACAGCGCACCCAGCTGTGGTGGGACCTGCCGGTGCGCGAGTCGTTCTCGATCCTCAGGGACATCTACGAGGTGCCGAAGGCCGAACACGCCAGGCGGCTCCAGGAGTTCGACGACATCCTGGAACTCTCCGCGTTCTGGGACACCCGGGTCCGCCATCTCTCCCTCGGCCAGCGTGTGCGCTGCGACCTGGCCGCCGCGCTGCTGCACGACCCGCCGGTCGTCTTCCTCGACGAGCCCACCATCGGCATGGACGTGGTGGTCAAGGAGCAGGTCCGGGAGTTCCTGCGCCACCAGGTCGAGGAGCGCGGCCGGACCGTCCTGCTGACCACCCACGACATGACCGAGGTCGAGCGGCTCGCCGAGCGGCTCGTGCTCATCAACCACGGCAGGCTCGTCCTCGACGGCGGCCTGGACGAGATCCGCCGCAGGTACGGCTCCACCTGGCAGGTCCGCGCGACCCTGGCCGACGCGCACGCCGAGGTCGGCCCGCTGCCGGGCATCGCGGTGCTGCGCAAGGAGGGCCCGCAGGTCGTGTTCGGCCCCGAGAGCCCCGACGGGCCGGACTCCCCCACCGTGCACCAGGCTTTGAAGGCGGTCATCGAGCGGTACGAGGTGGCGGGCGTCGCCATCGACGAGGCCGACCTGGAGGACGTGATGCGGGCCGCCTACGTCCATGCCGAGGCGGTCTGACATGGCCGTCCTGCACGCCTGGCGCGCCGCCCGCGTCACCCCGCTCGGCGAACTGCACGCGCCGCCCCGGATGACGGCCGTCCTGGTCCGGCTGGCCGTCCAGGTGATCCTGGTGGCCTCCCTGTGGCACGGCCTGTACGCGCACACCGGCACCACCGCGGGTCTGACCGAGGGCCAGGCCGTCAGCTACGCCGTGCTGGCCGTACTCGCCTCCCGCCTACGGGAGTTGGACCAGTACGCGGGCCGGGACACCGTGCTGCAGCACATGCACTTCGGCACGATCGTCTACTGGTACCTGCGCCCGCTGCCGCCCCAGCGCTACCACGCCCTTCGCGCCCTCGGCGAGCAGCTGTACGGGTTCGCGTGGGCGCTCGGCGGCTACCTGGTGTGCCTCGCGGCCGGAGTGGTGGACGCGCCCAGGTCCCCTGCCGTGGCAGGGGTGTTCGCACTGAGCCTGCTGCTGGGTCAGTGGGTCCTGTACCACGTGATGCTGACCCTGGACCAGTTGTGCTTCTGGACGGTCCGCAACAACGCGGCGATGCTCATCCTGATCTTCGCGCAGAACCTGCTGTCGGGTGTGTACGCGCCGCTGTGGTTCTTCCCGGACTGGTTCATCACGCTGAGCGGATTCCTGCCGTTCCAGGCGACGTTGAGCGTGCCGCTGTCGATCTACATCGGGCGCATCCCCCTCGCCGACGCCGCTGAGCAGCTGGCGATCCAGGCGTTCTGGGGCGTGGCGCTCACCCTGTTCACCCGTTTCCTGTGGCGGCGGGCCGCCCGTCGCGTCATCTCCCAAGGAGGCTGAGGCCAGTGAACGGCATGCGGATCGCGTGGCGCATCACGCGGCTCAACTTCCGTGCCCAGCTGGAGTACCGCACCGAGTTCCTGCTGATGATCGCGATCGGCGCGATCTGGCAGGTGTCGGTGATCGTGTTCGCCACCGTGCTGCTGACCCGGTTCACCGGGATGGGCGGCTGGGACAGCTCGGAGGTGCTGCTGATCCCGGCGACGAGGATGCTCGCCCACGGACTGTTCGTCCTGTTGCTGGGCCGGGTGCACGGTGCGGGCCGCCAGATCCAGGAGGGCAGGATCGACATCTACCTGACCCGCCCGATGCCGGTGCACCGCCAACTCCAGCTGGCCTTCTTCCCCACCAACGCGATCGGCGACCTCACGGTGGCGGTGGGCCTGATGGTGGGCGCCCTGAGCCGAAGCCGGCTGGACTGGACGCCGGGCCGGATCTCCTACCTGATCGCGGCCCTGATCGGCGGCATGCTCCTGGAGGCGGCCCTCTTCACCGCGATCACCTGCGCGGCCCTGCGCTTCCCGGCCGCCGACTACTGGGGCCGCTGGCTGGAGGAACTCCTCGGCACCTTCGGCAGCTACCCCCTGAA
Organism: Streptomyces sp. NPDC031225; assembly: GCF_055570355.1. Classification (NCBI taxonomy): domain Bacteria; kingdom Bacillati; phylum Actinomycetota; class Actinomycetes; order Kitasatosporales; family Streptomycetaceae; genus Streptomyces; species Streptomyces sp. NPDC031225. The sequence continues at coordinate 262,532 of NZ_JBVIHJ010000014.1, read as the reverse complement.
CGTCCTCCCGAGAGCGGTCGGCGGCCTCCTCACCTACGGCCTCCCCCTCGCGTTCGTCGCCTACTTCCCGGCGGCCGTCCTGACCGGCCACGGCCACGACACCGGCGTCCCGTACTGGCTGGCGGCGGCCTCACCGCTGCTGGGCGTGGTGGCGTACCTGGGCTCACGGCTGCTGTGGCGCTGGAGCCTGCGGCACTACGCGGGAGTCAACGGGTGAGCCGGTCGCCGAGCCGGTCGCCCTGGCATCGATCGCACCGATCACCGTTGTGCGGTACCCGTCAAAGCTAGGATCAACAGATGACCTTGGAATGGGAACAGGTAATCGTCCACGCGGAGGATCCGGCGGCGCTGGGGCAGTGGTGGGCCGACGCTCTCGGGTGGGTCGTCGTCCACACCTCCGAGGACGAGTTCGAGATCCGCCCGGCACCGGACCGCATGCCGGGGATGGACTTCGTCCGGATCGAGGAGAGCAAGAAGTCCAAGAGCCGCCTGCACCTCGACTTCCGGCCCGACGACCAGGACGCCGAGGTCGCCCGCATGATCGCGCACGGCGCACAGCGCGTCGACATCGGCCAGGGCGACCAGTCGTGGGTGGTCCTGGCGGACCCCGAGGGCAACGAGTTCTGCATCCTGAGCCGCCGGAGTCGGTGAGGCGCGCCGGGGCCCGGTCACTCCCGGCCGGACCGCCGTAGGGGCGTGAACAGCGCGGCCGTGGCGATCAGTACGCAGCACGCGCCCGCGGCAAGAGCGACGGGGGCCGTGCCCTGCCGCTCCGCCGCCCAGGTCAGGACGGCCGCGCCGACCGGGGCCGCGGCGTAGTGCAGGGTCCAGAACGCCGAGGTGACCCGGCCGAGGAGCGGTTCGGGGGTGACCTCCTGGCGCAGGGACATCGAGCAGGTACCCGCCATGGCGCCACCGGCGAGGAAGAGCGCGCACAGCACGGCGACGGCCGGAACGCCCCGGACCCAGCCGATCCCCGCGAAGGCGAGCCCGCAGAGCGCGACCGAGCCGGTCCAGACCGCGCCGAACCCGAGCCGTCGGCGTACCCGGGCCACCAGGAGTGCGCCCGCGACGGTGCCGAGCGCGCCGACGGCCATGACGGTGCCGACCGTGCCGTCGTCGTGACCGAGGTCGTGCTTGATGTGGTAGATCACCAGGTCGTTCAGGCCGAGGGTGAGGAAGCTGAACCCGAACAGGAGCACGGTGAGCGCGCGCAGCACGGGGTGTCCGCGCAGGAAGGCCACTCCGGTGCGCAGATCCCGCCACAGTGCGGTGCGTTCGGCCGCCTCGGCGGGGCGGGCACGGAACCGCACGAACCACGTGCACAGCGCCGACACCCCGAAGCTGGCCGCGTCCACACCGACCGCTGCGGCGGGCCCGGTCCAGGCGGCCACGACCCCCGCGCACACCGGCCCCAGCACCCCGGCCGCGGCGGCGGTGGCGTTCAACCGCCCGTTGGCCTCGGTGAGTCGGGCGGTGGCGACGAGACTCCGTACGACGGTGACGTACCCGACGGCGAACAGCATGCCGACGGCCTCGCACAGCGGCAGGACGGCGTACAGCAGCCAGACCTGCGGCCCCGCCAGCCACACCAGCGGAATCAGGCCGTACAGCACCATGCGCACGAGGTCACAGCCGATGAGCAGCCGACGCCGGTCGACCCGGTCCACCACCACCCCGGCGAACACGGCGGCAACGACCGCGGCCGCCCCGCCCACCCCCGTCAGCAGGCCCATCCGCGCGACGGATCCGGTCGTCTCAAGGACCAGCAGGGGCAGGGCGATCAGAGCGAAGGAGTCACCGAGGACGGAGAGGGTCTGAGCCGCCCAGAACACGGCGAAGTCGCGCTGCCGCCACAGCGGTCCTGAAGGGGCTTCCCCTGAAAGGGACTTGGCGAACTCCCCGTCCCGCTGAACCTGGTACTCCATACCCCTCCCCGATGCCCGGGCAACCTTAGGACCACGGGCGAGGCCCCTCAAACGAATTACCGCGTCGCGGCACAACGAGCTCTGCCGGGCGAAACCGTTCTACGCAGGGTCGTCGGACGAGCTCAACCCGGCATTCTGAAGCAGGGGCTCGGCGGGCGGATCGGTGTCCAGGGAGCGGATGCCCGGTATCGGCGAGGCCAGCAGCCACAGCACCGACAGCGCCCCGCCGACCGCGACCGCGACGAAGGTCGCCCTGAGCCCGACCGACGTGGCGAGCACCCCTCCGGCGAGTGCGCCGAGGGGCCGTACCCCGTAGTTGACGGTGCTGAAGGCGCCCGTGACGCGGCTGCGCAGGGCGTCCGGGGTGACCGCGGTCTGCAGGGAGTTGAGGGGCACGTCGAACCACATCACCCCGAGACCCACCAGGAAGTAGGCCGCACCCAGGATCACGGCACCGGCCCACGCCGGCCCACCGGCGACGGCGGCCAGCGCGAAGGGCGCCGGAAACAGTACGGCCCCGACAGCCACGCACCGTCCCATACCGATGCGTCGGGACAGCCATGGTGCCGTGAGTGCCCCGACGAGGGAGCCGACCGCCCCAATACCGAGGGTCAACCCGATGGCCCCGGGCGAGAGTTGGAGTTCGCGGTCGGCGAAGAGCACGACCATGCCGGTGCCCGCCAGGAAGGTGAAGAAGTTGACGGTGGTGGCACACCCCAGGCTGGCCCGCAGCACGGGGTGCCGCAGGACGAAGAGCAGTCCCTCCCGGGCGTCCCGCAGCAGCGCGGGCACGGCGGCGCCGGAACGGGCCGCGGGCACCGGCTCGTCGACCGGCGCCCGGCCCAGCAGCAGCGCGGACACCAGAAAGGACAGCGAGTCGGCGACGACGGCGACGGGCGCGCCGAGCGCCTGGACAAGTGCGCCGCCGGTCGCCGGTCCGGCCACGAGGGACGCCGAACGGGCCGCGCTGAACTTGCTGTTGGCGTCGACGTACGACGAACGCGGCACGATCCGAGCGAACAGCGGCTGCCAGGCACAGCCGGCCGTCACTCCCGCGAGGCCGCCGACGAGCACCACCACGTACAGCTGCCGGAGCGTGACGGCCCCCCACAGATGGGCGACGGGCAGGGTCAGCAGCGCACCCGCCCGCACGAGATCCATCACGACCAGCAACCGCCGCTTCCGGGCTCGCCGGTCCACCCAGACCCCCAGCAGGAGCGCGAGTAGGTTCGGCGCCCAAGCGAGCGCGGTCAGCACGGCCACCTGACCGGCGGAGGCGTCCAGGACGGTCACGGCGATGAGAGGTACGGCCACTTCGGAGACCCGGTCGCCGAACTGCGAGACTGCACTGCTCGTCCAGTACCGGACGAAACGCCGGTCGCGCCACAGGGAGGTCATGCGTCGGCACCGTCCGCCGTCTCCGGCAGCATGTACCGCAGCAGCCGTACACCCCGGGCGTCCGGTGGCCGCTGCTCCCGCATGACGTAGGGGGCGATGGCAGCTTCGATCGCGTCCTCGATCGCGGCAAGTTCCTCGGCGGACACCACGACTCGGGTGTTGGCGAGGCCGGAGAGCCGCCGCCAAGCCGGTTCGAGGGCGGGTTCGGTCTCGGTCGCCCATCGCTCGGGAAGCTCCGCGGCCCGGGCGAACATCTCCCAGGACAGGGCACGTGCGGCCGAGGTGCCGTCCTCGTCCTCCGGAACGTCGAACCGGAATCCGCGCGCCACCGCCTCCCACCGCCGCTCCCGCCGGTCCGTGCCGCCCTCCGCGGCATCCCGCACCAGTCCGAACCCCGCCAGGTGCCGCAGATGCCAGCTGGCCACGGAGGGAGTGGCGCCGACATGCGGCGACAAATGCGAGGCGGTGGCGGGCCCGTAGCGCTGGAGCCGCTCCAAAATCGCGAGCCGTACGGGATGCGCGAGCGCCCGCATGGCCTTCGGGTCGGTGATCTCTATGTCGCCGAGTCGATTGCCGGATGCCATGACGTGAGAGTGTCCTCTCACAAAACGTGAGAGTCAACTCTCAGACCGAGACGGTCCGTTGACGACATCACGCCAAAAACCGGTGGCCGACAACCTAGGGCCCCTAGGTAAGCTGCCCCCATGAGCCCCCGCGCAGGTCTGACCCCCGACCGCCTCACCGAGGCCGCAGCCAACCTCGCCGACGAGATCGGCTTCGAGAACGTCACCCTGGCGGCCCTGGCCAAGCGCTTCGGCGTGAAGGACGCGAGCCTCTACTCGCATGTCAGAAACCTCCAGGACCTACGCACCCGGGTGGCCCTGCTCGCCGGCGGCGAGATGATCGACCGGATCGCCGCCGCGGTGGCGGGGCGGGCCGGGAAGGACGCGCTGGCCGCGTTCGCCGGCGCCTACCGCGCGTACGCGCTGGAGCGGCCGGGGCGGTACGCGGCCACCCAGATGCGTATCGACCAGTCACTGATCGCGGGCACGCCCGCCTTCCGCCGCACCGCCGAGATCACCTACGGCATGCTCCGCGCCTACGGTCTCACCGAGCCCGATCTCACCGACGCCGTACGCCTGTTGCGCGCCACCTTCCACGGTTACTGCGCCCTGGAGTCGGCGGGCGGCTTCGGCGCTCCCCGGGACGTACAGAAGTCCTGGGACCGGGCGGTCGACGCCCTGCACGTAGCCCTCACCAACTGGCCCCACGAGGAGAACCCCCATGTCTGACCTGCACTACGACATCACCGGCCACGGCCCCATCCTGCTGCTGATCCCCGGCGGCGCCGGCCACCCCATGGGCCTCGGCCCGATGACGGAAGCGCTCGCCCGCCACTTCACCGTCGTCACCTACGACCCCCTGGGCCTCGCCCATGGCCGCCTCGGCGAACCCGTCGAGGACCAGCGGCCCCAGGACTGGAGCGACGGGGCGCGACGCGTGCTCGACGCGACGCTCCCGGACGGCGGGTCGGCGTACGTCCACGGCATCAGCGCGGGCGGTGTCGCCGCCCTCGACCTGCTCGCCCGGCACCCGGCGCGGCTGCTGCACGTCGTCGCGCACGAGCCGCCGTGCGTGAGCGTGCTGCCTGACGGGGCACGGCAGCGGGCCGGGTTCGTGGAGGTCTGCGACATCTACCGCGCCCGGGGTCTCGCGGCGGCGGGAGCCCGGATGACCGCCCTGCTGGAGGAGCGGGCGGCCGGTGAGCTGCCGGAAGGCCAACCTCTGTCGCGGGAGGAGGAGTTGACCAGTCCCATGGCGATCTCCCTGGCCCACGTGCTCCGGACCTTCACCGCGTACACGCCCACGTCGATTCCCTCGGGCCCCCGGCTCACCCTCACCGCCGGCACCGACTCACGCGGCCATCTCCTGCACCGCACAGCCGAGTTGCTCGCCAAGGACCTGCATGGCGACTTCGTCGAGTTCCCCGGCGGCCACCTCGGCGCCGCCCAGCACCCGGTGGCCTACGCCGAACAGCTCACGCGGACGTTTCTCGGGGCGGACGTGTCCGGCTGATCACGCTGTTCCTCGGGCGGGCGCCGGGGCGGCTCTCAGCGCTCCCGTTCCGCCGAACTCCGCTCGACGCAGAACTCGTTGCCCTCCGGGTCGGCGAGCACCACCCAGCCCATGCCGTCGCCCGTGCGCTGGTCGTCGATGAGTGTGGCGCCCAGGGTGAGGATGTGGTCGACCTCCTCGTCGCGGGTGCGGTCCTGCGGCTGGAGGTCGAAGTGGAGGCGGTTCTTGACGCTCTTGGTCTCCGGGACGGTGACGAAAAGCAGGCCTGCGGCCTCGATCAACGCCTCCTCGTCGCCCGGCCGGTCCTCCTCGTGAAGCGGTTGACCGAGGACCTTGGACCAGAAGTCGGCGAGCGCATAGGCGTCGGCACAGTCGATGGTCACATGGCGGATGGTGGAGGTCATACGGGGATTCTCGGGGGCGTGCCCGATCATGACAAGGTCGGCGGCAACCTTCGCGCACCCCGCGGCGACCTGGGGGCATGACTTCCGCACAACGCACGCCTCGCGACGGCGACGCCCACTCCGACGCCTCCGGTGACGCCCCTCGCGCAGGCCACCGCCGGGTCCGCGCGGCCCGTAAGCCCGTCATCGCCGGGCTCGCCGCGGCCGCCGCGCTGGCCGGCGCCTGGTACGCCACAGCCGGCGCGGCCACCGCACCCGCACTCGCACCCGCACCCGCGCTCGCCCCCACCACCACGGCCGTGACTCTGTCCGCCAAGTTCCCTTACCTGTCCGCCGGTTACAACAACACCCGCGAGTGGACCCGGACGGCGACCGCGGTGGCGCCGAACGGCACCCTCCGCGTGGCCTGGCCCGCCTCGGACGGCGTCCATGTCACCCCGCTGACGTCGGCCGGGAAGCGTTCCGGCGCGGACACGGTCGTCAAGGGCGCGAAGGAGGTCGGCGGACTGGTCGCGCACAACGACGGCTTCGCGCTGCTCACCCGGGTCGCCGACACCAACAAGTGGAAGGAGACGGCGGCCGCGATCGTCCGGTACACCGGCGCCACGAAGACCTGGAGCACCAAGCTCACCGGCACCGCCTCGCACGACACCTCCCCCACCCTCGACGGCCAACTCACCTGGAACGGCTCGAAGTACGGCGCCTACTTCGTCGTACACGGGGCGGGCGGTTTCGCCGACGGCCACTTCGGCGACAAGTTGTCGTACGTCAGCGCCAAGGGGGCGAAACTCGGCGGGGGTTGGGGCTGGGGGTGCAGCCACAACGAGGGCATCGCGCTGCACGCCGAGAGCACTGGCAACTTCACCTCCCTGTGTTTCGACGACTGGCGTTCGGGGCTGTTCGTGTCGACGGGCATCGGCGCACCGGACGTGGCCCCGGTGGTGCAGCGCGAGCAGTGCTGGGCGGGGTACTGCGGCGGCACGTTCCCGAGCCGCACCGGCGACCTGGTGAAGTCCGCCACCGGCCGTTACGTGACCGCCTTCGCCTCCCGGGGCGCCGTATCCGCGAAGAAGAACCCGGACGACTCCAGCGGCCGCGGCTGGACGGTCAAGCCGAAGACCGGCACCCACCAGGTGGCCGTGGCCTTCCTCAAGAACCGCAACTCCGGCCCCGGCAAGGCGGTTTACCTCACCAACGCGCCCGGCACCGAACACGTCAACGTGCACGTGGCGCCGTACGGCAAGGACCGTCTCCTCGTGTCCTGGGAGTCCCTGAAGAACGCCAAGTGCGCGAGCGGCACCTGCACCGGCACCTTCACGGGCACCCACCTCCGTCTCATCGACTGGAACGGCACGCTCCAGGGAGCGGACAAGGTGGTGTCGGCGCGGATCAGCGGTGACATCGCGGTCCAGAAGGACGGGACGCTGAACTGGGCGTACGTCCCGGTCACACCGACGTACGCAAGCCCGCTGAACGGTTCCTCCCCGACCTCGACGAGTCTGCGGATCGCCCGCCTCAAGCCCTGAGGACGGCCGTGCAACCGTCTCCCCCGGCCGCGTGTCCCATTCAGTGCGACGCACGCGGACGGGGGAGAGCACATGGGCGACGGTGTACGCAGAGTCCGACGGTCCTTTCGGCGGCATCCGACGGAGCCGCCCAAGCCCTCCGAGCCCTCGGAGCTCCTGCCCATGCTGCGGGTCTGGCTGTTCCTGCTGGCCGTGGGGGCGTGTGCGGCCGCGCTCGGCTGGGAGACGGTGTCGCTCGTGCTCCCCATCGGGGTGGTGTGCGCCATGTTCGACGACGCGGAACAGGGCGTACGACACGGCTGGCCCGCCTTCGTGGCGGGGCTGGCGGTCGGCTGGGGCGTGCGCCGTCTCGCGTGGGCCGCGGTGCCCGGGTCCGGGTCGCTGTGGGACGAGTTCTGCGTGAACGCCCTCTGCACCGTGGCGGCTCTGGTGACGTTCGTCGGGGTCAGTCGGCTGCGGTGGCGGAGGGGCTGAACCGCTCGACCATCTGCCGCATGACCTCGGCGGGCAGCGCCGGGTTCCGGGCGGCGGTTTCCGCGGAGCCGCACTGCCGCAGCAGTCGGACCAGGGTTCCGGCAGGCATGCGGGGGTGCCGGGCGGCCGCATTGCGGATGTGCTCGTGCGGATCCTCCAGCAGCCGCGCCGCGGCCGTGGGCGACAGCCGCGGGTCGCAGACGGCCCGGTAGCGCACCTCCTCGCTTCTGTCGCGACTGAGCCGTTCGACCAGCTCGGGTGTGGACTGCGGGTCGTCGAGGGCCAGTTGGCGCATGCGTGGGTTCGGGTCGTCCGCGTGGCGGGGGAAGTTGGGGTGCCCGCGCGGGCGGTCGGGGGAGGTGAGGCTGCCGTCCCACCACTGCCACACCCGCAGGAGCATGTCGGCGGGCGCGTCGTCGCAGGACTCGGCGAGGAAGAGCTGGACGATCCGGTCCTCGTCGTGGGCGAGGCGTGCGACGACATCGGGTGGCAGGTGCGGGGCGCGGGCGACGCTTCTGCGGACGAGAGGGTGGGAGGAGAGGGCGAGGCGGCGCATGGCCGCCTGGTCGTCGTGGAGTGCGACGACCCAGTCGAGCTCGTAGTGGTGAACGCTCGGATCGAAGTCGTAGTGGACGGCTGCCCGTTGTGCCTCGGTGAGGTCGGACCGCTTGGAGACCGCGAAGCGCACGTGCGCGTCCGGATCCTCGGCCAGGAGCGCGATCAGGTCCGGGGCGAGGCGCGGGTTGGCGGCCAGGGAACGCCGTTCGGACGGCTCCCCGTGCCGCGCCACATGATCGGCGAGGTCGCGCTCCAGGAGGCAGGTTTCCAGGGCGTCGCCCTTGGCGTCCAGGGTTTCGAACACCGACAGGGGCATCGGGTGCTCCTGGTGGTGCAGCAGCAGTGCCCGGGTCCGTGCGATGCCGTGGGAGTCGGCCAGGAGCGCCTGCCGGGCCGGTTCGTCGAGGTGCGGCCAGGCCGCCGTGCAGGCGGCGTACCGCACGCCGCCGTCGGGGTCGGCGGCCAGCGCGACCGACAGGTCGGCGGGAAGGCACTTGAGCCGGGCGGTCTCGGAACGGACGCGCGCGGACGGGTCGGCGGCGAGTGCGTGGCAGGCGGCCTCGGGGAGTTCGGCCCGGCGGTCCGCGGCCAGCAGGGTGAGGATCCACCGCCGTCGTTCGTCCTGTTCGCCGAGGATCACGCGTGCCCACTGTTCGGGCGTGATGTTCGGCTGCTGCTCGGCCGCCCTCATCCGCAGGTTCCAGTCCGGGTGGGCCAGCAGAGCGTCCACGGTGTCCGTCGGCAGCGCGCTATAGATCGCGTAGGACGACAGCGCCACGAGCCCCGGCCGCAGTTCCCTCGGGGTGGCGGGGTTGAGCGACAGTCCGTTCGCCCACGATTCGAGCAGTTCCGCCGGGGGCTGCGGCCCTTCGAACAGGGATGCCCAGGCGGCCGCCCGCTCCTGCGGTGTCTCCGCACCGGCGACGCGCGCGGTCTCCTCCCGCCGCTCCCCGAGCCGGTCGAGGGCGACGAGCCGGACCGCGTGCTCCTCGGTCGTGGCGCCCACCAGCGCGCCCCCGTCCAGGGACAGCGTGACGAACTCCGGCTGCCCGGGCCGCTCCTGCAGAGCTCCGGAGAGATCCCAGTCGCCGGTGAGCCGGACCCGGGTCCACCCCGGACTCCTGCTGCCGGGAAAGTCGATGAGGAAGACGCCGTTCCCGCCGAGGATCCCCACCTCGGACGCCAGCCGGTGCCACTCGGCGTTCAGTTCGGCGATCAGGTCCGGCCGGTCCCCAGGGACCGCGACGGTTGGCTCGGTCTCCCGCGCGATGACATGACGCCACGCGATCTGAGGCGGCAGCACCTCCTCCGTCCGCCAGTCCCCCACGACCTCAAGCCCGGCCCGGCCCAGCAGTTCGACCAGTTCTTCTCTCCCACCCATGATCCTCATACTGCCCGAGGCGGGTCAGCCCTCCCCGGTGATGTCGACTCCGGAGCCGTCCAGTCTCACCCGCGTTCCGGTCCCGTCGCCCCAACTCACCGTCAGGCCGCCCGAGTCGGCGGCCCGTACGCTCGCTGCGTCCGCCAGCGGAGCGGGTTCCGGTTCCCCGGTCAGCCTGCTCAGCGCCACGAAGAGCGTCGGCTCCTCGCCGATGACACCGGTCAGCGTCTCGTCCAGGCCCACGGCGGGAAGCAGTTCGGCCCGGACGCCGTCCCGCGCCGCCCATCCGGTGACACGCACCAACGTGCCGGGTTCGGCGCCGGACACGAGGAAGGCACGCACCTCCACGGCCCCCCGCGCGAGCAGGACGCTGGTGACCCGCGCGTCCCCGGCCGCCACGTGCCGTGAGGCTGCCCACCCCTCCCCCACCCCCAACGGCTCGATCTCCGTACGGCTCGGATCGCCGTCCAGGATCAGGCTGTTGTCGTACGACGTCGACGGCTCGGTCACCGTCGAGTACGCGAGGCGGGTGTAGTACGGGTCGTAGCGGACGTCCTCGCTGCCGTGGTTGTGGAGGCGGACCAGGCCGTCGGAACGGGTGGACTGCAGAAGCCAGTTGGGGGCGGCGATCGAGGTGACCGCGTCGGAGCGCTCCGCCGGGCCCGGCTCCTCCACCGCCGTCCACACCTCGTGGTCGGCCGGGAGGAGCAGGGCGAGGAAGGCCTTGCTCGCCCAGTACGGCGAGGCCGGTCCCGAATAGCCTTGCAGGAGACCCGGGTTGGGGCCGTGCCAGCCGAGGGTGAGGAGGCCGCGGGAGTCCACCGCGCCCCGGTCCAGGAAGTACTTCAGCGCTCCGGAGGCCAGTCGGCGTGTCTCGCCCGGGGGCAGCGGGGTGTGGCCCGTCAGCGCGCCGAGCCACAGCGGGACGGTCGTCGCGAAGCGGTACGTCAGTGAGCGGCCCTGGTGCATCGGCGCGCCGTCGGCGCCGAACAGGCGGGCGTAGTCGTCGAGATGACGGGACAGGCGGCCGCCGTACAGGTCGAGGAGGCGGTCGTCCCTGGCCAGCCAGGCGTGCAGCACCGGGTAGAGGTGCATGGCCCAGCCGTTGTAGTAGTCGAACTTGCGGCCGTCGCCGTCGGTGTACCAGCCCTCGCCGACGTACCACTGCTCGATCCGCTCCAGGCCGCGGTCGATCGCCTTGCCGGACGCCTCGGTCTCGTACCCGATCTCCTGGAGGAAGCCGCCGACGGTGACGGGGAAGAGCTCCCAGTTGCAGGGCCAGGCCTCCGCGGTCAGCGCGTCGCCGAGCCAGGCCGCCGCGCGTTGCCGTACGCCGTCGTCCAGGCGGTCCCAGAGCAACTCCCGCGTCAGGCGCAGCGCGAGGGCGATCGACGCGGCCTCGACCAGCGGCTGACTGCGGTCCTCGATGCGGGGCCAGACACCCGAGACCCCGGCGGCGAGTCCGTCGGCGTAGCGCTGGAGCGCGGTCTCGTCGCGGCGGAAGGCGGCCAGCAGGAGCGTACGGGCGTAGCCCTCCAGGCCGTCGGAGAGGTGGCCGGTCCAGCTCTGGCGGTCACCGGGGAAGTGGTAGAGGGCCCGGTCCTCGGTGGCGTAGGGCTCCACCGCGGCCAGCAGGGCGTCGGCCGCGGCCTCCCAGTGGGCACGCGTGTAGCCGGTGCGCGGGCTGAGGACGCGGTCGTCCGAGGGCAGGTGCATGGACTCTCTCTCCGGGTCGTGCCGTGCCGTACAAAGCCTGGGGCGCCCCGGTTCCGGTCGGGACGCCCCAGACATCTATCCCACCCTCGCAACGCCCTTCGGCACCAGGTGCTGTGCGACGAGAGCGTCGCGCACCAGGCCCGCGTACACGGTGGCGCCGTGTACGGACGTGTGGGTGTTGTCCTTTTTCTCGTTGTACAGGTAGATCGCCTTCGAGCCCTCCACTCCCAGCGACTCCACCAGTGCCTTCGTCTTCGCCGTCAGGTCGATCAGCGGGACGCCCTCCGTGGCGGCGACCGAGCGGATGACCGCGGGGTGGTCCACCCCGAGGCCGTTGACCAGCAACGCGGTGTTGTTGTTCAGCGTGCCGTCGGAGTTGAACCAGCGTCGCACGATGGGCGTCACGAGGACAGGGTTCCCACCTTTCTCCCTCACACCCGCGACCAGTGTCTCCAGATTCGCCCGGTACGTCGCCTCGTCCGTGGTCTTGTCGTTGTGGGCGAGCTGGATGAGGACGAGGTCGCCGGGCCGGATCAGCGGCTGGACGGTGGCCCACAGGCGGGTGTCCGACAGATAGGTCACCGTGCTCTCGCCGGAGTCGGCGTAGTTGGCCACGGAGACGCCCTTGCGCAGGTACTGGGGCAGCTGTTGGCCCCAGCCGGAGTACGGGTCGCCGGGCTGGTCACAGACCGTGGAGTCGCCGACCAGGAAGATCCGCCGGGCGTGCCGGGCCGGGGTGACCTCGATGCCGGCGAGTGCCGGGGCCGTGCCGCCGAGGACGAGGTCGAGGCCCGGTGTGCCGTCGGGGCCGGTCGGTTCGCCCTCCGGGGTGCGGACGTTCACGGTGAAGCTGCGGGCGAGTCGCTCGCCGGCCGCGACGGTGGTCTCGGGGAGCAGTGCGCGCCGGGTCTCGCCGCTGACGCTCGTGCTCGACGCGGCGGCGCCGCCGAGGAGGAGCCGCACGTCGTACGTCCCGGGCGGCACGTCGAAGTGGCAGGCGCCGGCGGTGCAGTTCTCAAGGCCCGGCGGACGTCCGGTGTGCGCCTGGGCCGGGACGGCCGTCAGGCCCGAGGCCAGCGCCACCGCCGCCAGTACGGCGAGGTTGAAACGTCTCATTCGCGGTTCCTCCGTCAGGGGGACAACACCTGGCGCCGGACCGTACCGCCTCCCGCAAGCGCTTTCTAGTCCTTGGACCGATTTCACAAGATTGCCAACCTCCGGCAAGCGAAAGCCCTTTCGCGAAATCGATTCAACTGTCACCCTCCAAAGCACCCGCACCACCCCCACACCTCTCCGGAGGAGGCACCCCCACATGTCCGAATCCACCGTGCACAGATCTGTCGGACGCCGTACCTTCGTGCTCGGCACCGTGGCCGCCGCAGGGACGGCCGGTCTCGCCGGACCGCTCGCCGAGACCGCGTCCGCCGCGACCTTCGGCTGGTCCGACGACGGCTCGAACTACGTCGTCGACACCGGCGCCAGCCTCGTCTTCAAGGTCAGCAAGACCAACGGCGACCTGACCTCGCTGGTCTACAAGGGCACGCAGTACCAGGGCTACGGCGGCAAGAACTCGCACATCGAGTCCGGCCTCGGCACGTCCACCGTGAGCATCAAGCAGTCCGGTACGACGATCCTGATCTCGGTCGCGTACGGCACGCTGAAGCACTACTACGCGGCCCGCAGCGGAGAGAACAACGTCTACCTGTGGACCAACAAGGCCGACGACTCGGTCTCGGCGACCCGATACATCCTGCGCGTCAACGCGGGCAAGTTCCTCAACGACGAGCCCGATTCGTACACCTACGCGCCCACCACCATCGAGGCCGCCGACGTCTTCGCGAAGTCCGACGGCCAGACCCGCTCCAAGCACTACGCGAAGGCCCGGGTCATCGACTACAACTACGTCGGCTGGACCACCGGCAGCGTCGGCCTGTACATCGTGCGCTCCAACCACGAGAAGGCCTCCGGCGGCCCGTTCTACCGCTCCCTCCTGCGCCACCAGAGCGCGGACGGCGGCGGCCTGTACGAGATCCTGTACTACGGCGAGAACCAGACGGAGGCCCAGCGCTTCGGTCTCCAGGGTCCCTACGTCATCGCCTTCACGGACGGCGGCGCGCCCTCCTCCGCGCTGTATCCGGGCACCCTCACCACCTCGTGGGCCGACTCGCTCGGCATTTCGGGCTACGTCCCCGCGAGCGGCCGGGGCAAGGTCGCCGGCGTCGGCATCACCGGGCGGAACACCTCGTACGCCTACACGGTCGGACTCGCCAACTCCGCCGCCCAGTACTGGGGTTCGGCGCGGTCCTCGGACGGCTACTTCTCCATCGGGGGTGTGCTGCCGGGAACGTACACGCTGACCGTCTTCAAGGGTGAACTCGCCGTCTACACCGGCTCGGTGAGCGTCAGCGCGGGCGGCACGACCACCCTCAACTCCATCGCGATCCCGTCCTCGAACGATCCGGGCAACGCGGGCGCGATCTGGCGCATCAACGACTGGAACGGCACACCCGGCGGCTTCAAGAACGCCGACCTGATGACGTACGCCCATCCCTCCGACGTCCGCGCCTCCTCCTGGACCGGCAACGTCGTCATCGGCAGCGGCACCGAGACCTCGGGCTTCCCCTGCTATCTGTGGAAGGACGTCAACAGCGGGATCATCGTCTACTTCAAGCTGACGGCCGCCCAGGCCGCCGCCGCGCACACCCTGCGCATCGGCGTGACGACGGCCTACGTCAACGGCCGCCCGCAGATCGTCGTCAACGACACCTGGACCTCCGCCGTCCCCTCACCGCCCACCCAGCCGAGCACCCGGTCACTGACCGTGGGCTCGTACCGGGGCAACAACTACACGTTCACCTACAGCGTGCCGGCGTCCGCCTGGCTGACGGACACCAGCGCCTACAACACGCTGAAGATCTACGTGGCGAGCGGTTCCGGGTCGACGTCCTTCCTCAGTGCCGGTACGTCGATCGACGCGATCGACCTGCTTGCCTGACTTGACGTCAGGTTCCGCGCGTCCACTGCTGGTTGGTCGCTCCGTTGCACGTGTACGTGATGATCGCGGCGGAGTTGGCGGTGGACGCGCCGTTCACGTCCAGGCACTCGCCGGAGGCCCGGGCCTTGATGTTCACGTACGAGCCCGACGTGACCACCGACCACTGCTGGGTGGTCGCGCTCCCGCAGTTCTCCTGGGTGACGTTGGTGGCGTTCTCCTGGAGGCACAGCGAGCTGCCGCGGCCGACGAGCTGGTAGTAGCCGGTGCCGAGGTCCTTGAACCACCACTTCTGGTTGCCGCCGCTGTTGCAGGTGTACTGGCTGATCGCGACGCCCTGCCACAGCGACTGGCTCGCCACGTCAGCGCACTTGCCGCTGTTGCGGGAGACCAGCGTGTTGTACGTGGCGCTCGTGCCGCCGATCGTGCCGGCGGCCGCGTCGACACTGATCTCCGGGTACCAGGACATGGACATCGTGGTGGAGGTCGGGAAGGTCAACGGCAGCCACACGTAACGGGAGTCGTTGACGGTCCCGCCGAAGGAGTTGCCCCAGCGGTCGCCCATGTAGAGGTACGAGGTGCCCGAAGTCCCCTGCACGGGAAGGACGTACGCGGTCTGCGAGTTGTAGGTCGTGGAGTCGCCGACGTTCGCCATCGACGTCCAGGGACCCGCGAGGGAGGTCGCGGTGGCGTACTGCTGCTGGTTGGCGTTCCAGCCGGTGGCGGCCGACGTCAGCATGAAGTAGACGCTGCCCCGCTTGAACAGGGCCGGGGCCTCGCGGTGTCCGCCGACCCACGGGTTGGCGACCAGGCTCGCGATGCCGGTGTAGTCGGCGGTGAGCTTGTAGATGTGCAGGTCGTAGTTCTCGTTGGCCGCCGAGACCATGTAGCCGGTGCCGTCGGTGTCGACGAACGTCGTGATGTCGCGGGACATGTTGTCGCCGAGCGGGCGGAAGCTGCCCTGGTAGGTGTAGCTCCCGTCGACCGTGGAGGAGACGGCGACGGCCGCGCGGGCCTCGCTGTAGTCGGTGCCGTTCTCCTTGTGCATCCACATCACGAACTTGCCGGTGGACGCGTTGTAGACGACCTTGGGCCGCTCGATGTAGGCGGTGCCGAGCTCGGCGGCGGAGGACTGGGTCAGGACGTGGTTCCTGAACTCCCAGTTCTTCAGGTCGGTGGAGCGGTAGGCGTCCACGTACTTGAAGGTGTTGTCGGCGTTGCGGTCCTCGCCGAACCAGTAGTAGTACGACCCGACCTTGATGACCCCGCCACCGTGGGCGTGCAGGGCGTTACCCGAAGTGTCCTTGAACTGCACGCCGTTGGGGATCGTCAGGGCCGCGGCCTGGGCCGGTCCCGCGGTCACGAGGGCGCCGGCCAGGGCCAGGCAGAGGGCGAGCAGTACCGCGTAAGCACGTCTCATGACGCAACCTCCGTGTCCGTGGCGGCGTCCGCCACCGGTATGCCGAAGTCCGGGGTGCCGTCCGCGTGCCAGCCGAGCTTCTGGACGCGGGTGTGGCGGTTGGGGTCGTTCAGCGGGTCGCCGACGATGTCCTTGTACTGCCGTGCGTGGTAGACGAGGACGTCACTGCGGCCGTCCTCGGCGACGGTGAAACAGTTGTGGCCGGGGCCGTACTGCTTGGTGGTGTCGTTGCTGGTGAAGACGGGGTCCGGGGACTTGGACCAGCTCGCCGGGTTCATCAGGTCGGCGTTCGCGTCGGCCGTGAGCAGGCCCATGCAGTAGTGCCGGTCGGTGGCGCTGGCCGAGTAGGACAGGAACAGGCGGCCGTTGCGGGCGATGACCGAGGGGCCCTCGTTGACCTTGTAGCCGATGCACTCCCAGTCGTACTCCGGGGTGGTGAGCCTGATCTGAGGACCCGTCAGGGTCCAGGGGTTCGCCATCCTCGACAGGAAGATGCCGGTGTTGTTGTCCAGGCCGGGCTCGTGCTGGGCCCAGGCGAGGTAGCGGCTGCCCCGGTGGGTGAAGGTGGTGGCGTCCAGGGAGAAGGTCTCCCAGGCGGTTTTGACCTGCCCCCTCTCCACCCAAGTACCCCTGAACGGGTTGGGGTTGGCGTTCTCCAGAACCCAGATGCGGATGTCCCACACGCTCTCGGCGGGTGCGGAGGCGAAGTAGACGTACCACTTGCCGCCGATCCGGTGGATCTCCGGCGCCCAGATGTGGGCGCCCATGACACCGGTCGGATGCTTGGTCCAGATGACGGACTCGTCGGCGCTCGCGAGGCCGTTCAGGGTGCGGGAGCGGCGCAGGATGATGCGGTCGTACTCCGGGGCGGTGGCCGTGAAGTAGTAGAAGCCGTCGGAGTGACGGTGGATGTACGGGTCGGCGCGGTGCCGGACGAGCGGGTTCTCGAAGGGCGCGGCCTTCTTCGGGCACGGGGCGGCTTCGGCGGCTGCGGGGGTCGCCGCCTCGGCGGTCGAGGGGGTCGCGGCCAGGGCGCCCGCGGCCAGGGCACCCTTCAGCAGCAGTCTTCGGTGGGGGACATCGGTGGCGCGGCTCATGCGGACTGCCTCTCGGGTGGGGGTGTCCTGAGAGCGATGTTCGGTATTGAGAACATCTGTTGTTAATGCGAACAGCCGAAAGGTAAGGCTGGGGAACCGGGAGGTCAACGGGTCGGACGCGATCGGAAGAAGGCGCTTTCTGTTTCGGCTCATTCACCGGCTCGTCGCCGGATTTCTGTTATCGCCTCCGCTCCCGTCCGTCTCCGATCATGTGCGCACCCATTTCCACAGAACAGCAGCGGCCGCCGGCGCCCTGGCGGCGGCCGCCCTCATGGCCTCCGCTCCCCCGGCCGCGGCCGCCGGATCCCGGGACGTCACCGCCGACGTGCTCGCGGACCGGGACGTGACGCTGACCGGCGACACAGTCGTCACGGTGCCGGCGGGGACCACCACCTACGACGGGGTGTTCCGCGGCGAGGGCACGCTCACCGTGCGCGGCAGCGGGACGCTGGTCCTCACCAGGAACAGCGACTTCACACTCCCGAAGGCACGGCAGCGGCAGTCCGTACACATCCTGGGCGGCAACCATCCGTACGTCACCACGACCGCCGCCGACCCGCCCGCGGTCACCGTCGAGCGCGGGGCGACCCTCCAGTACGGCGACGGCGGCACATCCGGGCTGATCGGCCACTTCCCCTACGCCACCCCGGCGTTCGGCCTGAACCAGGACAACATCCGGGTCGACGGCACTCTGCGGCTCTCCCTGAAGAGCGCCTACAACCTGGGCACGGTCAGCGGCTCGGGCCTGATCACCCAGCCGCGCTTCCTGTGGGGCACCTGGGACCTGACCTCCGGCCCGTTCTCCGGCGTCATCGACAACGGGACCCAGGCCAATGCCGGACGGCCCGAGTTCGCGACCTCGCTGCCAGGCGTCCGCAAGGTCCTCAACCAGGGCACCTGGACCGTGGACACCCCGCTGGGCCGGACCGTCACCCTGCGGATGGACTTCTACCAGCGCGAGTACGGCAGCGACATCAACGTCCAGTCCCGGCCGGGCAGCAAGGTCGTCCTCACGGGCCAGTACAGCTGGTCGAACCAGGGCGGCGACACCGACCCCTCGCTCAGCGACCCCGCCCTGAACTGGACGCCCGCCCCCAAGAACGTCAACAAGCGCGGCACCAACATCAAGGGCGCGAACGTCCAGTGGGGGGACGGGACGACGAATCGGATCTTCATGCCGGGCACGGCGGAGACCGTCTACATCAACCTGCTGGCGGCCCGCGAGCGCTCGAAGCTCACCTTCGACTACGACGGCCCCGTGACGCTGGGCGCCCCGATCGGCGGCGGCCGCTTCCACGACACCCTGTCCGCGCCCGGCGCGGGTGACATCGTCATCAAGGGCACGAAGGGCAACGACGTCACCTTCGCGGCCGTCCAGTACTACGACGGCTCCACCACCGTCGAGAAGGGTGCCGTGCTCCGCCTGGGCAGCGGCAGGTCCGGCGGCGACGGCGGGCTCTACACCGGGGGCGGCCGCTACCGGGTGGTGAACGACGGCTCCCTCGTGATCGACAACACGGCCAAGTCCCTGTCCCTGTCCCGGATCAGCGGCAGCGGCTCCCTCACCCAGGCGGGCAGGGCGACGACGACACTGACCGGAAACGCGATCACCTACACGGGGACGACCACCGTCAAGCAGGGCACACTCGCGCTGCGCGGAGGAGCAACTCTCGCCCACAGCAAGGGAATCCGGCTCACCTCGGCGACCTCACTGCTGGACGCGGGCGCGGCCGGCCTGCGGGTGCGGTCCGCGCTGTCCGGCAGGGGCACGGTGAAGGGCGCGGTCACCAACGACGGCGTGGTCGTGGGCGGGCTCACCGTCTCCGGCGGCTACACACAGCACACGAAGGGCGAACTGGTCCTCGGAAACAGCCCGTTGAAGGTGACGGGCCCGGTCACGCTGGCCGGTGACCTCGACCTCGCCGCCGCGGGCACCGATCCCGCCCGCAGCATCACCGTCCTGGACAACAAGGGGACCGCGAAGACCACGGGCGCCTTCAAGGGTCTGGCGGAGGGCACGCGGCTCAAGCTCTCGGACACGAACTACCGGATCACCTACCGGGGAGGCGACGGCAACGACGTCGTACTCACCGCGGTCACGGCCGGCGCCTCGGCCGGCGTGCGCGCCGACACGTCGTCGCGGACAGCGGCGGCAGCGCCCCGTACGACGGCCGCGGTGACCGAGGGGCTGGGCTGGTGGCCGTATGTACTGGCCCTCGGGCTGCTGGGGGGCATGGTCGTGCCGTCGGCCTTCAGGCGGCGCGGCAAGCGGCGCGGGGGCCGGGGCGGGCGGCACGCCTCGCACGGCTGACAGGGCGGTCCCGCAGGGTGGACGGGATGTTCGCACACCGGACGGACGGGGCGGCCTCCCGGCCCGTCGACTAGCGTCGAGGCATGACCAGCGACATCCCGGAAACCCCTGCCGCCCGTTCCGTCCCCCTCGCCGACGCCCTCGCGGCCGGCCCGGTCGTCCTCGACGGCGGCATGTCCAACCAGCTGGAGTCCGCCGGGC
The DNA here is from genome assembly GCF_055570355.1 of Streptomyces sp. NPDC031225. Taxonomy (NCBI): domain Bacteria; kingdom Bacillati; phylum Actinomycetota; class Actinomycetes; order Kitasatosporales; family Streptomycetaceae; genus Streptomyces; species Streptomyces sp. NPDC031225. Next base: position 243,050 of record NZ_JBVIHJ010000014.1, on the reverse strand, counting down.
ACGACCTGAGCGACGAGCTGTGGTCGGCGCGGCTGCTCGCCGAACGGCCCGAGGCGATCACCGAGGCGCATCTCGCGTACTACGAGGCGGGCGCGGACGTGGCGATCACGTCCAGCTACCAGGCCACCTTCGAGGGGTTCGCCAAGCGCGGGATCGGGCGGGAGAGGGCGGCCGAACTGCTCGCCCTCAGCGTCGAGTCGGCGCGGGACGCCACACGGCAGGCGGCGGCGAAGGGGGTTCGGCGGCCGCTGTACGTGGCGGCCTCGGTGGGGCCGTACGGCGCGATGCTCGCGGACGGCTCGGAGTACCGGGGGCGGTACGGGCTGAGCGTGGCCGAGCTGGAGGCCTTCCACCGGCCCCGCCTGGAGGTGCTGGCCGCCGCCGGGCCCGACGTCCTGGCGCTGGAGACGATCCCGGACAGCGATGAGGCCACGGCACTGCTGCGGGCGATCCGCGGCCTCGGCGTTCCCGCCTGGCTCTCCTACTCCGTCGCCGGTGACCGCACCCGGGCCGGCCAGCCGCTGGAGGAGGCCTTCGCCCTGGCCGCCGACGCGGACGAGGTCATCGCGGTCGGCGTCAACTGCTGCGTGCCCGGGGACGTGACCCCCGCGATCGGGACCGCCGCCCGGGTGACCGGCAAGCCGGTCGTCGTCTACCCCAACAGCGGGGAGTCCTGGAACGCGGAGACACGCAGCTGGGAGGGCCGCTCGACGTTCACCGCGGAGGAGGTCACGGAGTGGCGGACGTCGGGAGCGGGACTGATCGGCGGGTGCTGCCGGGTGGGGCCGGAGGCGATCTCGGGCATCGCGGGGGCGCTGCGCTAGCGTCGGCGCTGCGCCGGCGGGGGCCGTGCGCCTTCTCGCCATCGGGCTTCTGTTGTCTTGCGGGTGCGGCCCTCGTCGTGGTGCTCGCGCAGTTCCCCGCGCCCCCAGGGGTCCCTGGCCGGCTACGACGACATCCCCTTCGCCCGTGACCTGCACCCTGCGCTCACGACGGTCCATGTCCCCTACGAGGAGCTGGGACGCCTCGCCGTACGCACCGCGCTCGGCCGTACGGCGGAGGACCCCGCCGAGCACCTTCTGCTGGGCACCCATGTGGTGGTCCGGGACTCGGTCGCCGCGACCGGCACCTGAGACGGACGGTCCCGGGCCCCTCCCTCAGTGCCGCCGGGCCAGCCCCGAGCGCCGCAGTCGCCGTACCACCGACCGCAGTTCCGCCGTCCGGGCGGGCCAGCCCTCCGCCGGCTCCGACACGGGGGCCGTCTCCGGTGTCGTCATATCGGCCGTCCACACTGCGAAATCGCCGTCCCGAGGGCCGGACGCGATATAGGGGTCGCCCTTGCCGAAGACCTGGACCGGGTGGGTGGGGTCCCACGGCTGCCAGCCCGGGTCGCCGTCGGTGGCGAAGCGCACCCACGCGCCGTGCATGGCCTCGCCGAGCTCGGTCGGGGCGCCCTCGCCTGCGAGCTTGGCCGACTCCGGGGTGTCCCCGGTGTCGAAGACGAAACCCAGTTCGAGGGCGTGGCAGGCGCCCAGGTCCGGGAGGTTGGAGGGCCAGGCGAACTCGTAGACGTACGAGGTGCCCGGGCGGGCCTCGGCGAGGCGGTGCAGGGGGATGCGCAGCAGATGGTCGGTGACCATCTGGCCGACGAGGTCGGCGGTGCCGGCCTCGGGGTGCAGGGCACGGTAGCCGCGCACCACCTCGGAGCCGCAGTGGCAGCGGGCCATGGCACCGGCCAGGGCGACAGGGCCGAGCCGGTCGACGCGCTCCAGGAGCCCGCCGGGAACGACCCAGAGGCGGTACTCGTCGCTGGTCCAGCCCAGCATGAGGTCGACGTCCTTGCTCGTCTCCCCCTCGATCAGTGCCTCCAGGGGGTCGCGGGGCACGAGGTCGCCGTCGACCACGATCCCGAAGGCGGGGCCGCCGAGGACCGGACTGCTCAGCCTGCCCACCTCGGCCTGGGTGCGCAGCAGCAGGTCGCGGTCGACGTCGGCGAAGGCCGCGGCGGTGGCGGGGATCTTCAGCCGGGTGGCCATCCGGCGCACCATCCGCCGTACCTTGTCGCGGTCGCTCGCCTCGGGCGGGCCGCTCTGCAGGACCGCCCGCCGGAACAGGCCCTGGGCCTGCGGGGCTGCGAGCAGCGCGCCGATGCTGATCGCGCCGGCCGACTGCCCGGCCAGGGTGATGCGGCCGGGGTCGCCGCCGAAGGCCTCGATCGACTCGTGGACCCAGCGCAGGGCGGCGAGCTGGTCGCGGAGGCCGGGGTTGGCGGGGGTGTCGGGGAAGAGGCCGAAGCCCTCCACGCCGAGGCGGTAGTTGACGGAGACGAACACGACGCCGTCGCGGGCGAAGGCATGCCCGTCGTACACGGGCACCGCGGACGAACCCCGGGTCAGGGCACCGCCGTGGACCCACACCAGGACCGGGAGGCGGGCGCCGGGCCCTGGTTCCGGTGTCCACACGTTGAGGTTGAGGCAGTCGTCGCCCGGGACGACCGGGTCGGACAGGTACTGCGCGAAGGCGTCGGAGTACGGCGGTTTCGGCGCCGTCGGCCCGAAGGCTGCCGCGTCGCGGACGCCGTCCCAGGGCTCGGGGGGCTCCGGGGGCCGGAAGCGCCGGGGGCCGAAGGGGGGTGCCGCGTACGGGATGCCGCGGAACACGGCCACGCCCCGTTCGTACCGGCCGCGGACCGCTCCGTGCGGTGTCCGCGCCACGGGGTCCCCGTCGGGCGCCTTGGCCATGGGGTTCGCCTGGTCTGCCGTCATCCGCCCACCAGCCCTTCGCCGTACTCGTGCACCGGTATCACCAGAGCACCACAGTCGCGGCCGGTATTCCGGTGCACGAGCACGCTTGAGGGCTGTTTGGCGTACATCAGGGTGCCGAAGCCCAGCTGGTCGAAGCCGCCGCTGGTGGTGCCGTAGTCCCCGCCGCCGCCCTCGGGGGCGACCAGGTCGTAGTACATCTGCGCGATGTACTTGTCGTCGAGGTTGATCCGCCGGGACGGCTGGTACCACCTCGTCCTCGCCGAGGGCGGCACCGGTTTCGAGCACGGGGCGCTGATGGCCCGCAGCCGGGAGATCACCGGCCCGTACGAGCTGGACGCCCGGCCCCTGCTGACCTCACGGGACGACCCCTCGCTGCCGCTGCAGAAGGCGGGACACGGCGGACTGGTCCAACTTCCCGACGGAAGCTGGGTGTTGAGCCACCTAACGGCCCGCCCCCTACACACGCCGGACGGCCCGCGCTGCACGCTCGGCCGGGAGACGGCGATCCAGGCGGCGACGTGGGACGCGGAGGGTTGGCCGAGGATGCGGCACGGGGGTTCGCACCCGGAGGTCGAGGTCGAGGTGGCGACGCAGCCGGGGCGGACAGAGCAACTCCCTGCTGCCGGACATCCGTTGGGGAACGCTCCCGCTGCCGGGGATCCGTTGGGGAGCATCCCCGCTGCCGGAAATCCGTTGGGCTGGCCCTGGAGCAGTCTGCGTGCCGCTCCCGATCCGTCCTGGGCGGACATCGCTGCCCGACCCGGCTGGATCCGGCTGCGCGGACGGCACGGGCCCGAGTCGCGGTGGGCGCACAGTCTGCTCGCCCGGCGGATCACCGAGCACCGGGCGGAGGCCGAGGTCACCGTGGAGGCCCGGCCCCGTACGTACACGCAGGCCGCCGGCCTCGTGCTCTGATACGACAGCGAGTGTTCCCTGTCAAGTCGTGCGTGTTCAGGGGCTCGCGCCCGCTTGTCGGGCTCCTGAGGCGCACCCCGGGAGGCCCCTCATTAGCGTCCTAATCAGGCTCGGGGGACTCATGGGGTGAGGCCGTGACCGAACGCGTCGCGGAAATCCTGCGCTCACTCATGGCGGATGCAGTACCGAGCGGTTATCCTAACCTGGCGGTACGCTTAGTGGTCGATCACGCCGAGCGAGAGAAGGCCACTATGAGCACCCCTCGTGTCGACGGGCGCACACTGCGTTTCCAGCACCGGCGCCCGGAGCTGCTGGCCGCGGCGACCGAGTACATCCTCGAACACGGCGTGAGGGATCTTTCCCTTCGGCCGGTGGCCCAGGCCATCGGCGTCACCCACGCGACACTGCTGCGCCACTTCTCCTCCAAGGACGAGCTGATCATGGCCGTCCTGGAAAAGATCCGGACCGACCTGGCCACGCGGTTGTCCTCGGATCCGGAGCTGAGTGGGGCACCCTCGACGGCGGCGCTGGTGAAAGCCGTGTGGATCCGGCTGTGCGAGCCGCAGGAGCAGCGCCAGTTCCTGCTCCTCTTCGAACTCGTCGGTCACCACGGCTGGAAGCCCGGCAGGGACACTGACCTTGCGCAGTCGATCGTCCAGGGCTGGATCGACGTCCTGGTCGACCGTCTCACCCTGGACGGATGGCCGCGCGAGGACGCTCCCGCCCTGGCCACCCTCCTGCTCGCCCAGGTCCGGGGCCTCCAGCTCGATCTTCTCGTCTCCGGGGACCGCGCACGGGCCGACCGCGCCATCGACTTCGCCGTCCGCATGCTCGACCGCCCGGCCTGACCTGTCCTGCCCTTCGATACAAGCCCGATCATCGGCATCTGCCGTACATCCAGAACATGGCGACGGGCGTCGACCTGCTTCTTCGTGATCTCGCCAGAGAGCCCAGGCCACGGGCGGATCGACTGGCCGCCGAACTGACAGAGGTCTCTCGCAGCGAACTGCCCGACGTGTGGGAGTACGAGGATCTCGTCGCTCAGGAGCCGGCGACGACGACCGGACACATCACCGCCGTCCTCGACGTTCTCGAGCACGGCCTCGACCTGACCCAGGTCGGGCGCCGTCCCAGGCCATCGAGACTGCTCGCCGACTCGCCACCCACGGACTGCCGATCAGCGATCTGCTGCGCATCTACCGGCTCGGCCACGCCGCCCTGCTGCACGTCCTCTATGAACCGGTATTGCGTCTCACCAAGGGCCCCGAACCTGGTCCACGAGACGATGAACACCCTCACTCGCCTGGGCTTCGCCTACGTCGACCGCACGTCGGAGCAGGCTGTCACGGCGCACCAGGAGGAGCGCGACCGATGGCTGTAGCGACGACCTGCCGAAGGGCACCCTGCTGACCCCTTCCTGCAACATCGCTCTCCTCGTGTGGCGTGCACCGCTCGCCCAGCTCACCAAGAGCTGCGGCACGCGGCACAGCCTCGATGGGAAGGTGATCTGGGCGGAGCAGTCCATAGTCACGGAGGCGGCCACTCTCCGTTTCCGGCCTTCGCTGATCCCGTCGATCCGACCCAAGCTCTCCTAAGCCCAAATTGGACGTACCGATCGGTTGTGATAACCGATTGGTACTGCTAGTTTCTCGCGCATCGGTACCCAAGGCGTCCGTGTCGGTCGCTCACCGATTCCCCGCTCCCCTTCGCGGAAGGACGACGATGACCGATCTTCAGCCCAGGAGCATGGCCGAACTCGGCCTGTTCACCGGCGTGCCGCAGTACGAGAACTTCGCCCGCATCAAGGATCTGATGCCGACCCGGGCCATGCCCGCCTCCTTGGCTCCCTCCCCCTGGCCGCAGGGGGAGCCCGTCACCCTGCCGGAGTCCTACACGTTCGAGGGGGAGGTCCGAGCGACTGAGCGGTTCCTCGCGGACACCGACACCTCGGCACTTCTGGTCCTGACGGACGGCGCCGTGCGCTACGAGGGCTACTGGCTCACCGGGGGACCCGACGTCCAGTGGCTGTCGATGTCCGTGGCCAAGAGCTTCGTCTCGGCGCTCGTCGGCATCGCGGTCGACGAGGGCCACATCAAGAGCGTCGACGACGCGATCAGCGCCTATGTGCCCGTACGGCCCGGTTCCGCGTACGACGGCGTGTCCATCCGGCATGTCCTGCAGATGTCGTCCGGCGCGCGCTGGGTCGAGGACTACAGCGACCCGGAGTCCGACATCTTCCGGCTCGGGGCCGTCCTGTCCGGCGTCGGTACGCTCGACGACTTCGTCGCCAGCGCCGTCGGTGAGAGCGAGCCGGGCACCGTCTGCCGCTACAACTCCGGTGACACCCAGGCTCTGGGAGCACTGCTGGCCGCGGCGACGGGGCGACCGGTCTCCGAGTACATGTGGGAGAAGCTGTGCGAGCCTCTCGGGATGGAGTCCCCCGGCTACTGGGTCGCGGATTCCACCGGCACCGAGATGGCCTTCGCCGGACTCAACCTGACCGCACGCGACTTCGCCAGGATCGGCGAGCTGTACCGCAACGTCGGAGTGTGGCAGGGCAAGCAGATCGTCCCAGCCCAGTGGGTAGGCGACTCGGTGACCGTCGCGGCCGAACACCTTCAGCCCGGCAGGCCGTGGGTCGGTGGGCACACCTTCGATCTCGGCTACGGCTACCAGTGGTGGCTTCCGGACGGGGACCGCGGGGAGTTCAGCGCGATCGGCGTGTACAACCAGTTCGTCTACGTCGACCCGGCGAGCCGCACCACCATCGTGAAGCTGTCCGCCAACCCCAGGTACGGCGCCTCGGAGGAGGAGTCCGACAACCGCGAGAACGAGACCGTCGCTTTCTTGCGCGCGGTCGCCCGGGCCGGCGACTGAAGGTCGGCTGACGCATTTATTCGTGTGGGGAGACCGCCGTCCGGCGGTCTCCCCACACGAATGTCAGCTGAGCAACGGGGCAAGCCGGTGGGCGTGTTGCCGGAGCAGGGGCACCAGGTCGGCGCCCAGCTTCTGTATACGGTCGGGCGGGGCGCACACCGCCAGCCCCGCGACGAGCGCGCCGGTGGCGGGGTCATGGATGGGCACGGCGAGGCAGCCCCGGTCCGGGCGCAGCTCGCCGAGCTGGTGGGCGACCCCGTTGCCGTGGACAGCGATGAGTTCGCGTTCGAGGCGCTCGGCATCGGTGATGGTGTGCTCGGTGAGATGCGGCAGCTCCCGCAAGGGCACCCGCGCCTGAGTTGAACGCTGATCGGCCAGCAGGAGCTTGCCGAGTGCGGAGGCGTGCAGATGACGGGCCAGCACGGCCGCATCGGTGGGCGGGTGGTCCTGGTCGGGATCGGTGACCGTCAGGTGCCCGCCGGCGTAGGCGGCCAGATGGACGCCCCAGCGGACCTGTTGCCGCAGGTCCGTCACCACGGCACGAGCGGCGGTGCACGGTTGCGGGACGTAGGGAAGCGAAAGCCGGGCGGCGCGTCGGCCGAGGGCGAAGCCGCGCAGGTCCGGAAGGCGGACCAGGTACTCCTCGGCCACCAGCAGGTTCAGCAGCCGGTACGTGGTCGCGGGCGGCAGTCGCAGCGCCGTGGAGATCTCCTTCGCGGTGACTCCGGCGCCTGCGGTAACGACGTGTTCGAGCACGTGCAGCAGGCCGGCGGGCGTACTCATCTGCAATCGCTCTGCGAAGTGGCTTGCGGAAGCCGGGGGTCGAGGACGTCGGCCAGCGAGGTCTCGTCGTATACCCCGATGCCGTTGAGCTGTGCGGGGCGCCGTCGGCGCAGCCACACGTACCAGGCCAGGGCCGCCCCGGTGAGAGTCGCGAAGGCCAGGGTGGACGGGCCGCTGGGCGCCGAGGCGGCGAACGCGCCCAGCGCGAGCACCAGCACCGGTACGACCGCGAGGGCGCGGGCGACCGGTCCCGGGGTCGCCTCACCGATGGCGCGCAGGAAGAACGGCACGGCCAGGCAGACCAGAAGGTAGGCGATCAGACAGCCGACCGTGGACGCCTGGAGCAGCAGTTCCAGCACGCGCTCTGCCGGAATCCCGCAGGCCAGCATGGTCACGGGCAGCGCGGTGGCCACCGGAAGCGCCACCGCGACGGCGACATGGGGGGTGCGGTGGGATCGGTGGGTGCGGCACAGTGCGCGGGGCGCGATGCCTTCGGTGCCGAGCGAGAACAGTACCCGGGCGAGCGCGTTGGCCCCAGCGAGGGCGCAGGCGAGGAAGGAGCTCGCGATGCCGGCGTCCACCAGGGCCGCCATCCAGGGCAGTCGCTGCGCGGATGCGATGTCGCTGAGCGGCAGCAGACGGGCGCCGGCCGGCAGACTTACCTGGAACGCGGCCGCGCACACATGCATCAGGCCTACGACAGCCGCGGTCCACGTCACCGCACGCGGCACGTTCCGGAAGGGCCGTCGGGCCTCCACCCCGAGTGCCGCCGCGGACTCGAAGCCGATGAAGGCGGCGAGGGCGGGAAGTACCGCGGCGGCCACTCCCACGACGCCGCCGGGCGGTTGCCCTGACTGCGGGACATGGGGCGGCGGGCGGAAGTCGGTGCCGCCGAGCAGCAGGCCGTACACCGCGAGGATCAGGGCGATCGACACGCCCTCGACGAGCAGGATCAGCCGTGCGGACAGCCTGATGCCCTTGACGGCGCAGCCCGCGACGATTCCGCTCACCAGAACCGTCGCGACGCCCGTGGCCGGGCCCGCCAGGCCCGCCGGGCCGAACAGTGCGTGCAGATGAACCGCCGCTCCCGCGAGCCCCGCGGAGACCAGCAGCGTGTACCCGACCAGCAACGCGCAGGCACACGCGAACGCACCGGCGGGCCCCAGGCCCTTGGCGGCCAGGCTGTACAGGGAACCGGCGGCGGCCATCCGCCGGGTGAACTGGCCGATGCAGCCCGCGATCAGGAGCGCCACCACGGTGGCGATGACGAACGACCAGACGGTGCCCCCTCCGGCGGTGCTCGCGGCGATCGCCGGTGTGGCGGCCATCCCCGCGGTGGGGCCGGCGGCGGACACGGACTGGGCGAACACCTGTACCGGCCCCAGATTGCGACGGTCCAGGCCCGGCATGCGCGGGCCCGGACGCAGCGTCGGCGGGTCCGTCTGCATCGTCATGGGCGGCACCGTAAGCGGCCTTGGTGTTGCCGGACGTATCGAGAACGTGTCTCACATGTTTCTTCAGGTGAGAACGCGCGGGCCGGTTTTTCCCGACAGGAGTGACTGGCGTTTGACGGCATGGTGACGGCCGGGCAACCGCCCCGGCCGATGGTGTGCGCAGTCCCCATCTGGAGGTGCGATGTCCACCAGTTCCACCGATCGCGCGGCTCCCGCGCTGACCGGTTCCCTCGGCACGGGTTCGATCGTCTTCATGGTCGTCGCCGCAGCCGCCCCGCTCACCGTCGTCAGCGGCACGGTACCGCTCGGGATCGCGCTGGGCGACGGCGCCGCTTTCCCCGCCACCTTCGTGATCTGCTGCGCCGTCCTGATGCTGTTCGCCGTCGGCTACAGCGCCATGACGCCCCATGTGCCGCAGGCCGGCGCCTTCTACTCCTATGTGCGGCACGGCCTGGGCCGGGCGAACGGACGAGGTGCGGCGTACCTGGCCCTGGTCACCTACACCGCCGTACAACTGGCCGTGTACGGCTACATGGGCGCGGTCGCCGCCGACCTGGTGCGGCACTACGGGGGTCCCGCGCTTCCGTGGTGGCTGTGGTCGGGCGTCGCCCTGGCCGGCGTCGGGGTCCTCGGGTACCGGCACATCGACCTGAGCGGCAAAGTGCTCGGCGTGCTGCTGCTGTGCGAGGTGGGGATCGTCCTTGCCCTGGACGCGGTGGTCGTCGCGGACGGCGGTCCGTCGGGGCCGTCGACCGCGTTCCTCAAGCCGGAACAGATCGGCTCCGGCTCACTCGGGCTCGGGCTCGTCTTCGCCATCGCCAGCTATCTCGGCTTCGAGGCGACCGCGATCTTCCGTGACGAGGCCCGCGACCCCGACCGCACGATCCCGCGCGCCACCTACCTGTCCCTGCTGCTGATCGGCGGCTTCTACACCCTGTCGAGCTGGGCGCTGGTGTCGGCCTGGGGCGACGACCAGGCCGTACAGGCGGCCGGCAGCGACCCGGGCGGCATGCTGCTGACCACCATCGAACGCGACCTCGGCGGCACGGCCGCGGACGTAGCCCAAGTCCTGTTGCTGACCAGCCTGTTCGCCGCGGCACTGTCCTTCCACAACGTCCTCGCCCGCTACGGCTTCTCCCTGGGCACCTCGGGCGCGCTGCCCCGCCTGTTCGGCAGCCGCCACGCCCGGCACGGATCGCCGCACCTGGCCTCCCTGCTCCAGTCGGCCTGCGCCGCCGTCCTGGTCGCCGTCTGCGTCGCGGCCGGCATGGACCCGGTCGCCCAGGTCTTCGCCTGGCTCGCCGGCACGGCCACCCTCGGCATCCTGCTGCTGATGAGCCTGACCTGCCTGGCGGTCATCGTCCACTTCCGCCGCACCCGGCAGGATCGGCGCATCTGGCACACGCTCGCCGCACCCGGCCTGGGCCTGCTCGGGCTGGTCGGCTGCCTGGTCCTCGCCGTCGCCAACTTCCCTCTGCTCATCGGGGGTTCGACCGCGCTGGCGACGGTGCTGGGGCTGATGCCGCTGGCGGCCTTCGCCGCCGGCGTGCTCCTCTCCAGGCGCGAGAGGCCGTCGACGCGAGGCGCGTCCACCACGTCTCCCGTTCCCGAGACCGCCTGACCGCACGGCAGGCGCACCTCACACCCAGAGCCGACACCGACCCGTTCACCGCGATCCACGTGAGCGAAATATCCGTACCAATTGGTTGTCCTAACCGAATGGTACTGATACTTTCGCCGCGTCGGGTCCCGCTGCCCTCGGCAGCTCGATTTTCCAGCGAAGGAAGCAGCATGACCGACCTCGCCGTACCCACCGGAACGACGACGGCCCCCGAGTCCGTCAGCCACCCCCTGTCACTGCTGACCGCCGACGAGATCGACGCGGCACGGCTGGCAGCTGACCGCGCCGGGCTGGTCACGGACACCACGCGCTTCGTGTACGTCGGCCTGGACGAGGCCCCCAAGCACGAGGTCCTGGCCCACCGCGACGGTGATGCCGTACGCCGCCGCGTGAGCATGATCCTCATCGACCGGGCCACGGGCGTCGGTACGGTCGCGACCGCCGACGTCACCAGCGGCGAGATCGTCGAGGCACGGACGGTGGACGCCACCGGCGAGGGCCAGGCCCCCATCCTGGACGAGGAGTTCGACGACATCGAGGCCATGCTGCTGCGCAGCGAGGATTGGCTGAGCGCCCTGGACAAGCGTGGCATCGACCCGCACAAGGTCCGCGCCGTCCCGCTGTCGGCCGGTAACTTCGGGCACGACGACGAGACCGGCCGCCGGGTCTGCCGTGTGCTGGCCTTCCTCCAGCTCGACGAGGCCGACCTGCCGTGGGCCCACCCCGTCGACGGCGTCTGCGCGTACGTCGACCTCATCGCCGGCGAGGTCTTCAAGGTCGTCGACAGCGCCGACCTGGCCGTGCCCATGGAGCGCGGCGAGTGGAACGCCGCCCCGCACGCCTCACCGGAGCGCACCGACCTGAAGCCGCTGGAGATCACCCAGCCCGAGGGGCCGAGCTTCACCGTCGACGGCAACCTCATCACGTGGGCCGACTGGTCCTTCCGGTTCACCTTCGACGTCCGCGAAGGACTCGTCCTGCACCAGCTCGGCTTCCGCGACGGCGACGAGGTCCGACCGGTCGTCCACCGGGCCTCCATCCCCGAGATGGTCGTCCCCTACGGCGACCCCTCCCCGGCCCGCTACTGGATCAACTACTTCGACCAGGGCGAGTACATGTTCGCCCGCTACACCAACTCCCTCGAGCTGGGCTGCGACTGCCTGGGCGACATCACCTACTTCGACGCCACGATCAGTGACGAGAAGGGCCGCCCCCGCGTCATCAAGAACGCGATCTGCCTCCACGAGGAGGACTACGGCGTGCTGTGGAAGCACACCGACATGTTCAACGGCATGACGGAGACCCGCCGTTCGCGCCGTCTGGTGATCTCCTTCTTCCTCACCATCGGCAACTACGACTACGGCTTCTACTGGTCGCTCTACCTCGACGGCACCATCGAGCTGGAGGCCAAGGCCACCGGCGTGGTGTTCACCTCCGCCTACACCGGCCCCGACGGCTACGCCACCCAGATGGCCCCGGGCCTGGGCGCCCCCTTCCACCAGCACCTGTTCTGCGCCCGCCTCGACATGGCCGTCGACGGCCACCGCAACGCCGTCGACGAGGTCGACGCCGTCCCCGTCCCGGTCAGCGACACCAACCCCTACGGCAACGCCTTCCGCCAGTCCCGGACCCGTCTGACGTCCGAACTTGACGCTCGCCGCACCGCGGACAACCTGCGCTCCCGCACCTGGCTGGTCAGCAATCCCGACAAGCAGAACCGGCTCGGTGAGGACGTGGCGTACGCGCTGCACCCGGAAGGACAGCCGACGCTGCTGGCCGACCCGTCCAGCGTGATCGCCAGCCGTGGCGCGTTCGCGACCCGGCACCTATGGGTCAGCCAGTACGACCCCACGCAGAAGTGGCCGGCCGGTGAGATCGTCAACCAGAGCCCCGGCGGGGACGGCCTGGAAGCCTTCACCGCGGGCGATCGCCCGCTGGACGGCGAGGACGTGGTCCTGTGGCACACCTTCGGCCTCACCCACTTCCCGCGCCCGGAGGACTGGCCGGTCATGCCCGTCGACTACACCGGCTTCAAGCTCAAGCCCGTCGGCTTCTTCGACCGCAACCCCGCCCTCAACGCCCCGCGCAGCACGTCGTCGCACTGCGCGGAGAGCAAGCCCGACAGCTCCGACAACTCCTCGCACTGCCACGGGTCCTGACGCCATGCCGGCAACCACAAGGGCGTACGGGATCCCGCGCCGGGCGGCCACCGTGACCGCCGGCCTGTCCGCTCTCGTCCACGTCACCATGCTCACGCAGCACACCGGTGCTCTCGCCCTCGTCCTGCTGGTCCTGGCAATGGCCTGTCTGGGCTGTGCGGTCATGCTGCCGCGCTCGCCCGGGCGGCGGGAGTGGACGGTCATGGCCGTGCTCGGCGCCACTATGGTGATCGCCCACCTCGCGTGGCCGTCGTCCCGGCCCATGGCCGATCACATGAACGACATCCACGGGCAGGGCGGTGGCGACACCGCTATGCACCTCGCCCTCGTCCTGGCCGCCGCCGAGACGCTCCTCGCGCTGATCGGACTGCTCGTCCCGGTGCGGGCACGCTACGCAAGCCGCACGCGGGCGGGACACCTCACGCAAGAGCCGATCCACTGAACCCCGCGGCCCGGGTACCACCCCGGGCCGCCCCACACCCGGAAGGTGCGGTCATGCCGAATCTGGCGCACAACGTCGTGCTCGCCGCCGAGCGACACCCCCACCGCCCAGCCCTGCGGCTGGGCGACCGGACCTGGACCTACCGCGAGCTGGACGTCATGTCCGCCCGCGTCGCAGCGGCACTCACCGCCGACGGGCTGTGCCCCGGCGACCGTGTGGGCCTGATGCTGCCGAACGTGCCTTCCTTCGTTGTCCTCTATTACGGAATCCTGCGGGCCGGTGGTGTGGTCGTGTCGATCAACCCGCTGTTCAAGGCCCGTGAGGTGGAGTACTACCTCTCCGACTCCGGCGCCGGCCGCCTGTTCGCGGTGGACCAGGCCATGACGGAGGCCGAACCCGCCACGCGCGCCACGGGCACCCGGCTACTCCGTGTCGACCCAACCGACCTCACCACGCTGATGGGAGCGCATGAACCGCTGCCCACGGTGTGCGACCGCAGCGGTGACGCGACGGCAGCCATCTTCTACACGTCAGGCACCACCGGCCGCCCCAAGGGTGCCGAGCTCACCCACGACAATCTCATCCGCAACGTCGACGTCGTCACCCATCTCTTCGACCTCACCGAGCAGGATGTGGTGCTGGGCTGCCTGCCGCTGTTTCACATCTTCGGTCAGGGCTGTGCGATGAACACCGCCCTCCAGCAGGGTGCGTGCCTCGTACTGATCCCCCGCTTCGAACCGGCCTCCGTGCTGCGCGCCGTGGCCGAGCACGGGGCCGTCCGGGGGAGGCGGCCCCGTCGTCGGTGAGGTTGCGGGTCTCGAAGTACCGTCCGGCGCCTCGCTTGTGCTTCTCCAGCTCGACTCGGTAGATCCGCAGGCCGTCGATGCCGGCGTCCGGGGCCGCTTGCGGCACCTTCAACCGGTTGATCACCGACAGGTTCCAGCCGAGCTCGGCCATCAGCAGCACCCCCAGCGCGACCGTTTCCATCCGGGTCAAGAACAGCCGCTGCCAGGTGTGTTCGGGCCGCTCCCCGCCCAGCACCCGCGCATAGCGGGCGAGCACCCGGCCACGCTGGCGACGCACCCTGGTGTCGTGGGGCGCCTCACCGGTCCGGGCCAGACAGTCCAGCGCCTCACCCAGCAGCCATGTCTCGCTGCCGCGCGCGAACGTTCCCGACCGCCATTGGGCGAGGTGGCGGGCGTTGCCTGTGATCCGCAGATGCGCGGCACGGAACATGCGCCGCGCCGTGGTGACGAGTGCGTCGAACTCGGCCTCTTGGAAGGAGGCTTCCTTAGCCGTGGGCTGCAGGACGCGGCGGGCGAGCGCTTCCCGTGCCGCAGCGGACAGCCGCGGGTCGTCCAGCAGCAGCCCCCGCACGGTGGTGATCTGCCGGTAGCCGAACCGGGTGTTCTGGCGGCTGAGCCTCCACTGCTGCCACACCCCCGCGGTCAGCTGGTCGAGGTCGGCAACCGGTGCGTCCAGCGTGGCCAGGTACGCGGCAAACGCCTGCAAGGGCAGCCAGAAGTACCTGCTGCTGTGGTGGGAGGTTCACCGGCTCGGCACGCACCGCGCGGCGAACAGGCGGGCCAGCGACCGGCGCAAGGCGTCCTCGACCGGCAGAGTACCGAAGTCGTAGACCGCGACGGCTCCCGCTCGGTCTCGGTGCTCGACGACGAGGCCGTCGTCCATCAGAACCGGTGGTCTGCGCACCGGCGTTGTCGGCAATGGCGCCGTACGCCCGCGCCGGTTCATCCTGTCGTCCGCGGGGTGACCTGCAGCTTGGCGTCGATGTCCTGGATGCCCTCGGCCTCCCGTGCCAGACGCGCGAACACCTCATCCATCCCCTCTGCCGGCCGTTCCCCTTCGCCGAACGGGGGCGCGGTGGTCAGCAGCGACCGCAGCTGAAGGTCGGCGACCGGGGCCAGATACCGCTCGCGGGTCGTCTCAAGGAACGCATGACCCAACAGGTCCTGCACCATCCGCCACGGATCCCCGTACAGCAGCCGGTAGTCCCGCCGCTCCTCCGGGCTCAGACCGAACCGCCGGTCCAACAAGTGGTGCAGGATCACCAGCATGTAGAGGGCGAAGCTGTGCCGGCAGGAATGCGGCGTCGCATACGGCGCCCGGCTGCGATGCGGGTCCAGCCGATGCTCCGGCTCCGGATCCAGCACCGCCCGGCACCGCCGGTTCGCCGCCGTGAAGACGTTGTTCCACGAATGCGGCTGGAACGGCAGACCCATCTCATTCAGCCACAGCCACAACGGCTCCGGTCCCTCCGGGCCTTCGGTGTACCACGTCATCCGTTCGTCCGCGGTCGCCTCCGTCAGCGCGACGCGGCCCGTGACGCCTTGGTGGTCGCACCAGTACACCGTCGGCTTCGGTCCCCGGCTCACCCGGGTGACCAGCCGCATGCCCGGCACGCCGTCGTACCGGCCCCGCGCCTGGGCCTTGCGGATTGCCTCGGCGCGCGAGGAGTCGATGTAGTTCTCGATATCGCCCACCACATGAGCCTCGACGTAGTAGGTACGCGCCTTCTTGGAACGCGTGACCGCCGCCGCGAGGCGTCCCGTGTAGTAACGGCCGCCCTCCAGACGCAGTGACGGCACCTCGAACGTCAACAGGGAGGAGCCCTCCAACCGCCGCACCCCCGACGAGGTCAACAGGTGCACGAAGGCGACGTTGCGGTCCTCCAGGCGACCCACCCAGCCCGGCGCGGGAAGACCGTCAGTGCCCTAACCGCGCAGCCCAATGTCCACCCAGAGCCGGAACGTCCAGGGTGTCAGCCAGTGAACGTTGCTGCCCCAGGCGTCCTTCGCCTTCCCGTCCGGCACCTCGACGATCTGCCCACGCCGACCGACCACGCGATGCATCGGCACCGGGTTGCGCGGCAGGAACTCGTTCCCCGGCTTCGTCGCCCACGTGTACAGGTTCATAAGCGCAGCCAGTTCGCGATTCCACTTGTTCCCACCCACCCGCACCGGGTTCTCGGGCGCCGTCTGCCGCCAGAACTGGAAGTCGTCAACATCCGTCTCGACCGCCTGCGTCCAGACCTTTCGGCGCTGCCACAGAAAGTTGAGGAACAGGCAGAGGTCCGTGATGTAGTTCCGCTTCGTCTCTTTTGTGTATCCCCGGAAGGGGCTACGGCGCGTGTACAGCCTGACGAGCTCGTCGATGCGGTAGTCCGGCGCCAGCAAAATCGGGTCGCCGGGTCGGATGCCTGTTGACGCTTCGCGCTCCGCCAGATCAGTCCACCCTGCCAGAACAGGTGCCTGCGGTGGGGCGATCGGCGCCAGCTTGGGAACCCAGAAGACACGCCACTTGCTCATTCCGCCACCCTGTCAGATCGGCTTCAACACGCCGATTCAATAGGGATGGCGTGCCATCTGTCCCTCGACCTGACCTGACCTGGGCGGAGCCGGAGGGCGAGCAGCAGCGCGGTCAGCAGTGGCGGGGCGGCGGGCGGACCGTGCTCAGTCTGGTCGAGCGGGACGAGGAGGGCACCCGGCAGGTGGCGGTGGTCGACGTCGGCACGGAAAGCGCCGTCACGATCGGCGTGACCGTGGCGGACGGGGTGGCCCGGTTCTGGCGCGTGGGCGACGACGGTGAACGCACAGCCGTCGGTCCGGGGCTGGACTTCACCCGGCTCTCCGACGACCACGGGGCAAAGTTGCGGTTCACGGGCGCGATGGCCGGAATCCACGCGGTGGACCTGGTCGACGCGGCCTTCATCGCCGACTTCGGTGGGTTCCGGCTCAGCTGCGGATGACGTTCGCAGTTTCGAAAGCCATGCCGCCGTGAAGACCTGCGAAGCCTGACCTCTTCCCGACTCCCCCGGGCGAACCTAGGGTAGGAAGCGCTTACTGTTTCCGCGCTGGTCGAAACTTTCGTGGCCCACGGGCGGGCCGGAGAGGTGGTTCCCGATGGTCCGCACGGGGAGTGCGAGCGTGGCGGCCGGTCCCACGCTGGCGGTCGTCGCCCGGGAGGCGGGCGTGTCGGTGCCGACCGCCTCCAAGGTGGTCAACGGGCGGGAGGACGTGGCCCCCGAGACCCGCCGCCGGGTCACCGAGGCGCTGGACCGGCTCGGCTACGTCCGCAGACCCAGGTTCGACGCGGTGAAGGCGTCGGGGCTGGTGGACCTGGTCGTGCAGACGCTGGAGACCTCCTGGTCGGGCGCGGTGCTGCACGGGGTGGAGGCGGCCGCTCACGACGCGGGTCTCGAAGTGGTGGTCTCGGCGGGGCTGAACCGCACCCGGACGGGCCACCCCGACCGCGGCTGGATGGACAAACTCACCGCGCGCGGCTCCGCCGGGGTGCTGTTCAACCTCGCCGAGCTGACCTCGTCGCAGTACGGCCGGCTGGACCAGCACCGCATCCCGTACGTCCTGATCGACCCGGTCCTGGAGCCGCCGCCGGGCGTGGTCTCGGTGGGCGCGGCGAACTGGCAGGGCGGCGTGACGGCGACCGAGCACCTGCTCGCGCTGGGCCATGAGCGCATCGCTGTCGTCGCCGGTCACCAGCGCAGGATGTGCAGCGGGGCGCGGGTGGCGGGCTACCGTTCCGCGCTCGCGGCGGCGGGGATTCGGCAGCGCCCGGAGTACGTACGGCACGCAGGCTTCGACGAGAGCGCCGCCCACCGCCGCACCCTGGAACTCCTCGACCTGCCCGAACCGCCGACCGCGGTCTTCGTCTGCTCGGACCACATGGCACTGGGGGTGTACGAGGCGCTGGCCGAGCGGGGTCTGCGCGTCCCGGACGACATGAGTGTCGTGGGCTTCGACGACCTCCCCGAGGCCCGCTGGACCACCCCGGCGCTCACCACGGTCCGCCAGCCGCTGTCGGAGATGGCGGCCATGGCCCTGCGTCTCCTGGTCCGCATGATGGAGGGCGACCGCCCGGAGAGCACCCGGACGGAACTGTCGACACGGTTGGTGGAACGGGCGAGCACGGCCCCGCCGCGTGACTGACCCACGGTCCCGTGGACGGCGCTCGTGACTGACCCACGGCCCCGTGGACCGCGCTGACGGGCCGGTGGCCCTCGGCCGGCGTGTCCGATTCCTTCAAGACCGGACGTCGGGCCGCTGCGTACGGTGACGTCATGACTCCACGATTCGATGCCATCGGCCTCGTCGCCTCCGACCTGGCCGCCTCCGTCGCCTTCTACCGGCGGCTCGGGTTCCCCTTCGCCGAGGGCGCCGAGACGCAGCCGCACGCGGAGGCCGAACTCCCGGGCGGTGTGCGGTTGATGCTCGACACCGAGGAGACCGTGCGCTCCTTCCACCCGGGCTGGCGGGCACCGGCCGGCGGCAGCCGCACCGGGCTCGCGCTGCGCTGCGCGGACCCCGCCGAGGTCGACGCCGTGTACGAGGAGCTGGTGGCCGAGGGGTTCCACGGTGAACTCAAGCCGTGGAACGCCGAATGGGGCCAGCGGTACGCCTCCCTGCACGACCCCGACGGCAACGGCGTCGACCTCTACGCCCCGCTAGCCGGCGGCGAGTAGCCGCCCGAGCGGAAGCCCGGCCAACTCCCGTACGTCCCGGGCGAGATGGGCCTGGTCCGCGTACCCGGTCCGCGCGGCCGTCTCCGCGAACGGCACACCGGCCCGCGCCAGTGCCAGAGCCCGTCGCAGCCGCAGGATCCGGGCCAGCGTCTTCGGCCCGTACCCGAAGGCCACGAGCGAACGGCGGTGCAACTGGCGTGCGCCGAGCCCGAGTTCGTCGGCGGTCACGGCGACGGGGCGCCCCGCGTCGAGGGAGGTGACGAGGGTGCGCAGGACGGGGTCGGGCGGGGCGGCGCGCTCCAGGGCGATCTCTTCGAGGGCCGTGGCGGGGTCCGGGGACCTGGCGATACGGCCCCGCAGCCGCCGTACCTCGGAGGGCGGCCAGAGATCGGCCAACTCCACCCGGAGATCGCGTAGTTCATGGGCGGGCACCCCGAGGAAGGCGGGCGCGGTACCGGGCGGGAAGCGCAGGCCCGTCCAGGCGCTCGGGGTGCCCCCGGTGACGTAGGCGCGGGTGTCGGGCCCGGCGACGAGCAGCCGTCCTTCGTTCCAGAGCAGATCCATGCACCCGTCGGGCAGCACCCGTCCGGCGCCGTCACCGCTCCAGACGGCGGCACCCGTGAGCCGAGACGCCCTCTCCGTGTACACGGATCCAGGCTACGACGCGCTCAGCCTCCGCTCACCCGCAGTCGGTGCTCCTGCGGACTGACCCCGTACACCCGCTTGAACGCGCTGGACAGGGCGAACGCGCTGCCGTAACCGACCTGCCGGGCGATCGCGTCGAGTGTCGCGGAACCCTCCCGCAGCCGGTCCGCCGCCAACGCCAGCCGCCACCCGGTCAGATGGGTCATCACCGGCTCCCCCACCAGTTCGCTGAACCGCCGGGCCAGCGCCGCGCGCGACACCCCCGCCTTGGCCGCGAGGGAGGCCACCGTCCACGGGTGGGCGGGATCGTCCTGCACCAGCCGCAGCACCCGCCCCACGACGGGATCCGCCAGCGCCGCGTACCACGCGGGCGGCTCCGCCTCGGGCCGGGAGAACCAGGCCCGGAGCGCGGCGATGACGAGCAGGTCGAGCAGCCGGTCCAGGACGACCTCCTGTCCCGGCTCGTCGCGCACGATCTCCTCCATCAGGAGCGGGGTGAGCGGGCACTCCCACACGTCGGTGGTCAGCGACAGCAGCGGCGGCAGGGCGTCCAGCAGCCGGTTGCTGATCTCGCCCTCCATCAGGTACGTCCCGATGAGGACGACCGTCTCGCCGTCGAGCCGGTCGCCCCAGGTGCGTACGCCGAGGTCCATGGAGCCGTTCAGGACCCGGCCGTCGGGGTAGCGGCACTCCGCGCCGGGCAGGATCAGCGCCTGCGGGGCGGTCCCGGGGGCGTCGGCACAGGTGTAGGGGGCGGGGCCGCGGGCGATGGCGAGGTCGCCGGGGCGCAGCCGTATCCGTTCGCCGGTGTCGGGCAGGATCCAGGCGCCGCCGCGGACCAGCAGCATCACGGTCAACGGCGCCCGGTCCTCCACCCGCACCGCCCACGGCGGGTCGAAACACGCACGGATCATGAAGGCGCCACGCGCCCGGGGTCCTTCCAGCAGACCTGCCAGAGCGTCCATGCGGCCAGCGTAGACGCGCACGCATGGGAATGAGCCGTTCAGCGATGGCCCCTTGCCGGGAACGGCAGTTGACTCGACGGCATGACACAGGACACGGCGAACATGACGGTGGTGGTGACCGGCGCCTCGGGTCGTACGGGGAGCCGGGTGGCGCAGTCCGCGACGGCGGCGGGGCTCACGGTTCGGGCGGCCTCGCGGGCGCGGGGGTTCGACTGGCAGGACCGGTCGACGTGGGCGGGGGTCCTGCGGGGCGCCGACGCGGCCTATCTTGCGTACCCCTCGGACATCGGTGCCCCCGGCGCCGCCGGGGCGGTCGGGGCGCTCGCGCGGGAGGCGGTGGAGATCGGCGTACGGCGGCTGGTGCTGCTGTCGTCACGGGGGCAGGACCGGGCGCGGCACGCGGAGGAGGCGCTGCACGCGTCGGGGGCGCAGTGGACGGTCGTACGGGCTTCCTGGTTCGCGCAGAACTTCAGCGAGGGGCCGCTGGTGGAGGAGTTGCGGCTGCGCGGGGAGCTGGTGTTCCCGGCGGGTGAGGTGCGGGAGCCGTTCGTGGATGTGCGGGACATCGGGGACGTGGTGGTGGCCGCGCTGACGTCGGGCGACCGGTACGCCGGACAGACGCTCGCCGTCTCGGGTCCGCGTCTGCTGACGTTCGGCGAGGCGGTCGCGGAGATCGCGCAGGCGACGGGGCGCGAGCTGACGTACCGGGCGGTGTCGGCGCGGGCGTACGCGGAGCGCCTTGCGGGGTTCGGGGTGCCGGAGCGGGAGGCCGGGGCGTTGGTCGAGGCGTTCGAGCAGCTGCTGGACGGTCGTAACGCGTATCTGTCGGACGGGGTACGGGAGGTTCTGGGGCGGGAGCCGCGGGACTTCGGCGACTTCGCGAGGGAGGCGGCGGCCGCGGGGACCTGGAAGGGCTGACCCCGGGCCAGGGGAGCCGTGCTGATGTGGGCGCGGCTCCTGCGCCCATCGATCGGCCCGCGGCCGGCGGTCCACCCTTTCAGGAGCCCGCCGTTGCGCGGTGGGTGGGCCGTCGGACGCCCGGACGGGTGGGGGGCTGTGTCGACACGCGGCCGCCGCCCACGGCCTGCCCTCTCAGGAGCTCTCCGGCTTCTGCGGTGGGTGGGTCGTCTTCGCGTGGGTGCGGAAGCGGGACGTCACGTCCTCCGGGGGAAGGAAGCGGGACCAGCGTTCCGGGAACTCCGAGGGCATGTCCGGGTCGTCGGGGTCGGGGTCCGTGCCGTGGAGGGTGGCCGCCCGGGCCACGTACTCCGCGACCTGTGCCTCCCGCATCCGCTCGTTCGCCGCACGGGCCGCCGCCGTGGACGCCGCCGGCCACACGCGGTCGATCGCGGCGTTCATCGCGGCGCCCACCAGCACCGCGAAGGCCGAGACGCCGATCCACAGCAGCACCGCCACCGCCGCGGCCAGCGAGCCGTAGATCGTCGCGCCCTCGATGGTGCTCTGGAGGTAGATGCGCAGCAGGAAGCTCCCCAGCACCCACATGGCCAGCGCCACCAGGGCGCCGGGTACGTCCTCGATCCACGGTGAGCGCACCGGTACCGACACGTGGTACAGCGTCGTCAGGAAGGCGATGGACAGGATGATCACCACGGGCCAGTACAGGACCTGCACGACCGTCTCCGACCACGGCACGATCCGCACCACCGCGTCCGGACCCGCCACCATCAGCGGCAGCGCGATCGAGCCGATCAGCAGTGCCGCGACGAACAGCGCGAACGCGACGAGCCGGGTCTTGACGATGCCGCGGACCCCGTCGAGGCCGTACATGACGGTGATGGTGTCGATGAAGACGTTGACCGCGCGCGAACCGGACCACAGGGCGAACAGGAAGCCGACGGAGATGACGTCGGGACGGCCGCCCTTCATCACGTCGGTGAGGATCGGCTGTGCGATCTCCCGTACGCCCTTGTCGGAGAGCACGGTGCGCGCGGCGTCCAGGAGGTTGGCCTCCAGGCTGCTGATGCTGTCGGTGCCGGTCCAGTCGTCGACGTAGCCGAGCAGTCCGATGAGGCTGAGCAGCAGCGGCGGCACGGACAGCAGCGAGAAGAACGCGGCCTCCGCGGCGAGCCCGAGGATGCGGTACTCGATGCACGAGTTGACGGTGTCCTTGAGCAGCAGCCAGGCGGTCCTGCGCTTCGAGACGTTCCGGTAGAGGGCACGCGCCCGGTGGAGCCGCCCGGAGGTCTGCTGAGTGGATTCGCTTGCTGACTGCACGACCTAACGGTATCCGCCGTGGGAGCGTGCACTCATCCCCTGGTCCCGGTCCGGGCACACCCGTGCGCAGAACGCTCGCTCGTGTTCGGTTCCGTCATACCGCGGAAAACGCCGGGCAACCCCGCGGAAATCACCAAGCAAATCGAACCAATTTTCTGTCATGAACCCGGTGGCCGAAATGCGAGTCCCCGAAAAGCGGAACGCCCGACGATATATGAACCACCGATCGGGAGAATGTCCCGGTGACGCCACCTAACGGACCGAAAAGGCCATATAGGCAGCGAACGTTCGACGAGCGAGAAACCGCCATTGACTGAAACGCGCTTGACCCGTTCATGAGCGCCTCGAAACAATTCGGATTGCATTCTCAGGGCCCTGACCAAGGCCCCTACCGGCCACCCCGTCCCCGTCACGTGGTCACTCCAGGCACATAACGAACCGCTTCTCCTCTTATTTCATTCAGTGTCTCACGGCACTTCTCTTTCTTCCGACACACCGGAAGCACGGGGGTTCTGCATCATGATTCTCCGCTGCGCGGTGAACAGCCGGCGACATTCCTTCGTATCTCTCTCTGGAGAATTCGCATGCCTGTTCCGTACACACCGAAGCATGCCGTGCCGCGCATCGTGGGGGTCGATGTGGCGCGGGGCATCGCCCTGCTCGGCATGTTCTCCGTTCATGTGTTCGGCGCATTCGACGCGGCCGGATCGCCCACGTACGCCTGGATGTTCGCGGGCGGGCGTTCCTCGGCGACGTTCGCCGTGACGGCCGGGATCGGGCTGGCCTTCACGACGGGCGGCCGGTGGCCGGCGACCGGACGGCCCGCGACCGTCGCGGTGGCGGCGCGGGCCGGCGTCATCGCGCTGATCGGGCTGCTGCTCGGCTACGCCTCGCGCGCGGCGGACCTGGACGTGGACGTGATCCTGGTGTTCTACGCCCTGTTGTTCCTTCTCGCGATCCCACTGCTGGGCCTCGGCCCCCGGCTCCTGGCCTGTCTCTCCCTGTTCCTGGCCGTGGGGGCGCCGTTCGCCGTCCACGCGCTGCGGGGCGTACTGCCGGAGCCCGCCTTCGACGGCGATCCGACGCTCCAGGACGTGGTCACCGATCCGCTCGGACTGGTGTCCGACCTGCTCGTGCACGGCGACTACCCGGTGCTCGCCTGGACCGCCTATCTGTGCGCCGGACTCGCCCTCGGCCGACTGGACCTGACGTCACGAAAGACCGCGCCCCGGCTGCTCGGCGGTGGTCTCGCCCTGGCGGCCGGTGTCTGGCTGACGTCCTCCCTGGTCCTGTTCCGGTTCGACGGGCTACGGCACCTGTGGAGCGCGGAGTTCCCGGGCGCCTCCCGGGCCGAGGCCCTGTGGGACAGCCCCGACGGCGCGACCTGGTGGGCACTGCTCTCCCGCGCGCCGCACACCACCACGCCGTTCGACATGCTCCTCACCCTGGGCTCGGCGGCGGCGATCCTCGGCGCCGCCCTGCTGCTGACCAGGAGCACCCCTCTCACGCGGGCGCTCACGCCGCTCGCGGCGGCGGGCACCATGCCGCTGACCCTCTACACCGCCCATGTGCTCCTCCTCGCCACCGGCGCGCTCTCCCGCTCCCCCGAGCTCCTCTACGCCGTCATGAGCACCGGAGCGCTCCTCTTCGCCCTCTCGTGGCGGCACGTCGGGCGTGGCCCGCTGGAAACGGTCGTCGCAGGCGCGGCCCGGCGGTGTCGCGAGGCCGTAACACCACCGCGGTTCCCGGAACCGGTGGAGAGCCCGGCCCGACTTACCAAGCACACCGAATAGTCCATAAGACCAAAAGTGATGATCTAGGAGCTCAAGTGGTGGTAAATCCCGGCGAGATCACGACAGTCGCCCCGGCGGACGGCACCGCACAGGTCTTCGCCGAGGTGCTGGCCGGGGTCGTGAAGACGGAGCACGTCCCCCTCGACAGCCACTTCTTCGACGACCTGGGCGCCAACTCCCTGGTCATGGCGCAGTTCTGCGCCCGGGTCAGGAAGCGGGACGACCTGCCGTCGGTGTCGATGAAGGACGTCTACGGCCATCCCACGCTCCGCGCTCTGGCGGCGGCACTCACCGAGGGCCCGGTCACCGCACCGGCCCCCACGCGGCCCGCCGAGCCGCCCCCGCCGGAGGGCAGCACCGCGCGCTATGTCCTGTGCGGAGTGCTGCAGTTCCTGGTCTTCGCCGTGTACTGCCTCGGTGCCGGGACCGCCATGGCCGAGGGGTACTCCTGGATATCCGGCGGCGACGGCGTCCTCTCCGTCTATCTGCGCTCGCTGGTCTTCGGCGGCGCCCTGTTCCTCACGGTGTGCACCCTGCCCGTGGTGGCGAAGTGGGTGCTCGTCGGCCGGTGGAAGGAGACGGAGTTCCCGGTCTGGAGCCTCGCCTACGTCCGCTTCTGGACCGTCAAGGCGCTGCTGCGCGCCAACCCGATGGTCCTGTTCACCGGCAACCCGCTGTACGTCCTCTACCTGCGGGCCCTCGGCGCCCGCATCGGCCCCGGCGTCACGATCCTGTCCCACTCGGTGCCGGTCTGCACCGACCTGCTGACCGTCGGCGCCGGCACGGTGATCCGCAAGGACGCCCTGTTCCTCGGCTACCGGGCGCACGCGGGCCGGATCCGCACCGGCCCCGTCACCCTCGGCCGGGACGTCTTCGTCGGCGAGAAGACCGTCCTCGACATCGGCACCTCGATCGGCAACGGAGGCCAGCTGGGCCACTCCTCCGCGCTGTACGACGGCGCCGCGATCCCCGCCGGCCAGCGCTGGCACGGCTCGCCGGCCCGCCGCACCGACGTCGACCACATCCGCGTCCCCGCGGCCCGCTGCACCACCCCGCGCCGGGCCGGCTACGCCCTGGTCGCCCTGCTCCAGACACTGCTGGTGTACGTCCCGCTCGGCCTCGGCGGCACCTTCCTGGTGCTGGACCTGGTACCGGCGCTGGACCCGCTCCTGGAGCCGGACGCGAAGGAACTGGCGTCGACGGCCTTCTACGCCGAGGCGCTGGCCCTGTCCGTCGCCTTCTTCGTCGGAACGATCGTCCTGGGCCTTGTCACCGTGACCGTGCTGCCACGGGTGCTGAACCTGACGCTGCGGCCGGACCGGGTCTATCCGCTGTACGGCTTCCACTACTCGGTGCAGCGCGCGATCGCCCGCATGACCAACATCAGGTTCTTCAAGTGGCTGTGCGGCGACAGCTCGTACATCGTCCCCTACCTGCGGTCCATCGGCTACGACCTCTCGACCGTCGAGCAGACCGGCTCCAACTTCGGCACCGAGGTCGCGCACGAGACGCCGTACCTGGCCACCGTCGGCAGCGGCACGATGGTCGCCGACGGACTCTCGGTCCTCAACGCCGAGTACTCCAGCACCTCGTTCCGGGTGTCGCGGGTCTCGATCGGGGCGCGCAACTTCCTCGGCAACCACATCGCCTACCCGGTCGGCGGCCGTACCGGCGACAACTGCCTGCTCGCCACCAAGGTGTTGGTGCCTCTCGACGGTGAACTCCGTGAGGGCGTCGGCCTGCTGGGCTCGCCGCCCTTCGAGATCCCGCGCACGGTGGAGCGCGACACCCGCTTCGACCACTTCCGCGAGGGCGACGAGCTGCGCCGCCGCCTCTCGGCCAAGAACGGCTCCAACGCCCGCACGATGGCCCTGTTCCTGTTCCTGCGCTGGCTGCACTGGTTCCTGCTGACGGTGCTCGGCTTCGCGGCCGTCGACCTCTACGGCGGCCAGGGCGCCCGCGGCGGCCCGCTCATCGGCGGCTACCTGATGGCCGCCCTGCTGCTGACCACCTCCTACTGGGTGCTGGTGGAGCGCGTGATCACCCGGTTCCGGCCGCTGCAGCCGCGGCTGTGCTCCATCTACGACCCGTACTTCTGGTGGCACGAGCGGCTGTGGAAGGTGCCGGACCACCACCTCGCCGTGTTCGACGGCACCCCGTTCAAGAACCTCGTCTGGCGGGCGCTCGGTATGCGCCTGGGCCGCCGGGTCTTCGACGACGGCTGCTACGTCACCGAGCGCACGCTGGTCGCGATCGGCAGCGACACCACGCTCGGCCACCACTCCAAGGTGCAGGCCCACTCCCAGGAGGACGGCACCTTCAAGTCCGACCACATCGTCATCGGCGACGGCTGCACCCTCGGGGCGGGCGCGCTGGTCCACTACGGCGTCTCGATGGGCGACGGCGCCGTACTCGCCGCCGACTCCTTCCTGATGAAGGGCGAGGAGATCCCGCCGGGGGCGCACTGGGGCGGCAACCCGGCGGTGGCACCGCGCCGCGCCTGAACCGCCGCACCGCCCGCACGACCTGCACGGAAAGACACAGGGGGAAGAAAGTCATGGAAACAGTTCCGCACCCGGCACCCGGTCCGATACCGGAGGTCACGGAGTACGCGGTCCCACTGCCCGACGGCACACCGACCGACCCGGCCGCGCTGCTGACGGCCCACGCCAGGGTCCTGGCCGCCCTCTCGGGCGAGGCGCAGGGCGCGCCCGGCGACGACCTGCGGGTCACCGTCACCGACGGCACCCTGCGGCTGCGTCACCGCACCGGCGTCCTCGACGCCGCTGCCGCCGCCCGCATCGCCGGCTACCACCTCACCGCGCTGGCCCACCCGGACCGCACGAGCCTGCTGTCCGAGGACGAACTCCGCTTCCAGCTGGAGGAGTTGGCGGGTCCGGTCCGTGAACTCCCGGACCGGCGGGTGCACGAGCTCTTCGAGGAGCGGGTCCAGAAGCACCCGGACGCCGTGGCGGCCGTGGAGGGCGAGCGGCAGTGGTCGTACGCGGAGCTCAACTCCCGGGCGAACCAAGTGGGTCGGACGCTGCTGGCCCGTGGTCTCACGTCCGAGGGTGTCGTCGCCGTCGTCATGGAGCGCACCCTGGACTGGATGGCGGCGGTGCTCGGCGTGCTCAAGGCGGGCGGGGTGTATCTGCCGGTCGAACCGCACTTCCCGGCCGAGCGGGTCGCGAGGACGCTGTCCCGGGCGGGCTGCGAACTGGTCGTCACCGAACACGGCAGCACGGGCTCGCTCGCCGGTACGTCGGCCCGGACGCTGTTCGTGGCCGACGCGTACGCCGAGGGCCACCCGGACGGCGATCTCGGGATCCCGGTCCCGGCGGACCAACTGGCCTACATCTACTTCACGTCCGGCTCCACCGGCGAGCCCAAGGGCGCGATGTGCGAGCACGCCGGCTTCGTCAACCACGTCCTCGCCAAGGTCGAGGACCTGGGGATCGGCGAGCACGACGTGGTCGCGCAGACCGCGCCGCAGTGCTTCGACATCTCCCTGTGGCAGCTCCTCGCCGCCACCCTCGTGGGCGGGCGGACCCTGCTGATCGGGCAGGACACGATCCTCGACGTCCCGCGGTTCGTGGACACGGTGATCGGGGGGCGCGTCAACGTGCTCCAGGTCGTGCCCTCATATCTGGAGGCCGTACTAGCCGAGTTGGGGCAGCGGCCGCGTGAACTGGCCGATCTGCGGTGTGTGTCGGTGACCGGCGAGGCGGTGAAGCGGGAGCTGGTGCAGCGCTGGTTCGCCACCGCGCCCGGGATCAGGCTGGCCAACGCCTATGGCCTGACCGAGACTTCGGACGACACCAACCACGAGGTCATGGACCGGGTGCCGGACGGCGACCGGGTCCCGCTCGGCCGGCCGGTGCGCAATGTGCGCGTGTACGTCGTCGACGAGGACCTGGTGCCCGTGCCGCTGGGCGCGCCGGGCGAGATCGTCTTCTCCGGGGTGTGCGTGGGGCGCGGGTACGTCAACGACCCCGAGCGCACCGCGGCCGCCTTCATGGCGGACCCCTACCGGCCCGGCGAGCGGCTGTACCGCAGCGGCGACGTGGGGCGCTGGGGGGCCGACGGCAAACTGGAGTTCCTGGGCCGCCGGGACACCCAGGTCAAGATCCGCGGATTCCGGGTGGAGATCGGCGAGATCGAGAACGCGCTGCTGCGGGTGGACGGGGTCCGCGACGGGGCCGTCGTGGTCGTCCGGGGCACCCAGCTCGCCGCGTTCTGCGCCGGGCCCGAGCCGGTGGGCGCGGACGCGGTGCGGGAACGGCTGGCCGTGTCGCTGCCGTCGTACATGGTGCCGGCCGTCGTGCACTGGCGGGAGCAGCTGCCGCTGACCGCCAACGGCAAGACCGACCGCCGTACGCTCACCGCGCTCGCCGAGGACCTCGACGCCGGTGCGGCGGACGAGCCCGTGACGGCGGGCGAGCGGCGGCTGGCGGACGCCTGGGCCGAGGTGCTCGGTGTCCCGGCGGACCGCGTGGGCCGTCTCGACCACTTCTTCGACCGCGGCGGCAGCTCGCTGTCCGCCGTGCGTCTCGCGATCGCCCTGGACCGGGCGATCACCCTCAAGGACGTCGTCCGCCACCCGGTCCTCGCGGACCTGGCGGGCCTGCTCGACCGGAACAGCTGAAAGGAACACCGAGATGTCATCCACGAGTCTCCTTCCGCACCTCGATCCGGCTCCGGGCGGTCCACCGGTCCTGTACGCCAAGTCCGTCGTCGATCCGACGAGTTGGGCCGCCGAGCACCACGACCCGCTGCGTGCGCTCGTATCCGAACACGGCAGCGTCCTGGTGCGCGGGCTCGGTCTCGCCGACCCCACCACGACCGAGAGTGTCTTCCGGCGGCTGACCGACGGCCTGATGCCCGACCGTGAACCCTTCGCGCCCCGGCGCCGCTACGCGGACGGCGTGTACTCGACGACCAAGTGGCCGCCGAACCAGCAGATGTGCATGCACCACGAGATCAGCTACGGCCTGGAGTTCCCGGGTCTGCTGCTGTTCGCCTGTCTGGAGGCGCCCGGGTCCGGGGGCGCGACCGCGCTCGCCGACGCGTCGGCGGTGCTGCGGGACCTCCCCCGCGACCTGGTCTCCCGCTTCGAACGGGAGGGCTGGCTGCTGACCCGGTCGTACCACGAGGACATCGGCGCGTCGGTCGGGGAGGCGTTCGGCACGGACGACCGCGCGGCCGTCGAGCGGTACTGCCGCCGGCACGCCATCGAGTGCGCCTGGCAGAGCGACGGTTCCCTGCGCACCCGGCAGCGGCGCGGCGCGGTGCTCCGGCACCCCGGCTCCGGCCTGCCCTGCTGGTTCAACCAGATCGCCTTCCTCAACGAGTGGACCATGGAGCCGGAAGTGCACGAATACCTGGTGGACGTGTACGGGGCCGACGGACTGCCCTTCAACACCCGCTTCGGAGACGGCGATCCGATCGACGCGGACGTCGTACGGGCGATCAACGAGGTGTACGACGCCCACACCGTGCGCGAACCCTGGCAGGACGGCGACCTCCTGCTCGTCGACAACATCCGTACGGCGCACAGCCGCGAGCCCTTCGAGGGGCCGCGCGAGGTACTGGCCGCGCTCGGCGACCCGGTACTGCGCACCGACGGCGAGGTGAGCGGCGTATGAGCACCGTCGGCGCTCCCTCCTTCGCCCTCGTCACCGGCAAGCAGGTCCAACAGGCCCTGCACGGCCGGGAACCGGAGATCGCGGACCTCGTCGAGGCCGTGTACCGGCTGCACGGCGCGGGCGACTCGGTGAACCCCCCGTCGTACTTCCTGAGGTTCCCGGACCGCCCGTCGTCCCGGATCATCGCGCTGCCCGCCTCGCTGGGCGGACCGCTGCGGGTGGACGGTCTGAAGTGGGTCTCCAGTTTCCCGGAGAACATCGAGTCCGGGCTGCCGCGGGCATCCGCGGTGCTGATCCTCAACGACCCGGACACCGGCTATCCGTTCGCCTGTCTGGAGAGTTCGGTCATCAGCGCCACGCGCACGGCGTCGTCGGCGGCGCTGGCGGCCGGGAGGCTCAGCGCGGGCCGGGTCCGCCCCACCCGGGTCGGGTTCATCGGCACCGGGCTGATCGCCCGCTACATCCACACCCATCTCACCGCCACCGGCTGGGAGTTCGAGGAGACGGGCGTGCACGACCTGTCCGCCGAGAGCGCCGCCGGGTTCCGCGGGTACCTGGAGCGGTCCGGGGCGCCCGGGAAGGTGGCCGTGCACGACACGGCCGAATCCCTCGTCCGCTCCAGTGACCTGGTGGTCTTCGCCACGGTCGCCGGCGCACCGCACGTCCACGATCCGTCGTGGTTCGGCCATCACCCCCTGGTCCTGCATGTCTCCCTGCGCGATCTCGCCCCGGAGATCCTGCTCGCGTCCGCCAACTTCGTCGACGACGTCGAGCACTGTCTCAAGGCCGAGACCTCCCCGCATCTGGCCGAACAGCTCACGGGGAGCAGGGACTTCATCGACGGCACGCTCGACGACGTGCTGACCGGACGGGTGACCGTCCCGACGGACCGGACGGTGGTGTTCTCGCCCTTCGGACTGGGGGTCCTGGACCTCGCCGTCGGCAGGTTCGTCCACGACGAACTGGCCCGGCGCGGCGAACTGCACGTCGTCGACGGGTTCTTCAACGAGCTGCGCCGGTACGGCTGAACGATCAGTGGCGCATGAGGAGGGGGGCGTCATGCCCGTCATATCCGATCCTTCGGAGTTCAACGAGTCCGACCTCTACGTCGACCTGCGGGCGGCGCTGGAGCTACCGCTGTTCCTGAAGTGCGAGGGCTTCAACTTCGCCGGGTCCATCAAGCTCAAGGCGGCCCGCGAGATGGTGAACGCCGCCGAGCGCGACGGCACCCTGCGGCCCGGGTCGATCCTGGTCGAGTCGTCGTCGGGGAACCTGGGGGTGGCCCTGAGCGTGATCGCGGCGAGCCGGGGCTACCGGTTCCTGTGCGTGACCGACACCCGGTGCAACGCGGTGACGATCCGGCTGATGGAGGCACTCGGCACCCGGGTGCACGTCGTCATGGAGCCGAACCTGCACGACGGATACCTGGGCGCCCGGCTCGCCTATGTGCGCGCGCTGTGCGCCTCGGACGAGCGGTACGTGTGGCTCAACCAGTACAGCAACCAGGGGAACTGGCGGGCGCACTACCGCACCACCGCGCCGGACATCGCGCGCCGCTTCCCCGACCTGGACGTCCTGTTCGTCGGGGCCGGCACCACCGGGACCCTGATGGGCTGCGCCCGCTGGTTCTGGCAGTGGCGGCGCCCGGTGCGGATCGTTGCCGTCGACAGCGTCGGCTCGGTCACCTTCGGCGGGCCGCCCGGCGTCCGGATGATCCCGGGACTCGGCACCAGCGTGCCGCCGCAGCTGCTCGACAGGTCGTACATCGACGACGTGGTGCTCGTCGAGGAGCCGGACACCCTCCAGGCCTGCCGCCGGCTGGCCGCCCGGGGCTTCCTGTTCGGCGGCTCCACCGGCACGGTCGTCAGCGGCGCCCAGCAGTGGCTGTCCGCCCACGGCCGACGGGGCCTCACCGCGGTCGCGATCGCCCCGGACCTCGGCGAGCGCTATCTCGACACCGTGTACCGGCCGGGCTGGCCGCACGGCGTCCCCGAGGCGGACCCGGTGCACGAGCCGGCGGAGGTGATGGCCCACCTCGCCTGAGAGCCCGCCCCTCCACACAGCGCCCGGCCCGCCCCACCCGGCGACCGGGCGCCACGTCCACGCGGTAACGGGCGCGCGCACCCTGCGACCGGGCGTCGGCGTCGCGGGGTGACCGGCGCACACACCCCGCGACCGGGCACCCCCTCCGCGAGCCAACCGACGCACACACCCCCCACCGCCCGGCACCACCTCCCCGCGACACGACCGACGCACACCTCCGGCCTCCCGGCAGCCACCCGACCCGCGCACCCCCGACGACCAGCCACCACACCCACCGGACCCCCGCGCACACACCCGCCAACCGCGCACCACTTCCGCGAAGTGCCCGGCACACACACCCCGCGGCCGGGCGGCGGCGTCGTGAGGTGACCGGTGCGGTGCCCCGGGGTACTTTCGCAGGCATGGCAGGCACCACGCACACCGTGACCAACCAGCCCCCACCCCTGACCGGCTACGACGTCTACCGCGCCGACCGCGCCCTCACGGCGGCCGTCGAACGGCATCTCGACCCGGCCCTGCTCGACGAGGTCCACGGCGAGCTGTCGGCACTCGGCCGGGCCTGCGGCTCCGCGCAGGTGCAGGAGTGGGGCGCCCAGGCCAACGACAACCCGCCCCGGCTGCGGACCCACGACCGCCACGGCCACCGGATCGACGAGGTCGAGTTCCATCCGGCCTGGCACCGGGTTCTCGGCAAGGGCGTCGCCGCGGGCCTGACCGCCGCCTGGGCCCGCCCCGGCGGACATGTGCGCCGGGCGGCCGCGTTCCTGTTGTGGACGCAGGTCGACGCCGGCAACTGCTGCCCGCTGTCGATGACCCACGCGGCGGTGCCCGCCCTGCGCACCGACCCGGATCTCGCCGCCGAGTGGGAGCCCCGTCTCACCTCCATGGTCTACGACCGCGAACTGCGGCCCGCCCACCTGAAGGCGGGGGCGCTGTTCGGGATGGGCATGACGGAGAAGCAGGGCGGCAGCGACGTCCGGGCGAACACGACGTCCGCGCGGCAGCTGCCCGACGGCGAGACCTACGAGCTGACCGGCCACAAGTGGTTCTGCTCGGCCCCCATGTCGGACAGCTTCCTGGTCCTCGCGCAGGCCCCGGGCGGACTCACCTGCCTGCTCGTCCCCCGCGTCCTGGCGGACGGCACCCGCAACACGTTTCTCCTCCAGCGCCTCAAGGACAAGCTCGGCAACCGCTCCAACGCCTCCGCGGAGGTCGAGTTCGACGGAACCTGGGCCCGCCGTGTGGGCGACGAGGGGGACGGGGTCCGTACCATCATCGAGATGGTCGCGGCGACCCGCCTCGACTGCGCCCTGGGCTCGGCGGGCCTGATGCGCCAGGCCGTGGCCCAGGCGATCCACCACTGCACCCACCGCGAGGCCTTCGGCGGCAAGCTCGTCGACAAGCCGCTGATGCGCAACGTCCTGGCCGACCTGGCCCTGGAGTCCGAAGCCGCGACCACCCTCGCCCTGCGTCTGGCGGCCGCCCACGACACGGGCGGCGAACAGGAGCGCGCGTTCCTGAGGATCGCGGTCCCGGCGGCGAAGTACTGGATCACCAAGCGCTGCACGCCCCTCGTCACGGAGGCCGCCGAATGCCTGGGCGGCAACGGCTACGTGGAGGAGTCGGGCCTGCCCCGCCTGGTCCGCGAGTCACCGCTGAACTCGGTCTGGGAGGGCGCGGGCAACGTGCAGGCGCTGGACGTCGTACGGGCCCTGCGCCGGGAACCCCAGGCCCTGAACGCCTACCTCCTGGAGATCGGCGAGTCCCGGGGCGCCGACCGTCGCCTGGACGCGGCGACGAAGGACCTCTTCACCGAACTGGCCGATCTGGACGGCATCGAGGGTCGTGCCCGCCGCGTGACGGAACGCCTCGCGCTGGTCCTGCAGGGTTCCCTGCTCGTCCGCCACGCGCCCCCCGAGGTGGCCGACGCGTTCTGCGCGTCCCGCCTGGGCAGCGACGCGGGAACGGCCTTCGGCACACTGCCGACGAGCCTCGACCTGACGAGCGTGGTGGACCGGGCCGGGCCACAGGCCTGAACCCGACAGGTGCGCGGGGAACTGCGCGACCGGCCCGTACCGGCATCACGGGGGCGACCCCTGCCACGGGAGAGAACGGGGGTGGTGCTGCGCCGACACGGCACCACCCCCGTTGCGGCCCTCGGAGGCCGAAACACGCCGCTGCGAGACGGCGTTGGCCCAATTTTCAACCAGTGTGGGGCCCACCACCAGGGTTGCAGGGGGTTGCAACTTCCTGGCGTCTGTGGGCGGACGGTGCTCCTTCCTCGTAGACGACCGGCACTATGAGACGGACAGTCAATGGACCGGAGAACGGGAGGACCTGTGCCGCTCTCGCCGACACACGTGACCCAGCTTGCCGCCGTGGACTCGGCGCGCGCGGCCCGGGTACTGAGCGAGGTCCGCTCCGCCACGTTGTCCGGCCGGCGCGCACCGTTGGCCCCGCGCCCCGTGATCGAGGAGTCCTGGAGTCGCATGCGGCGCGGTGGCGTCGACCCCGACCACGATTTCCGGTCAGGGTTGTTGCCTCCCGAGGAGGTGCAGCGGCGCCGGGAGGGCACCCAGCTCCGGCAGATCCTGCCGGTGCTGCGGGAGGGGCTGCTGTCGGTCGCGGACGTCGCCCACCACATCATGGTGGTCGCCGACGAGGACGGCCGGGTGCTGTGGCGGGAGGGCAGCTCCC
Source organism: Streptomyces sp. NPDC031225 (assembly GCF_055570355.1). Classification (NCBI taxonomy): domain Bacteria; kingdom Bacillati; phylum Actinomycetota; class Actinomycetes; order Kitasatosporales; family Streptomycetaceae; genus Streptomyces; species Streptomyces sp. NPDC031225. Next base: position 208,514 of record NZ_JBVIHJ010000014.1, on the reverse strand, counting down.
CCGTGCTGCGCAAGGCCGACGGCACCGGCTTCGAACTCGGCGCCGACTGGCGGGAGGACGTCGTCGGCACGAACGGCATCGGCACCCCGGCCGTGGTGCGCCGCCCCGTCCAGGTCTTCGCCTCCGAGCACTTCGTGCGTTCGCAGACCTCATGGACCTGTACCGGCGCCCCCATCAAGGATCCCCGGGACGGCCGCCTGATCGGCGTGGTCGACGTGAGCGGGCCGCTGGAGACGATGCACCCGGCGACGCTCTCCTGGGTGGACTCGGTGGCCAAGCTCGCCGAGTCGCGGCTGCGTGAACTGCATCTGACCTCACTGGAGCAACTGCGCGCCGTGGCGGCGCCCGTGCTCGCGCGGCTCGCCGGGCGGGCCGTGGTGGTGGACCGGGACGGCTGGACGGCGGCGGTGACCGGAATGCCGTATGCACACCGGATCGCGCTGCCCAAGTCGCTGTCGCCGGGCCGCCGGTGGCTGCCGGCGCTCGGGCTGTGCACGCTGGAGCCGCTGGGAGGCGGCTGGTTGGTGCGGGCCGCCGACCAGCCGGAGCCGCCCGGCGTCAGCCGTATCGTCCTCGATCTCGCCCATCCGCGCCGCTGGACGGTGACGGTGTCGGGCGGCGCGGGCACCTGGAGTCACGAACTGAGTCCTCGGCACGCCGAGTTGCTGTATCTGCTGGCCCTGCACCGTTCGGGGCGCAGTGCGGCGGGCCTGGCCGAGGACATGTTCGGCGATCCGGCCCGTACGGTGACCGTTCGCGCGGAGATGTCCCGAGTGCGGCGCTATCTCGGGGCGTTCCTGGAACATCGGCCGTATCGTTTCTGCGAGGACGCCGAGGTCGAGGTGCTGCTGCCGGGCCGCCCGGCCGACCTGCTGCCGCACTCCACGGCCCCCGCCGTGCTCGGCTCCCGTGCCTCCGAAGGGGCGAACTGAGCACCCCGAGTGTGCGACTTCCGCATAATTGCAGGGTCTTCGTCCCCATCGGCCCTCCACTGCCGTAGCATCCCCTACGGGTCACCCCACCTGCTCCTCGGTCAACGTACGGATCATCAGGCGCAGTTGGCCCGCCTCGGGAGGACGTTATGAAGCATCGTGGCAGACACCGCAGGCGCAGGCGGGGCCAGGCGCTGCGAGCCTTCCTGGCCGGGACCGCCCTCGCGCTGACCGGCGCCGCCACCATGATCAGTGCCTCGCAGGCCACGGTGGCCGCCAACCCCGGGACCCTGAAGCCGCTCACCTCGGCCGCGGAGACCGCCCCGCTGCGACTGAAGGAGACCCGGGTCCCGGAGCGCTCCCTGGACCGGCTCTCCTCCTCGATGGGACGTCCCGTCGGAGTCTCCGCCGTCCTCGACTCCGCCGACCGGAGCCTGCGGGACGCGATCGGCTGTACGGCCGACGAGCGCCGGGCACTGCCCGTGGCGCCTTCGGCCACCGCCGCGTACTGCTGGGACGCCGCCGACACCCGGTCCTGGCGGGCAGGCGCGGTCACCACCTCGGGGGACGCCGACGACGACGGCCTGTGGGGCGCCAACCGCGTGATCCTCTCCGCGTGGAGCCGCACCGGCACCGCGGAACAGGGCGGGGGCCTGGCCCGGGTCGCCTTCGTCGACGCCAACGACCTGAACCGGCTCACCTACTCCTGGGTGCTCCTCGCCGTCCCGGTCGACGGCGGGCGCGACTACCGCGGCCTCGTCTCCCAGATCACCGGCATGGTCTGGTACGAGAACAAACTGCTGGTGACCGCGAGCGGCCACGGCGGCGACGCGCTGTACGTCTACGACATGAACCGCATCCAGCGGGCCACCGTCCACAGCGGCGCGGTCGGCAGGGTGCGCGGCGGCTGGTCGGCGCACGGCGAGCAGTGGGTCCTGCCCGCCGTCGGCTCCTACCGCCTGACCGGCGGGGCGGGCGCGACCCGCCCCGACTACCTCTCCCTGGACCGCAGCACCGTCCCGGACAGCCTGGTCGCGAGCGAGTGGACCTCCAAGGACGACGACGCGAGCGCCCGGCTGTGGCGCTACGACTACAGCAGCGACCCCGGCCGCTCGGGACTGCTGGCCACCGACGCCGGCGGGTACGCGCGCGTGGCCGAGGCCTACACCTCCAAGGCGTCCGGCTCCGGGCCCGCCCTGTCGTACGACTCGCAGTGGTATCTGAGCCGCCCCGCCGTCACCGAGGGCGACCACGGCACCCTGTGGCGTCAGAACACCTCGGAGCCCGCGAAGGCCACCCGCTGCGGCGCGGACGAGTCACGGAGCTGCTGGAGCGGGGAGTCGGAGTCCCTGTCGTACTGGGAACAGACGGGTGACGTGTGGTCCCAGTCGGGCCGGGCCCTGTTCGCGCTGCCCCTGGGTTCGATCGAGAAGTCGCTCGGCTGACGAGGGCGCGCGGGGCCGTGTCCATCTGCGGCCCTGTCGCGTGGGCGTGGCCGGTCACGGCTGCGGGCACGCGATCGACAGACCGGCCGCCCGGATGATTCCCTGACCGGCATGCCCAACATCGCCGTGACCACCTGGTCCCTGGAACAGACCGCCCCGACCGATCTCCTGCCCGCCGAGGTCCCGCAGGGCGAGATCCGGATCGTCCGTGCCGAGGTGCCCTCCCCCGAGTTCAGCCGCTACCTCTACGCGTCGGTCGGCGGTGACATCCTCTGGACCGACCGGCTCTCGTGGACGTACGCGCAGTGGCAGCGGCATCTGGAGCGTCCCGGCGTGGAGACCTGGGTGGCGTACGACCACGGCACCCCCGCCGGTTACGTCGAACTCGGCCCGCAGGACGACGGTGTCGTGGAGATCGAGTACTTCGGCCTGATCCCGGCGTTCCGCGGCAGGCGGATCGGCGGCCACCTCCTCTCGTACGGCACCGCCCGCGCCTGGGACCTCGCGACCCGCTGGCCGGGTGTGCCGGAAACCAAGCGGGTCTGGCTGCATACATGCAGCAAGGACGGTGAGCACGCGATGGGCAACTACCTGCGCCGCGGCTTCCAGCTCTTCGACACCAAGGTCGAGGAGGAGCCCGAGGTGCCCACGCCGGGCCCCTGGCCTGGGGCTTACCCAGTCTGACCTGCGGGAACAAGAGGGCTCGCGATCTTTGTGACCAACGACACCATCGTCTTGCCTGTCGAGACAAGGGTGTCCACATGGCGGATAAAGCTGGACTGTGTCCAGAACGCCGTGACACGCTTCCGTCATGTCTGGAACTGGAATTGCCTTGGTGAGTCGGCGGCACGTCGATCTCGGCCGCATGTCCAGCGCCATCTGTCCGGTGCGCTGACGAGCCGCAGCGTCACCCGGCACATCCTCTCGTTCTCCTCCCCGCGCAATGTCGCGCAGGTACACCCATGCGCCCGTACGCGCAGGTAAGAGCCGCTTCCCGCCTGTCCCGAAGGACGTACAACGATGGCCGCCACCCCGCAGAACCCTGCCGCCGCAGCGCCCCGCCGCAAGGTGAGCCGTCACCGCGGTGAGGGTCAGTGGGCCGCGGGGCACCACACCCCGCTGAACGGCAACGAGCAGTTCAAGAAGGACGACGACGGTCTCAACGTGCGGACACGCATTGAGACGATCTACTCCAAGCGGGGCTTCGACTCGATCGACCCCAACGACCTGCGCGGCCGAATGCGCTGGTGGGGGCTGTACACCCAGCGCAAGCCCGGGATCGACGGCGGCAAGACCGCGATCCTGGAGCCGGAGGAGCTGGACGACAAGTACTTCATGCTGCGGGTGCGGATCGACGGCGGACGCCTCACCACCCAGCAGCTGCGGGTGATCGGCGAGATCTCGCAGGAGTTCGCGCGCGGCAGCGCGGACGTCACCGACCGGCAGAACATCCAGCTGCACTGGATCCGCATCGAGGACGTCCCGGAGATCTGGAACCGGCTGGAGGCGGTCGGCCTTTCCACCACCGAGGCCTGCGGCGACTGCCCGCGTGTCGTCATCGGCTCGCCGGTCGCCGGGATCGCCGAGGACGAGATCATCGACGGCACCTGGGCCATCGACGAGATCCACGAGCGGTACATCGGCAGCAAGGAGTTCTCCAACCTGCCGCGCAAGTTCAAGACGGCGATCTCAGGATCCCCGCTCCTCGACGTGGTCCACGAGATCAACGACATCGCCTTCGTCGGCGTCGAGCACCCCGAGCACGGCCCCGGTTTCGACCTGTGGGTCGGCGGCGGCCTGTCCACCAACCCCAAGCTCGGTGTCCGGCTCGGCGCCTGGGTGCCGCTGGACGAGGTGCCCGAGGTGTGGGCCGGTGTGGTCGGCATCTTCCGGGACTGGGGCTACCGGCGGCTGCGGACCCGCGCCCGTCTGAAGTTCCTCGTCGCCGACTGGGGCCCGGAGAAGTTCCGCCAGGTCCTTGAGGACGACTACCTGAAGCGCAAGCTGACCGACGGCCCCGCGCCCGCCGAGCCCTCGGGCCGCTGGCGCGACCACGTCGGGGTGCACCGCCAGAAGGACGGCCGCTACTACGTCGGTTTCGCCCCGCGCGTCGGCCGCGTCGACGGCGCCACGCTCACGAAGATCGCCGAGGTCGCGGAGGCGCACGGCTCGGGCCGGGTCCGGACCACCGTCGAGCAGAAGATGATCGTCCTCGATGTCGAGGAGGCGCAGGTCCAGCCGCTGGTGGAAGCCCTGGAGGCGCTGGACCTGACGGCCAGGCCCTCGTCCTTCCGGCGCGGCACCATGGCCTGCACCGGCATCGAGTACTGCAAGCTCGCCATCGTCGAGACCAAGGCGCGCGGCTCCCAGCTGATCGACGAACTGGAGCGCCGCGTCCCGGACTTCGACGAGCCGCTCACCATCAACCTCAACGGCTGCCCGAACGCCTGCGCCCGTATCCAGGTGGCGGACATCGGTCTCAAGGGCCAGCTGGTCCTCAACGACCGGGGCGAGCAGGTCGAGGGCTACCAGGTGCACCTGGGCGGCGCGCTCGGCCTGGAGGCCGGGTTCGGCCGCAAGGTGCGCGGCCTGAAGGTCACCTCCGAGGAACTGCCCGACTACGTCGAGCGCGTCCTGAAGCGGTTCCAGGCCGAGCGCGAGGAGGGCGAGCGGTTCGCCGCCTGGGCCTCCCGCGCGTCCGAGGAGGCCCTGTCGTGAGCGAGCGGGCCGCCCCCTTCTACTGCCCCTACTGCGGCGACGAGGACCTGCGTCCCAGCGAGCAGGGCCACGGCGCCTGGGAATGCGCGGCGTGCAACCGCGCATTCCAGTTGAAGTTCCTCGGGCTGCTCGCCCGGGGCCTTCAGCCCACCGACGCAGGGGGAGATCAGATATGACCGCGATCCAGGAAGAGCGCACGACCGACGACCTCAAGGCGCTCGCCGAGCAGGCGGGCCGCGACCTGGAGGACGCCTCCGCGCCGGAGATCCTCCAGTGGGCCGTCGACACCTTCGGCAAGAGCTTCTGTGTGACCTCCTCGATGGAGGACGCGGTGGTCGCCCACCTCGCCTCCCGGGCCCGCAAGGGCGTGGACGTCGTCTTCCTCGACACCGGCTACCACTTCGAGGAGACCATCGGCACCCGGGACGCGGTCGAGGCGGTGATGGACGTCAACGTCATCACGCTGTCGCCGACGCGGACGGTCGCCGAGCAGGACGCCGAGTTCGGACCGAAACTGCACGACCGCGACCCCGACCTGTGCTGCAGGATGCGCAAGGTCGAGCCGCTGGAGCGGGGCCTGAAGGACTACGTGGCCTGGGCGACCGGGCTGCGCCGCGACGAGTCCCCGACCCGCGCGAACACCCCGGTCGTCGGCTGGGACGAGAAGCGCCGGAAGGTCAAGATCTCCCCGATCGCCCGCTGGACCCAGGACGACGTGGACGCGTACGTCACCGAACACGGCGTTCTCACCAACCCGCTGCTGATGGACGGCTACGCGTCCGTCGGCTGCGCCCCCTGCACCCGTCGCGTCCTGGAGGGCGAGGACGCGCGCGCCGGCCGCTGGGCCGGGCGGTCCAAGACCGAGTGCGGGCTGCACTGATGACCACCACTGACAAGGAGTCGCACGTGACGACCGGAGCCACCGTCTGGCTCACGGGTCTGCCGAGTGCCGGCAAGACCACCATCGCGTACGAGCTGGCAGGCCGGCTGCGCGAGGAGGGCCACCTCGTCGAGGTGCTCGACGGCGACGAGATCCGCGAGTTCATCTCGGCGGGCCTCGGCTTCAGCCGCGAGGACCGGCACACCAACGTGCAGCGCATCGGCTTCCTCGCCGAACTGCTCGCCCGCAACGGCGTCAAGACCCTGGTCCCGGTCATCGCGCCCTACGCCGACAGCCGCGAGGCCGTCCGCAAGCGCCACCAGGAGAGCGGCACCGGGTATCTGGAGGTCCATGTGGCGACTCCGGTCGAGGTGTGCTCCGTACGCGATGTGAAGGGCCTGTACGCCAAGCAGGCCGCGGGCGAGCTGTCCGGGCTGACCGGCGTCGACGACCCGTACGAGGAGCCCGAGTCGCCCGATCTGCGGATCGAGTCGCAGAACCAGACCGTCCAGGAGTCCGCAGCGGCGGTCCACGCGCTGCTCACCGAGAGGGGACTGGCATGACGACCGTTGCCACGGCGGCGGAGGGTACGGACGCCCCGTACACCCTGTCCCACCTGGACGCCCTCGAATCGGAGGCGGTGCACATCTTCCGTGAGGTGGCGGGTGAGTTCGAGCGGCCGGTGATCCTGTTCTCCGGCGGCAAGGACTCCATCGTCATGCTGCACCTGGCCCTGAAGGCGTTCGCCCCGGCGGCCGTTCCCTTCTCCCTGCTGCACGTGGACACCGGGCACAACTTCCCCGAGGTCCTGGAGTACCGCGACCGCGCGGTCGCCAAGCACAGTCTGCGCCTCCATGTGGCCTCCGTACAGGACTACATCGACCGCGGTGTGCTCAAGGAACGCCCCGACGGCACCCGCAACCCGCTCCAGACCCTCCCGCTCACCGAGAAGATCCAGGCGGAGAAGTTCGACGCCGTCTTCGGCGGCGGCCGCCGCGACGAGGAGAAGGCCCGCGCCAAGGAACGCGTCTTCTCCCTGCGCGACGAGTTCTCCCAGTGGGACCCCCGCCGCCAGCGCCCCGAGCTGTGGAACCTGTACAACGGCCGCCACGCGCCCGGCGAACACGTCCGCGTCTTCCCCCTGTCCAACTGGACCGAGCTGGACGTGTGGCAGTACATCGCCCGCGAGGACATCGAGCTCCCCGACATCTACTTCGCGCACGAGCGTGAGGTGTTCGCACGCGGCGGCATGTGGCTGACCGCCGGCGAGTGGGGCGGACCCAAGGCCGGCGAGAGCGTCGAGAAGCGGCAGGTCCGGTACCGCACCGTCGGTGACATGTCCTGCACGGGGGCCGTCGACTCCGACGCCGTGACGCTGGAGCAGGTCATCGCCGAGATCGCCGCCTCCCGGCTCACCGAGCGCGGCGCCACCCGCGCCGACGACAAGATGTCCGAGGCCGCGATGGAAGACCGCAAGCGCGAGGGGTACTTCTAGCCATGAGCACCACCATCACGGAACTCGGCCTCACCGAGACGACCCTCCTGCGGTTCGCCACCGCCGGCTCCGTCGACGACGGAAAATCGACCCTCGTCGGCCGCCTGCTGCACGACTCCAAGTCGATCCTCACCGACCAGCTGGAAGCCGTCGAGCGGGTGTCGGCCTCACGCGGCCAGGAGGCCCCCGACCTGGCGCTGCTCACCGACGGCCTGCGCGCGGAGCGCGAACAGGGCATCACCATCGACGTGGCGTACCGCTACTTCGCCACGCCCCGGCGCCGTTTCATCCTCGCCGACACGCCCGGACATGTTCAGTACACCCGCAACATGGTGACGGGTGCCTCGACGGCCGAGCTGACCGTGATCCTCATCGACGCCCGCAACGGAGTCGTCGAGCAGACCCGTCGGCACGCGGCCCTCGCGGCGCTGCTGCGGGTGCCGCACGTGGTGCTCGCCGTCAACAAGATGGACCTGGTCGACTACCGGGAGCCCGTGTTCGCCGCGATCGCCGAGGAGTTCACGGCGTACGCCCTGGAGCTGGGCGTCCCGGAGGTCACCGCGATCCCGATCTCCGCGCTCGCCGGGGACAACGTGGTGGAGCCGTCCGCCAACATGGACTGGTACGGCGGCCCCACCGTCCTGGAGCACCTGGAGACGGTCCCGGTCACCCACGACCTGAGTCACTGCCACGCGCGTCTTCCCGTGCAGTACGTGATCCGGCCGCAGACCGCCGACCACCCCGACTACCGGGGCTACGCGGGCCAGATCGCCGCCGGTTCCTTCCACGTCGGCGAGCAGATCACCGTGCTGCCGTCGGGCCGTTCCACGAAGATCGCCGCCATCGACCTGCTCGGCGAGCCGGTCGACGTGGCCTGGACGACACAGTCGGTGACGATCCTCCTGGAGGACGACATCGACATCTCGCGCGGCGACCTGCTCGTGCCCAGCAAGGACGCGCCGCCGACCACCCAGGACATCGAGGCCACGGTGTGCCACGTCGCGGACGCCCCGCTGACCGTCGGCCACCGGGTGCTGCTCAAGCACGGCACCCGTACGGTCAAGGCGATCGTCAAGGACATCCCGTCCCGTCTCACGCTCGACGACCTGTCCCTGCACCCGCACCCGGGACAGCTCGTCGCCAACGACATCGGCCGCGTGAAGATCCGCACCGCGGAGCCGCTGCCCGTCGACTCCTACTCGGACTCGCGTCGCACCGGCTCGTTCATCCTGATCGACCCGAACGACGGCACCACGCTCACCGCGGGCATGGTCGGCGAGTCGTTCGCGTCCCCGGAGCCCGTCAAGGTCGAGTCCGAGGACGACGGGTGGGACTTCTGACATGAACTCCACCGACTACTTCTCCACGTTCGCGAAAGAGGGCGGCCGCGTAGGCAGCGGCGCGCTCGGCAGCGGGCAGGGCGGGGTGGCGCGATGTGTGCGCTGACGTACGCGCACCGCTTGCGCGCCCTGTCCCCCCACAGCCGTAGACGCAGACCTGCCGACCTCCCGGCCACGACCTGAGAGACCGTGACCGCCGGGCCTCCGAGAGGAACACCTCCCGTGCCTGCTTCATCCGCTCTTCGCCGCACCTTCGCGGTCATCGCCGCGCTCCCTCTGCTGACCCTTGCCGCGTGCGGTTACGGCTCCGATGCCAAGGACGACAGCTCCGCCAAGGTCGCCGCCGGGGCGAAGAAGATCGACGGTCTCGACTCCGTCAAGATCGGCTACTTCGGCAACCTGACCCACGGCACCGCGCTCGTGGGCGTCAACAAGGGCTTCTTCCAGAAGGAACTGGGCGCCACCAAGGCCTCCTACGCGACCTTCAACGCGGGTCCGTCCGAGATCGAGGCGCTCAACTCCAAGTCGATCGACATCGGCTGGATCGGTCCGTCCCCGTCGATCAACGGTTACGTCAAGTCGGGCGGCAAGAGCCTGAAGATCATCGGCGGTTCGGCGTCCGGTGGTGTGAAGCTGGTCGTCAACCCGGACAAGATCAAGTCCCTCAAGGACATCAAGGGCAAGAAGATCGCGACGCCGCAGCTGGGCAACACCCAGGACGTGGCGTTCCTCAACTGGATCGCCGACCAGGGCTGGAAGGTCGACGCGCAGAGCGGCAAGGGTGACGTCACGGTCGTCCGCACGGACAACAAGATCACCCCGGACGCCTACAAGTCCGGTTCCATCGACGGCGCCTGGGTGCCGGAGCCGACCGCGTCCAAGCTGGTCGCCGAGGGCGGCAAGGTGCTGCTCGACGAGGCGTCGCTGTGGCCGGACAAAAAATTCGTGATCACGAACATCATCGTGCGGCAGGACTTCCTCAAGGAGCACCCGAAGGCGGTCGAGGCCGTCCTGAAGGCGTCGGTCGAGGCCAACAAGTGGATCAACGCCAACCCTGACGAGGCGAAGGCCGCGGCGAACAAGCAGTTGGAGGCGGACTCCGGCAAGGCGCTCAAGCCCGCGGTCCTGGACCCGGCCTGGAAGTCGATCCAGTTCACCAACGACCCGCTGGCCGCCACGCTCAACACCGAGGCGGAGCACGCGGTCAAGGCCGGTCTGCTGAAGAAGCCGGACCTGAGCGGGATCTACGACCTCACGATCCTCAACAAGGTCCTCAAGGCCGACGGTGAGTCCACGGTCGACGCCGCCGGTCTCGGCACCAGCTGACCCCGGTCCCCGATGAGTTCCCAGGAGGTGACGACCATGGCTACGACCACAACGCTCGCCAAGGCCGACGAGTCCGTCGAGTACGCCGCCCGCCTTGAGCACGTCTCGAAGTCCTTCGCGGGACCGGGCGGGCAGCAGCTCGTCCTGGACGACATCACCATCGATGTCGCGCCGGGCGAGTTCGTCACCCTCCTGGGAGCTTCGGGCTGCGGCAAGTCCACGCTGCTGAACCTGGTGGCGGGGCTCGACGGACCGACCGCCGGCTCCATCACGACAGAGGGCCGCCCCGCCCTGATGTTCCAGGAGCACGCCCTCTTCCCGTGGCTGACCGCAGGCAAGAACATCGAACTCGCCCTGAAACTCAGGGGAGTTCCCAAGCCCGATCGGCGCGGCAAGGCCGAGGAGCTGCTCGAACTGGTGCGGCTGAAGGGCGCGTACGGCAAGCGCGTCCACGAACTGTCGGGCGGTATGCGCCAGCGGGTGGCTCTGGCCCGCGCGCTGGGGCAGGAGAGCAACCTGCTGCTGATGGACGAGCCGTTCGCGGCGCTCGACGCCATCACGCGGGACGTGCTGCACGACGAGATCACCCGGATCTGGGAAGAGACCGGAATCTCCGTCCTGTTCGTCACGCACAACGTGCGCGAGGCGGTGCGGCTCGCGCAGCGCGTGATCCTGCTGTCCTCCCGCCCCGGCCGGATCGCGCGCGAGTGGACGGTCGACATCCCGCAGCCGCGTCGTATCGAGGACGCGCCCGTGGCCGAACTGGCCCGTGAGATCACCGAAGAACTGCGTGGGGAGATCCGCCGTCATGGCCAGCACTGACACGACACCGGCCCAGGACGCCGGAAGCGTAGAGGCGGGCCTCGACGCGCTGGAGACCCACGCCACCGGCCGCCCCACCCTCCGCCAGACCTTCGTCGGCAAGATCCTGCCGCCGGTCATCGCGCTCGCGGTGGTCCTCGTGGTCTGGTCACTGCTGTACCCGGTCGTCGACGACCCCTCCAAGCTGCCCTCGCCGGCGGCCGTGGGCTCCACCTTCAAGGACGCCTGGCTCGCGGGCGACCTGCTCGGCTACATCTGGACCAGCGTCTCGCGCGGCCTGCTCGGCTTCTTCTTCGCCCTGCTCATCGGCACCCCGCTGGGCCTGATCGTGGCCCGGGTGAAGTTCATCCGGGCGGCCATCGGCCCGATCCTGTCCGGTCTGCAGTCGCTGCCGTCGGTGGCGTGGGTGCCGCCGGCCGTGATCTGGCTGGGCCTGAACAACTCCATGATGTACGCGGTGATCCTGCTCGGCGCGGTCCCCTCCATCGCCAACGGCCTGGTGTCCGGTGTCGACCAGATCCCCCCGTTGTTCCTGCGGGCCGGCCGCACGATGGGGGCCACGGGCATCCAGGGCATCTGGCACGTCACGCTGCCCGCCTCGTTGCCCGGTTATGTCGCGGGTCTCAAGCAGGGCTGGGCGTTCTCCTGGCGCTCACTGATGGCCGCGGAGATCATCGCCCAGTTCCCCGACCTGGGCGTGGGCCTCGGCCAACTCCTGGAGAACGGCCGCACCAACAGCGACATGGCCATGGTCTTCGAGGCCATCCTGCTCATCCTGTTCGTCGGCATCGCCATCGACCTGCTGATCTTCAGCCCGCTGGAGCGGTGGGTGCTGCGCAGCCGTGGCCTGCTGGTGAAGAGCTGAGTCCATGAAGCCCGTTCTCCTGGTCATCGCTCACGGCAGCCGCGATGCGCGGCACGCCGCGACGGTGCACGCCCTCGTCCGCCGGGTGCGCTCGCTGCGCCCGGACGTACGGGTGGAGACAGGCTTCCTGGACTTCAACATCCCGTCCGTTCAGGGTGTGTTGGAGTCCCTGGCGGCGGAGGGCGTTCGTGACGTCGTGGCGCTGCCGCTGCTGTTGACGCGCGCCTTCCACGCCAAGGCCGACATCCCCGCGGTGCTGCGGGACGCGCCGCCACAGCTGCGGATCCGGCAGGCGGAGGTGCTCGGCCCGTCCCCGCTGCTGCTGTCGGCGCTCGAACGGCGGTTGTACGAGGCGGGGTTGACGCCCGCCGACAAGTCCTCGACCGGGGTCGTGCTGGCCGCGGCGGGGTCCACCGACCCGGAGGCGATCGCAGTGATCGCTGACATCGCGCGGGAGTGGCGGCACACCGGTTGGTGCGCCGTGCGGCCTGCGTTCGCCTCCGCGGCTCTGCCCCGCACCGAGGACGCGGTGCGGGAACTGCGGGACCTGGGCTGTGCGAAGGTCGCGGTCGCGCCGTACGTCCTGGCCCCCGGCTTCCTGCCCGACCGCATCGCGCGGGGAGCGGCCGAGGCTGATGTCCTGGCCGAGGTGCTCGGGGCGGCTCCGGAGGTGGCGCGTGTGGTGCTGCACCGATACGACTCCGCGTCGGCGCGGGTGCTGTTGTCGGTGAGCGCGTAGGGCCTCAGCCCGCGCCGCAGGCCAGGTCGGCCAGCCGTACGAGTTCCCCCCAGGGCATCGAGCCGGCCTCCCTGCGCTCCCGGGCGAAGGTGTTGGCCAGGCGTTGGAGCAGTTCGTTCAGGGGCGTCGGTACGCCGTGCAGGCGGCCGAGCAGCACGATCTCGCCGTTGAGGTAGTCGGCCTCGATGGTGCCGGTGCCGCGGGTGAGGGACTGCCAGGAGGAGCCGCCGCCGCGCGGAGTGCCGGCCGGCGGCACGAGGTCGACCTTGTGGCCGCGCACGGCCCGCTGTTCCGCCGCGCTCGCGTAGGCGATCCCGGCGGCGTCGAGGACGGCCGCGCCCTCGGCCCGTACCCGGCCGACGAACCTCAGCGCCTCCTCGCCCTCGACGGGACCGGTGACGGCTTCCACGGCGTTGGCGAGGTTGGACAGCAGCTTGGCGTACTGCCAGCGCGCGAGGTCCGGCACGACCGGTGCCTCGAACGGCGCCTTCTCCAGGTCGGCGGCGATCCGCCGGGCGGTCTCGTCCGTTCCGTGCGGGTACACGCCCAGGTGGAGGATGCCGGTGAGCGGGCTGCCCGCGGCGGAGACGGCGCCGGGTTCCACGAAGGTCGCCGGCAGCCAGACGCAGACGCCGTACACGTGCCGGAAGCGGCGCAGGGCGATCCGCTGTCCCTCCACGCCGTTCTGCGCGCACAGCAGCGGCAGTCGCCCGGCCGCCGTGCCGCCGCCCTCGACCGGGACCGGTCCCCAGGTGTCCAGGGCGCCTTCCGTGTCCTGGGTCTTCACGGCGAGGACGAGCACGTCGTCGGCGCGCAGTACGCCGAGCCCGGCCGGTCCGTCCACGACCGGCAGCCGGTACGTGAACGCTCCGTCCGGCACCCGCAGTCGCAGTCCGCCGTCCCGCAGCGCCGCGTGGTGGGCGCCGCGCGCGACCAGCACGACCTCGTGTCCGGCCCCGGCGAGCCGCCCGCCGACGGCCCCGCCGACCGCCCCTGCCCCGATGATGACGTAGCGCATGGGACGAGCCTCGCACAGCGGTGTTGACCTTGTCCCTGGGGCAGGGTCGAGGGTCCTCGGCATGGACACCTACCTGGCGCACACGCCGTACAGCGACCCGGGGAACCCGGATGTCAGCGGGTTGCCGCGTGATCCCGGTGAACTCGCCCGTCTCGTACGGGGGTTGATCATTCACCGCGGGGAGGGCGAGCGCCTGCGGCACGAGATCGCACGGGAGTGGCTGCACCACGACGCCGAGTCGCGGTACGTCAGCGAAATCCTGCGGATCCTGCGCGAGCGCTCGAACCGGCCGCTCACCCGACCCCGGGAGTACGGCGAGCGGTTCGTCGGTACGTGCCGTGACTTCGCCCTGCTGCATGTCTCGCTGCTGCGGACGACGGGCACCCCGGCACGGGTGCGCGGCGGCTTCGCCACGTACCTGGTCGACGGCTTCCACGAGGATCACTGGGTCACCGAGTACCGGCTGCCGGACGGCAGTTGGCGGCTGGCCGACCCGCAGGTGCTGCACCCGGCCTACGATCCGGACTTCGATCCGCTGGATGTGCCGCGGGACCGGTTCGTCGTCGCGGGGGACGCCTGGCGGGCCTGCCGGGAGGGACGGGCCGATCCCCTGACGTTCGGGGTCAGCTGGCTCCACCGGATCAGGGGTCTCTGGTACGTCCGGTCGGCCGTCCTGCACGACCTGGCCGCCCTGAACGGCGTCGAGGTCCTGCCGTGGGACGGCTGGGGTCCCGAGATCCTCGACGACGCCTCCCTGACCGGGGAACAGTGCGCACTGATCGACGCGGTCGCCCGGGCGGACGACGAGCGGGGGCGGCTGTACGCGGACCCACGCCTGGCGGTGCCGGACGCGGTGACCTCGTACACCGCCCACAACGGCGTACGGCGGGTCACGCTGTGAACGGCGTCCCCTGGTGGAAGTAGACCAGCCAACCGCTCCGCGTGAGCCGCCACAGCGAACTGCGGTGCGTGCGGCGGCCGTTGTGCTCGGTGTCGAAGGTGAGGTGGACCAGACCGGGCGCGAGCTCGACCCCCTTCATCTCTGACACCGCGATCGGCCCGGCGCCCGTATCCGTCTCGTCGGCGAGGGCGGCGATGATCGACGCCCGGTCCCAGTGCCGGCCCGACGCGCCGAACTCATGGAACTCCGGGTGCAGCAGCGCGCCCACCAGCTCGGGCGAGGACCGCACTTCGGGGTCGAGCAGCCTCAACTCCCGTTCCACGGCGGCGGCTACGGCCGGGCCGGGGTCAGGCACCGGTCATCTCCACCAGCTTGACGACGGTGTTCCAGTTGCGGCTCGTGGCGATCAAGCCCTTGTTCAAGCGGGGCTTGGCCAGCTGCTCGGCGAGCTTGGAGCGGCCGAGGCCGTCCGGGGCGTACAGGTACAGGGCGCGGTCGCCGAGGCGGAACTCCTCCGGGAGGTGGGCGGCCCGGTCGATCTCGGCGAAGCGGTCCGCGTCGACGGGTGCCGAGAAGTAGGTGACGTGGAGCTGTCTGCCCTCCAGCTCGGCGGCCGGGAACGGGCAGTCCTCGACGATCGCCTTCAGGTAGGTGTGGTCGCGGACGATCACGTCGACCGCGAAGCCGAACCGCTCCTCGATCGCGGCCGCGAGCTCGGCGGTCAGGGTCTCCTCGTCACCGTGGTCGCTGGTGAACACCGCCTGGCCGCTCTGGAGGTAGCTGCGCACTCCGTCGTGACCGAGGCCTTCCATCAGCGCCCGCAGGTCGGCCATGGGGACCTTCCTGTTGCCGCCGACGTTGATTCCGCGCAGCAGCGCCGCATAGGTCGTCGTCATCCGCTCACCATAGGTCGGCTCCGGCGCGCACCCCGACCGCCTCCCCGCAGAAGGTCCGTTAGATGTAAGGGTCATGGTCCTCCCCAGTGCGGAGGGCGCGCGGTCCCTTGGGAGGAGTCCGCGGTCCTCGCACTTCACCGGAGAGCACGACGAGACGCGCTTATCCGCCCCATACCTTCGAAACGAAAGGTGACGGCAGGGGGCTGTCACCGCTCACGAGGGGGCAAGCCCATCATGGGGAACGGAGATACACGGGTGCGGGGCCTGGCCGCCCGGGCCGGCGGCTGGAGCGCGCGGCACCGATGGGCTGCCGTCGGCATCTGGGTGCTGTTCGTCGTCCTGGCGATGGGGCTCGGCTCGGCGGCGGGCCGGGTCGACGTCAAGGACAGCGATCAGCTGAAGGGTGAGACCCACACCGCCGCGAAGATCATCGAGGACGCCGGGATCGACGAGCCCGCCAGTGAGTCGGTGCTGATCCAGGCCGAGGACGCGGGCGGCAAGGCGACCGACGCCGACTTCAGGGCCGCCGTCACGGCGGTCGTCGAGGCGGTGGAGGGCACCGGCAAGGTCGCGGACGTGACCTCTCCGTACGACACGGGCACGATCTCGAAGGACGGCCGCAGCGCGCTCGTGCAGTTCGACATGCGCGGCGAGGCGGACACCGCGGGTGACCGGGTGGAGCCGGTGCTGAAGGCCGTCGAGGGGGTGCAGAAGGAGCACGAGTCGCTGCGGATCGAGGAGATCGGCGGCGCCAGCATGTCGAAGACGTTCGCCGACGCGTTCGGGGACGACTTCGAGAAGGCCGAGCTCTCCGCGGTGCCGGTGGCTCTCGGCATCCTGCTCATCGCCTTCGGTGCCGCGGTCGCGGCCCTGCTGCCGGTCCTGCTGGCCGTCACCGCGATCATGGCGACGATGGGTCTGATGGGCATCGTCAGCCATGTCATGCCGATGAGCGACACCGCCAACTCCGTGATGCTGCTGGTCGGTCTGGCCGTGGGCGTCGACTACTGCCTGTTCTATCTGCGCCGTGAACGTGAGGAACGGCAGGCCGGGCGGGACCCGCAGACCGCCCTGCGGATCGCCGCCGCCACCAGCGGCCGCGCGATCATCGTCTCGGGTGTCACGGTGTGCGTGGCGATGGCGGGCATGCTGTTCACCGGTCTCGCCGAGTTCGAGGCGATGGGCCTGGCCTCGCTGATGGTCGTGGCGGTCGCCATGGTCGGTTCCATCACCGTGCTGCCCGCGCTGCTCTCGCTGCTGGGCGAGCGGGTCGAGAAGGGCAAGATCCCCTTCCTGCACCCGGAGAGCCGGCTGCGCCGCAAGCGGGGTGGCAACCGGGAGAGCCGGTTCTGGACCGCCGTACTGAAGGGCGTCCTCGCGAAGCCCGTGATCTCGGTCGTGGTCGCGGCCGGTGCGCTGCTCGCCATCGCGGCTCCCGCGCTCGGCATGAAGACCCAGAACCTCACCCTGGACCAGCAGTTCGGCGACTCACTGCCCATCGTGCAGACGTACAACCGGGTCAACGACGCCTTCCCCGGCGGTTCCGCACCGGCCGAGGTGGTCGTCAAGGCGGCCAACATCAACGCTCCCGAAGTCACCGGCGCCCTCGCCGACTTCAAGGCGAAGGCGATCTCCTCGGGCGCCTCGCGCGGCCCGGTCGAGATCAAGCTGCACGACGCGCAGAACCTCGCATTCGTCTACGTCCCGCTGGTGGGCGGCTCCGACCTCGACAAGGCGGGCGCGAGCCTGGACAAGCTGCGCGACGAGGTGCGGCCGGCCACGCTCGGCAAGGTGGACGGCGTCGAGGCGCCGATCACCGGAGAGGTGGCCGGTTCCAAGGACTTCAACGACCAGTTGGGCGGAGCCGTCGTCCCCGTCTTCGCGTTCGTCGTGGTCTTCGCGTTCGGGCTGATGCTGCTGTCGTTCCGCTCCCTGACCGTCGCGATCACCTCGATCGTGCTCAACCTGCTGTCGGTGGGCGCCGCTTACGGCATCCTCGTCGCCGTCTTCCAGCACGGCTGGGGCGCGTCCCTGGTGGGCGCGGAGGGGGTCGGCGCCATCATCACCTGGCTGCCGCTGTTCCTCTTCGTGATCCTGTTCGGCCTGTCGATGGACTACCACGTGTTCGTCGTCTCGCGGATCCGTGAGGCGCACCTGCGGGGCCGCAGCACGAAGGACGCGATCCAGCACGGCGTGGTCACCACGGCCGGTGTCGTCACCAGTGCCGCCGTCATCATGGTCGCCGTGTTCGCGATCTTCGGGACGCTGTCCATGCAGTCCATGAAGCAGATGGGCGTGGGTCTGGCGGCCGCGGTGCTCATCGACGCGACGATCATCCGGGGTGTACTGCTCCCGGCGGTGATGGCACTGCTCGGCGAGCGCAACTGGTATCTGCCGAAGTGGCTGAACCGGCTGCCGGACTTCACCCACGACGAGGCCGCGGACGCCGTGGCGGTGCCCGTGGCGCGGGACGACGAGGGTGAGCGCGTGAAGGTCTGAACCCCCTTGTACTGAGGGCCCGTTGGTCACCGGGTAGCCAACGGGCCCTCACTCATGCGGGCAGTGCCGCCTCGATGAGGTCGGCCGCCCTGCGGGTGCCGCCCTCCCGGGCCGTCGCCGCCTGGATCTCCTTGAGTTTCCGGGCCACTTCGGGGTCGTCGACGAGGGCGAGGGCGGTCGCCCTGAGTGTTTCCGCGGTCGCCTCCTCGGTGTCGATCCGGCGTGCGACCCCGAGGGCCTCGAGCATGTCCGCGTTCCCGAACTGGTCCACGGCCTGCGGTACGGCGATCATCGGTGTGGCGGTCGCCAGTCCCTCCTGGCTGCCGCCCGCGCCGGCGTGCGTGACGAACAGGTCGGCCTGCCTGAGGATCGCCAACTGCGGTACCCAGGACCGCACTTCGACGTTGTCCGGTACGGCCCCGAGTTCGGCCGGGTCCACGTGCCTGCCGATCTGGAGCACGAGGTGCCAGCCGGGCAGGTCGCCGAACGCCTCGACGCACTCCCGGTAGAACTCCGGCCGCTTGGTGAAGGAGGAGCCGAGGGAGACGAGGGCCACCTTCTCCGCGGTGCCCGGCCGCTGCCAGTCCCCTTGCGCAGCGCGGTCACCCTGGCAGGCGCCGACGAAGGTGTACACGCTCTCGTCGACCCGGTCGGCGTTGGGCTGGAGCGCCTTCGGGATCAGGACGAGCGAGCGGTCGGGGCGGCCGGCGAAGGGGTCCGGGTGCAGGCCGACCACGTTCTCCTCCAACCAGCCCTGGAAACGCGCGTAGTAGGCCTGCCCGCGCTCGGTGCTCTTCGGCTCGGCCCACATCGGCTCGGCGACCTCCTCCTCGTAGCCCTCCCAGGCCACGAGGTTCGGCGAGAGGGAGATCGCCGGTACGCCCCAGCGGTGGGCGAGGACGCGGGCGGGGTATGCGGTGATGTCGTGCAGGACGAGGTCGGGCCGGTCCCCGTCGTACGCCTCGGCCAGTTGCGGCAGGGCCTGGATCGCGTCGGCGAGGAAGAGCTCGACGTGGTCGAGCAGTTCCGTGCCCCAGGCCGCCGGGTCGTCGTCGGGGCCGGGAAGCGTCGAGTTCCAGAGCTTCACCTCGGCCCCGGTCTCGGCGACCTTCTCGGCGAACAGGGGCGGAATGGCGTACGTGACCCGGTGGCCGCGCGCCACGAGCTCGCGGATCACCTCCAGGCTGGGGTTCACATGGCCGTGGGCGGCGATGGAGAACATGGCGATGTGCGAGCGAGTGGTCATGGCGAGAAGGCTATGCGAGACGAGACGTCTCGTACAATCTATTTCGAGGTGGCGCGAAGCGCACCTCAGGGGCGCGGGGCTGTGTCGATTTGCGGCTACCGCCGCGTGGGCGCGGCCGGCCCCCGCAAAGCCGCAGACGGCGAACAACTCATGGCACCAGCACCTCGTTCAGGCACAACCACTGCTCCGGCCCCACCTCACCGACGAGCACATGGCAGTCGAGCCTCGCGCAGCGAAACGCCGCGTCCACCCGGCGCCGGGGATGGGCGCGGCACAGGGACGCGTACAGCGAGCCGCCGACGCCGGAGAAGCCGAGCTCGACCAGGCGTCGCCAGTGGTGCTGGTCGGCAGCGGCGAGGAGTGGCCTTCGGCGCCGCTCGATCCGGATGATCCCGGCATCGACGCGCGGCACGGGCCGGAAGCCGTACCGCCCGACCCGGCCCACCAGACGCCACTCGTGCCGGGGCCAGCTCAGGACCGTCAGCAGGGTCCAACTGCCGTAGTCACCCGTGCGTTTGCGGGCGTACTCAAGCTGTGTGAGGAGTGTCGCGTCGGTGAGAGAGGGCGCCCGCAGACACCAGTCGACGATCGCGGAGGTACGGGAGAAGGGCACGTTCCCGACGACGGAGAAGGGTGTCCGGGGCGGTGTCGTCGCGAGGAAGTCCCCCGCGACGACTTGGACTTGGGGGACGGCGGCGAAACGGGCGCCCAGCCCCGGGACGAGCCGCTCGTCGATCTCGTAGGCAAGCAGCCGACGGCAACGAGGGGCGAGCATTGCTGTCAACGCGCCTTTGCCCGCGCCGACTTCGAGGAGCAGCGGGGACGTGTGCGGGTCCGGTACGGCGAGCCTCGCGAGCCGGGCGGCGGCCGCCGGGTCGGAGAGGAAGTTCTGCGAGAGCGCGCGGGAAACGCGAGAGGGGCGGGCCATGGCCTGCGGTCCTTGTCTTCCGGAGGTGGGGAGAAGGGCAGACGAGGGCCCTGACCGGAAGACAGAGAAGGGAGAACGCAGGTGAACCTAGCCGCGCGCGGTCAGCGGCGGCGGGCGTGACTCCCCGGGCCGGTCAGGGCTCCGGGGCCACGGCGCTTCCGCTGGGAATGCGCACAGCCCCGGCCGGGACCGGAGAAGGAGATCGCGTTGTTCGCTGCCACGGACGGGACGCTAGGGCGAGGAGTCCCGCCCGGGCAACGGGTTTTCAGCGCTGATAGCGGGCGAGCACCAGGTTTCCGTCGTCTTCGAGTCGTTTCCGCAGCTCAGCAAGGTCGATGGCGCCGCTGTAGTACTCCTGGAAGGCGGGTGTGGCGACCTTGTCCTTCCACTCGGGGTAGCCACGCACGGACTGTGCGGGCGCCGACCGGAGGTGGGAGGCGAGGGCGGTGCCGGTCGCCCAGCCGTCCTTCGCGGTGTGCAGGGCGGGATCGGCGAGCGCCTCCGTGCCGGTGGGCAGCATCCAGTCCCCCAGCGCCAGCCGGACCATGTTCTTCGGCTGGAGCAGGAAGTCGACGAACGCGGCGGCCTCCTTCTTGTGCGGGCTGTCCTCGGCGACGGACAGGGTCTGCGGGCTGACGCCCTGGGTGAGCCCGTCGGCGCCGGCCGGGGCGGGCAGCACCTGCCACCTGAAGCCCTTCGGGGCCTGCTGCGCGATCTGCTGGCGGTAGGAGAAGCCGAGCGGGACCATCGCGTACCTGCCGCCGAAGAAACCGGGCAGGGTGTCGGAACCGCCGCTGCCGAGCGTGGTGGGTGAGGCGCTGTGGTCGGTGTTCGCCTGGTCGTGGATCGTGCGCGGCACGGTCTCGTCGGCCTTCCCGAACCGGATGGAGACCTTGCCGTCGGCGCCCCGGTGGAAGAGCTGTCCGCCCGCCGACAGGGAGAGGTTGAGGGTCGCGGAGACGGGCTCCTTCAGCGGCCAGGCCACGCCGTACTTGCCGTCACCACTGAGCCGCCCGGTGATCTGCCGGAACTCCGCCCAGCTCCAGGGGTGTTCGGGGGTGGGGATCCGTACGCCCGACTCCTTCAGCCAGTCGGTGTTGGCGATCAGGACCCGGGGCTCCTGGAGGAAGGGCACGCCGTAGACGCCGTCGTCGAAGGTGGCCGTATCCCAACTCCGTTGCGGGATATCGGACTTGAGCCGCCGGGGCAGCAGGTCCGTGAGATCCGCGAGGTAACCGCCGTAGGCGAAGTCCGCGAGGTCGTCGGAGGCGTCGTGGATGATGTCCGGTGCCTCGCCGCCCTCGAAGGAGGTGAGCAGCTGGTCGTGAACGCTGTCCCAACTCCCCTGCACATAATCGACCTTGACGTCGGGATGGCCGGCGTTCCACTCCTTCACGAGTTCCTTGTTCGCCGCGACGGACTCCTCCTGCCAGGCCAGGGACTGGAAGCGGAGGGTGACGGGCCGGTCCCCGGACGCCGTGTGGGTGGTGCAGCCCGCGAGGAGCAGCATCAGGACGACGATCCACCGTGCACGCATCAGCTCTTCACCGCCCCGGTCAGCATGCCGCCCGTGATGCGCCGTTGGATGATCGCGAAGACGACCAGCGAGGGAAGGGTGGCGAGGAACGCGGCCGCCGCGAGCGGGCCGAGGTCGGCGACGCCCTCCGCGCCGATGAAGTGGGTGAGGACGACCGGCAGGGTCTGTTTCTCCGGTGTCTTCAGCAGGACCAGCGCGAAGAAGAACTCGTTCCACGCGGTGATGAACGCGAACAGTCCCGTCGCCACGAGCCCCGGCGCGAGCAGCGGTGCCGTCACCGACACGAGGGTCCGCAGCCGCCCGGCCCCGTCGACGGCGGCCGCCTCCTCCAGTTCCGTCGGCACGGCACGGACGTATCCGACGAGCATCCACAGCGCGAACGGCAGCGCCCACACGACGTACACCAGCACCAGGCCCGTGAGGGAGTTGATCAGCCGCAGGTTCTTCAGCACCAGGAACAGCGGGATGATCACCAGGACGATCGGGAAGGCCTGGCTGACCACCACCCAGCCCGTGGCGGCCTTCGCGAGCCGGGTGCGGTGGCGGGCCATGACGTAGGCGAGCGGGGTGGCGATCAGTACGGCGATCACGGCGGCGGCGAGCGCGGCGAGCAGGGAGTTGCCTGCGGCGCGCAGCAGGGGCTGTTCGTCGAAGGCCTGGCGGAAGTTGTCGAGGGTGGGGTGCCGGGGGATCCAGGTGGGGTGCAGACTGCCCAGCTCGCGCGGTGATTTGAAGGCGGTGGAGAGCAGCCAGAGGAAGGGGAAGGCGAGGAAGACGAGGTACGCGAGGAGGGCGGCGTACTGGCCGACGCGGCCGGTGGTGCTGGTCCTCATGCGTCGTCACCTCCCTTGAGGCGGCCCACGAGGAAGAGGGCGAGGAGGACGGAGACGACGGCGACCATCACACAGCCCATCGCGGCCGCGTAGCCGAACTGGCCGTAGCGGAAGGCCTCTTCGTAGGCGAAGAGCATGGGGAGGCGGGTGCGGCCGCCCGGTCCGCCGCTGGTCAGCACGTACACCAGGGCGAACGAGTTGAAGTTCCAGATGAAGTTGAGCGCGGTGATCGTGAGTGCGACGGGCTTGAGCGCGGGCCAGGTGACCGTGCGGAAGCGGCGCCAGGCGCCCGCACCGTCCATCGCGGCCGCCTCGTGGAGTTCACGCGGGGTGTTCTGTAGACCGGCGAGCAGGGTGACCGTGGTCTGGGGCATCCCGGCCCAGACGCCGACGACGATCACGGCGGGCAGCGCGGTGGACAGGCCACTGAGCCAGTCGCGGCCGTCGCCGAGGCCGAGGGTGCGGAGGGTCTCGTTGAGGACACCGGCGTCCGGGTTGTAGACCAGCCGCCACATCACACCGACGACGACCTCGGGCATGGCCCACGGGATGATCGCGAGGGCACGGGCGAGCCAGCGCAGCTTGAGATCCTGGTCCAGGAGCAGTGCGAGGCCGAGCGCCAGCAGGAACTGCGGGACGGTCACCCCGACCGCCCACACCAGTCCGATCCGGAACGACTCCCAGAACAGCGTGTCGTGCAGCAGGTCCTGGAAGTTCAGGGCCCCGATCCACCGCGTGGCCTGCGTGCGGCCCGACTGGGCGTCGGTGAAGGACAGCAGGATCCCGTACAGCAGGGGCCCCACGCTCAGCACCAGGATCGGGATCAGCGCGGGCAGCACCAGGAACCAGGCCCCGCGGTCGGAGGGCCGCCGCTCCCCCTCGGCGCGCGGTGGGCCCTGCGCCGGCCGCTTCGTCGCGGTCACCAAGGTCACGTAACGGGCTCCTTCGCACGGCTCGTGACGGTCCGGCCCCGGCCTGGGCCTCCGTCATGGTCGTGAAGGGCGTATGCACCGTCAAGGCAGCGCGCACACCCGTCCACCTGTGGGAATGCGAGACTGGCCGGGAGGATGGCGCGAACTCGACGCCGTTTCGCGGTGGCGGTGCACAGACATGCGCCGCATATCAGGACCGGGAGGCCGGACGATGGACGAGGCACGGGCACGAGACGTACTGGCCGCGGCTCAGGTGCTGCCGGGGTCGGCACGGCTGCTCGCCCTGGGTGAGAACGCCGTGTTCGCCGCCGGTGACCTGGTCGTCAAGGTGGGCCGCGACGCCGAACTCCTCGACCGGGCCCGCCGTGAACTGGACATCGCGGCGTGGCTGGCCGAGGCGGGGGTGCCGGCGGTGCGGGCGGCCGAACCGAAGGCCCGGCTGGTCGAGGGGCACCCGGTGACGGTGTGGCACCGGCTCCCCGACGCGGTACGGCCCGCCGGGCCGGTGGATTTGGCCGAACTGCTGCGGGTGGTGCACGCGCTGCCCACGCCGTCTTTCGAGCTGCCTCGCCGGGAGCTGCTGGGCGGTGTGGAGCGGTGGCTGCGGCTGGCGGGCGAGGCGATCGACTCCGCCGACGCGGCGTATCTGCGACAGCGGCGGGACGGTTTCGCTGCTGCGGCGGCAGCGGTCACGCCTCGTCTGGAGCCGGGGCCGATTCACGGGGACGCGCTGCCCCGCAATGTCCATGTGGGGCCTGACGGGCCGGTTCTCGTCGATCTGGAGACCTTCTCCTCGGACCTGCGGGAGCACGACCTCGTGGTGATGGCCTTGTCCCGGGACCGTTACGGTCTTCCGCCCGAAGCCTATGACTCGTTCACCGCCGCCTACGGGTGGGATGTGCGGGAGTGGGAGGGGTGTTCGGTGTTGCGTGGGGCTCGGGAGACGGCGAGTTGTGCGTGGGTCGCGCAGCATGCGGCGTCGAATCCGGCGGCGCTGGTGGAGTTCGAGCGGCGGGTGGCGTCGCTGCGGGACGGCGATTCGACTGTGCGGTGGTATCCGTTCTGAGCAGTGGGCGGGTGCGGGTCGTTTGTGGCTGGTCGCGCAGTTCCCCGCGCCCCTGGGTCAGTCGTCTGCGCCCTGGATCGATCGTGCTGCCGACTTCAGCTCAGCCAATACCGTGCGGACCGCCCTTCTCGCTGTCCTCTCCGGGCGATAAAGGGCGTCGATGTGGCGTCTCGCCTGTACGCCGCTCAGCGGCCTGAGTACCAGCGCCGGATGGCGGCGCGTCGTCCACCTGGGCATCAGCGCCAGGCCTCCCCCCGCTGCCACCGCCTCCGCCGCCACCGCGAACTCGTTGATGCGGTGGGCCAGATGGAGCCGTTGACCCGATGCGGCGGCGATCGCCTCGATGGTGGCCATGACCGGGAAGCCGTCGTGCACGGTGATCCAGGGCTCGTCGGCCACGTCATGCGGGGTCACCCGGCGCTTGACGGCCAGGGGGTGGTCGGCGGGCATCGCCACGTCCAGGGGTTCGTGCAGGAGCGTGGTCACCGTCACCGTGGGCGGCCAGGGCGGGGCGTGGTCCAGGCGGTGGGCCAGGACGATGTCGTACTCGCGGGTGAGGCGGGGGAAGTCCTCCTGAGCGACGTCCTCGTCGGCGAGTCCCACCACAGGGGCGCCGGGGGCGGCGAGGGCACGCAGCAGGAGCGGGAAGAACGCCGCGCCCGCACTGTGGAAGGCCGCCACCGAGACCTCGCCGTCGGGCCGGTCCACGAACTCCTCGACCGTGTGCCGGGCACGCGCCAGCGCCGTCTCCACCTCGATGGCCGCAGCCGCAAGGGCCTGCCCGGCGTCCGTGAGCGCCAGGCGGCGACCGTCGCGTTCGGTCAGCGGCACCTTGACCGAACGCTGGAGCAGCCGCAGCTGCTGTGAGATCGCCGACGGGGTCACCAGCAGCGCCTCGGCGACCGCGGTGACGCTGCCCAGTTCGCCCAGCTCCCGCAGGATCCGCAACTGCCGTTCGTCCATCACGACAGTGTAGAAGAACTAAAAGATCGTTTAAGGAACTGGTTCTGGGCTTCAGAGACGACGCGGTGCAGGGTGGGCAGGTGTCCGACGCCCGCCGTACCGACTCGGTACTCCTGCTGGTCGCGATCGTCTGGGGTTCGAGTTATCTCTCCGCCCAGACGGCGACGTCCGCTCTCCCTGTCCTGCTGGTGCTCTTCGCCCGCTACGCCCTGTCCGCGCTCGCCTGCCTGGGAGTCGTCGCCTCCTCCGGGCGAGGGCCGCGCCGGTGGACCCGCGAGGAGCTCCGGACCGGTGTGCCCCTGGGCCTCACCCAGGCTGCCGTCCTGCTCGTCGAGACCTACGGTGTCGCCCACACCAGCGCGGCCAACGCCGGGCTCATCATCAGCCTGACCATCGTCCTCACCCCCCTTCTCGACCGCGCCGGACACCCGGGCGGGCTGCCCGGCGTCTTCTACGCCGCCGCCGGTCTGTGCGTCCTGGCCGTCGGCCTCCTCATGGCGGGCAACGGCTTTCACGCCCCCCGCCTCGGCGACCTGCTCATGCTCGGCGCCGCGGTGGTACGGGCCGGCCATGTGGCCCTGGTCGGCCGGCTCACCGTGGGCCGGGCGATACGGCCACTGCACCTCACGACCGTGCAGACCCTCGTCGGCACGGCCCTGTTCCTCGTCCCGGCCGCACGGGACCTCCCGACCCTGGCCCACGCCGGGCCGGCCACCTGGACGCAGTTGCTGTATCTCGCCCTGTTCTGCAGCGTGTTCGCCTTTCTGGCCCAGACCTGGGCGGTCCAGCGCACCTCGGCCAGCCGGGCCAGTCTGCTGCTGGGCACCGAGCCGATCTGGGCCGCAGCGGTGGGGGTCGCCCTGGGCGGCGACCACTTCACCGTGCTGACCGGGCTCGGCGCGGTCCTGATGATCACCGGCACCTACTGGGGGCAGTCCGTGGAACGGGCCCACCGCACAACCACCCTGCTCCGCCACGAGGTTCACCCCAGCAAGGAGGACACCCGATGCCCGTCCACGACGCCCGTGACGTCTGCGGGACCCACGACGCCCACCACCTTCTGATCTCCCTGCTCGACGGCTCCTCCGTCCCCTACGAGCTCATCGACCATGAGCCCGAGGGCGCCACCGAGGCCGTGAGCGCACTGCGCGGGCACCACGCCTCCGAGGCCGCGAAGTGCATCGTGCTGCGGGTCGGGGTGGACCGCCGGACCACGCGACACGTCCTCGCGGTCGTCCCCGGGGACAGGCGGGTGGACCTGGACGCGATCCGCTCGCTGTTCGCCGCGCGCCATGTCGGGTTCAGCGACGCGGAGACCGCCGAGCGGCTGGCCCGCACGATCCCCGGCACGGTGCTGCCGTTCAGCTTCGATCCCGCGTTGGAGGTGGTCGCCGATCCGGACGTGGTGGCACAGCCTCGGCTGTACTTCAACGCGGCCCGCCTCGACCGCTCGCTGTGCATCTCGGGCGCCGACTACGAGCGGCTCGCCGAGCCCCGGGTGGAGCCGATCGCGAGCCCGCCGCCCGGGTGACGCCGCCCGCCGGCCGGGGCGTCCGGGATCACACCGTCTCGTCGGCCGGCTCGCGCAGCGGCCAGGTGCCGTCGACCACCGCCGTCGCGTCGCCCTTGCGGCGCAGGAAGCTCTGGAAGTCCGCCGCCCATTCCGCGTACCACTCGATCTGACGGCGGTGCAGGTCCGCCGGGCCGAGGGCGGCGACCTTGGGGTGGCGGTCGGCTATCGCGCAGGCCAGCCGGGCCGCGGCGAGGGCGTCGGCCGAGGCGTCATGGGCAGCGTCGAGCGGGACGCCGTACTCCGTGCAGACCGCTTCGAGGTTGCGCTTGCCGCGGCGGTAGCGGTCCACCGAGCGGTCGATGGTGTACGGGTCGATGACCGGGGCGGGGTCGAGGCCGCCCAGGCGCTCGCGCAGCGACGGCAGGCCGTACCTGCGCAGTTCGGCGGAGAGCAGGCTCAGATCGAACGCGGCGTTGTAGGCGACGACCGGGACGCCCGTCTTCCAGTAGCCGGCGAGGACGTCCGCGATGGACTCTGCGACCTGGTCGGCGGGGCGGCCCTCGGCACCCGCCCGCTCGTTGCTGATGCCGTGCACCGCGACGGCGTCCGCCGGGATCTCCACGCCGGGGTCCGCCAGCCACTCCCGGCGCCCGGCGGGCTGCCCTTCCCTGACCTCGATCACGGCTCCCGTGACGATGCGCGCCTCGAGCGGATCGGTGCCGGTGGTCTCCAGGTCGAAGCCGATCAGCAGCTCTCGGTGCCAGCCCATGGGCGGTCCCCCTTCTTGGTGGTGCTTTCCCCCAGTGGTCTCCACCTTCCCATGGGCCACTGACAATCGGATGGCCGCATTCCGCTCACCGCCCCTGCGCTTGGGGACACTTCAGGACACCGGACGCGAATCCGCCCAGTTCGTCTCGAACTCCTCGCGGTAGGTCGGGAAGAGGCCGCTGTCGTCCACATCGCCCGGCTTGACCACCCGGTTGCCGTTGCGCAGGACGAGGACCGGCGCCTCCATGCCCCGGGACCGGCGCAGGTAGGACTGCACGACCGCGATGCCGTCCGATCCGTCGCCGTCCACGAGGTAGGCCGTGAAGCGCGGGGTGTCGTCGTAGACCTGGATCTCGAAGGCGCCGGGGTCGCGCAGCCTCGACCGCACCCGGCGCATGTGCAGGATGTTCATCTCCACGGCGCGGCTCAACTCGCCGCGCTTCATGCCCAGTTCACGCTCGCGCCGCTTGACCGCGCTGGACGCCGGGTTCAGGAACAGCAGCCGCACCCGGCAGCCGGTCTCGGCGAGGCGGACCAGCCGGCGGCCGGAGAAGTTCTGCACCAGGAGGTTGAGGCCGATGCCGACGGCGTCGAGGCGGCGGGCGTCGCGGAAGATGTCCTCGGCGGGGAACTGCCGCAGCAGCCGCACCCGGTCGGGGTGCACGGCGACCACGTCGGCGTACCGGTCGCCGACCAGGTCCTCGACCGCGTCGACGGGCAGCCTGCGGGCGGACGGCACGTCGCCGCCGGCGCCGAGTATCTCCAGCAGCTTGGCCGAGGCACGCTCGGCCTGGCCGAGGACCGCCTCCGACAGGGCCCGGTTGCGGGAGACGACGTTGCGGGTGACTTCCAGCTCGTCCAGGGCCAGTTCGACGTCCCGGCGCTCGTCGAAGTAGGGCTCGAAGCACGGCCAGTGCTGCACCATCAGCTCACGGAGCTGCGGCAGGGTGAGGAAGCTCAGGGTGTTGTCGTCGGCCGGGTCGAGCAAGTAGCCCTTGCGACGGCTGACTTCACGCACGGCGACCGCGCGCTGGACCCATTCCTGTCCGGCGGGCCCGGCGGCGGCGACCACCCAGTCGTCGTGGCCGTGGACGGGTTCGTAGATGGGTCGCAGAACAGCGGCCACGACGGCCCGCAGCCGCTGTTCGACGAGGTTCAGCCAGATGTAGGCCCGGCCTGCCCGCTGTGCGCGCGTACGTACCTCGCGCCAGGCGTCGGCGTCCCAGTCCAGCTCCGGCCCGATGGTCGCTCCCGCGTCCATCGGACGTGCCAGGGACACCGTGCCGGGCGGGACGTCTGCGGAGTTCCCCTCGTGACCCTCGTCACCAGGGGGCAGCTCCAGCCCTCCCGAGCCCACCCGTGCACCGCCTTCCGCTCCCCCGAGCACTCCCGGGGGTCCGCCCCCACCCAACGATCAAGGAAGGGTACTCCGGGAGCGGTCGGCGGTGCAGCCGGATGGACAGGGTCAATCTCAACTACCGGGCTCCCAGTGTCCGTTCTGTCCGGCGAGCTCGGCGGGAGTGAGCGGATTCATGGCCGTGACGTCCCTGGGGGCGATGGAGAATCCCTGCCAGTGGACCGGCATGGGCTGCTGGTCCTCGTCGCGGGCGATGTGGTGGAAGCCCACGTTCATCCAGACCACCGGGTGCGTGAGGGCCTGGCCGTTGACCCACTTGTCGACGGAGTTGCCCGCTCCGGTACCGCAGTTGCCGGTGTTGTTGCTGGCGAACTGCTCGCACGGGTTGTACTCGGTGAAGTACACGTCGTGCTTGGTGAAGCTGCGGGCCGGGTACTTGGTGCTCGGGCCGGGGACGATCTCGTACGACCGCGGGTGCCAGTCCTTGTTCTTGCCGACCGCGCTGACCATGCGCCACCAGCGGTAGCTCTTGGCGTCGCCCGCGAGTTCCTTGGTGACCGGGGTGCGGGTGGTCTTGACGGTGGCGGTCTGCTGGCCCTGGGCGGCCGCGGCGACCGTCGAGTCGTACTGCTCGACGCGGTTCTTGGAGGAACCGTCGAGGGCGAAGTCCAGGCGCCAGAAGGCGTTGTGGCTGTGGCTGGTGGCCTGGGCGCGGGAGCCCTTGCCGATGGGCCAGCCGCGGCCGTCGCCGGCGTCGTAGTCCTCGTAGGAGAGGCTGCCGGTCGCGCCGAGGTTCATGGTGATGGTGCCGTCGTCCTGGAAGCGCCACTCGGTCATGTACTCGTACCAGCCGACCTGGTTGACCGAGTAGACGAGGAGGTCCTTGCCCTGGGCCTGGAAGACCTTGTTCGCGCTGTCGCCCTGCATGCGGTAGGCGTGGCCGCGCGAGCGCGTGGTGGTGCACAGGCCGTTGACGTTCGGGTGGTCCGGGTCCCAGGAGTCCGGGACCTTGACGCTCTTGATGGCGCCGCCGGGGCACTCGCCCGGGTCCAGGTTCATCAGGCCCTGCGCGAAGCCGAAGCCCGTCAGGTCGTCGTACTCGACGCTGCCGTCGTCGTAGGGGACGTGGATCTGGCCGAGCCGGGCGCTGTTGAGGACCTTGATCGGCGAGGCCTCGCCCTTGGGCTGGTAGGAGATGTTCTCCAGGACGAGCCCGGCCTTGCTGTCGTAGCGCCA
The DNA here is from genome assembly GCF_055570355.1 of Streptomyces sp. NPDC031225. NCBI lineage: Bacteria > Bacillati > Actinomycetota > Actinomycetes > Kitasatosporales > Streptomycetaceae > Streptomyces > Streptomyces sp. NPDC031225. The sequence goes on along the minus strand of NZ_JBVIHJ010000014.1, from coordinate 178,259 downwards.
GCACATCCGCCAGGTCGTGCCGCTGGACAGCTTCTGCTCGATCTTGTAGGCGGTGCTGCACTCCGCGGCCGCCGCCGCGGCGGCGGCCTTCGGCTGGGCTGCGGCCGGTCCCGCACCCGTCGTGACGCCGGCGGCCAGCGCGGCCACCGACAGGCCAAGCGCCGCGCGCCTGCCGGCACGACTGATTCTGTTGACGTGCATGAAGAAGTGACTCCCTTGCGGAAGGGGCGAGTTGGAAAAGTGGACCAACGGGCGGGGCTCAGCTGCCGAGCTTGGCGACCTTGCGGGCGCTCAGATCGATCACGAAGGCCCTGGCGTCGATCCAGGGGCCGTTCTTCACCTTCGGGAACAGCCGCACGCAGCGGTGCTCGCCGCACTTGTCGAGGACGGCCGGCTGGCCGTCCGGGACCGCCCGGTACACCGCGCCGGTGAGCAGCAGCTGGTCGGGAGAGGTGAGTTCCTTGCTGGTGGCGTCCTTGTAGTCGGACTTCAGGTCCGCGCCCAGCGGGTCGGCGATCAGAAGGCTCGCCGCCTCCGCGTACTCGGCTCCGCTCAGCGGCGGCTGGACGCCGTGCCGGCTGCCGGTCGCCACGACCTTGCCGCTGTCGAGGTCGACGGTGCGGGTGACGAGGGTGTCGTCCCGGTAGTCGTAGAACGTCACGTCCGCGCGCCGGGGCGCGTTCGGGTCGTCCAGTTCGTCGGCCTTGGGATCGGCGAGGTCGACGGTGAGCCGCTCGGGGCCGCGATCGCCCTCGACGTCCTCACTGGCCTTCATCATCTGCGGGCTGACGGCGATCTGCTCGACCCGCTGGATCTCGTCGTCGGTGAGCGGGTCGCGGCCCTTGCCCTTCTCCCCCTCGGCCGCCGGCGCCTTTTCGACGACCCCGGGCGCGACGGCCCCGTCCGCGCCCTGTCCGGCCTGCGCCGCGGACTGTCCCGCCGCTGCCGCCTTGCCGCCGCCGGTGTCGTCCGCCCCCGCCGTGCCCGGCAGGGTGATTCCGATCATCACGGCGGTCCCGGTGACCGCGATCGCCGCACCTGCCACCACCTTCCCGAGGTGGCGGTGCACTATCTTGCGCACATCTTCCCCCACTCCCCGGCCTGCTCCGGGAGTACGTGTCTGCCCCAATGGTTCGGCACAGAACGATCCTGTGATCGTCCTGTGCTCTGGTCAATGGGTAAGAGGGACGTAAGTCATAGGTGGTTCCCTCACTTTCGTGGACACTCGAACCCAAGGCGCCCCACGCGGCGCGGGACACCTGAAAGAGTCGGTTCATGCAGGTCTGGCCTGGAGAGGCATATCCACTCGGCGCCACGTACGACGGCGCCGGGACCAACTTCGCGGTCTTCACGGAGACCGCGGACCGAGTAGAGCTGTGTCTGCTGCACGACGACGGCTCGGAAACAGCGGTGGAACTGCGCGAGAGTGACGCGTTCGTCCGGCACGCGTACCTGCCCGGCGTGATGCCCGGACAGCGCTACGGCTTCCGCGTGCACGGCCCGTACGCGCCCGAGCGGGGCCAGCGCTGCAACTCGGCGAAGCTGCTGCTCGACCCGTACGCGCGCGCGATCAGCGGGTCCATCCGCTGGGGCGAGGAGGTGTACGGCTACCACTTCGACGAGCCCGACAAGCGCAACGATCTCGACTCGGCGCCGCACATGATGACGTCGGTCGTGGTCAACCCGTACTTCGACTGGGGCGACGACCGGCGGCCCCGGATCGGCTACCACGAGACGGTGATCTACGAGGCGCACGTCAAGGGCCTCACCATGCAGCATCCGGGGCTGCCGGAGGAGCTGCGCGGCACCTACGCCGCCCTGGCGCACCCGGCGATCATCGACCACCTGGTGGGGCTCGGTGTCACCACGCTGGAGCTGATGCCCGTCCACCAGTTCGTGAACGACCACCGCCTGGTCGACATGGGTCTGAACAACTACTGGGGCTACAACACCATCGGTTTCTTCGCCCCGCACAACGCGTACGCCTCCTGGGGCGACCGCGGCCAGCAGGTCCTGGAGTTCAAGTCGGCGGTCAGGGCGCTGCACGAGGCCGGTATCGAGGTCATCCTGGACGTCGTCTACAACCACACCGCCGAGGGCAACCACCTGGGCCCGACGCTGTCCTTCAAGGGGCTCGACAACCCGCAGTACTACCGCCTGACCGACGACCAGCGGTACTACATGGACACCACGGGCACCGGGAACTCCCTGCTGATGCGGTCCCCGCACGTCCTTCAGCTGATCATGGACTCACTGCGGTACTGGGTCACCGAGATGCACGTCGACGGCTTCCGCTTCGACCTGGCGGCCACGCTGGCCCGGCAGTTCCACGAGGTGGACCGGCTGTCGTCGTTCTTCGACCTGGTGCAGCAGGACCCGGTGGTCTCCCAGGTGAAGCTGATCGCCGAGCCGTGGGACGTGGGCGAGGGCGGCTACCAGGTGGGCAACTTCCCGCCGCTGTGGACCGAGTGGAACGGCATGTACCGCGACACCGTGCGGGACCTGTGGCGGGGCGAGCCCCGGGCACTCGCGGAGTTCGCGTCCCGGCTGACCGGTTCGTCCGATCTGTACCAGGACGACGGGCGGCGCCCGCTGGCCTCCATCAACTTCGTGACCTGCCACGACGGTTTCACCCTGCACGACCTCGTCTCCTACAACGACAAACACAACCAGGCCAACGGCGAGGACAACCGCGACGGTGAGAGCCACAACAGGTCCTGGAACTGCGGGGCCGAGGGCGACACGGACGACCCCGCCGTGCTGGAGCTGCGCGCCCGCCAGATGCGCAACTTCATCGCCACGCTGATGCTGTCCCAGGGCGTGCCGATGATCAGCCACGGCGACGAGGTCGCGCGCACGCAGCGCGGCAACAACAACGCCTACTGCCAGGACAGCGAGCTGGCCTGGGTGAGCTGGCCCGAGGGCGCCGGGGAGGGGGCGGGGCTCGGGGCGGAGCTGCTGGACTTCACGCGCGCGATGGTGTGGCTGCGCAAGGACCACCCGGTCTTCCGGCGCCGACGGTTCTTCCACGGGCGGCCCGTGGAGGGCACCCACGACGATCTGTCGGACATCGCCTGGTTCACCCCCGAGGGCAAGGAGATGACGCAGCGGGACTGGGACCGGGCCCAGGCCTCGGCGCTGACGGCCTTCCTCAACGGCAACGCGATCTCCGAGCCGGGTCCCCGCGGGGAGCGGATCACGGACGACTCGTTCCTGTTGATGTTCAACGCCTCGCCGAAGCCCCTGGACTTCGTGGTGCCGGTCGACCACGGCCGGCAGTGGGAGGTGGTGGTGGACACCGCCCGCCCGGACGGGGTACCGCCGGGCACCGGGGTGAAGGTGCAGGCCGGGGACCGGCTGACCCTGGTGGACCGCAGCCTGACCGTGCTCCAGCGGCCCGTCTAGGGCGTGTGCCGAACGGAGCGCCGTCCGCCGTAGGGCGGGACCGGCGGCGTCCGGTGCGTGCGATCGCGAGGCGGAGGGCCGCCCCGATACCGGGTGTATCGGGGCGAGCCCGACAACGAGCGTGCGTGCCGGGCGCCGCCGGGCAGGCGGGCCGGTCGAATCACACCCCGGGAGGGCACACATGGAGCACGGGATGACACGAAAGGCGGCAGGGCGGGTACGGAGAACTCCATGACACCTGAGCGATCCGACCCGGCGGTGCCGACGGCCACGTACCGGCTCCAGTTGCAGCCCGAGTTCCCGTTCGGGGCAGCGGCGGCGACCGTGCCCTACCTGGCCTCGCTCGGCGTCTCGCACCTGCACCTGTCCCCCGTCCTGGAGTCCGTGCCCGGCTCGACGCACGGCTACGACGTGGTGGACCACGCGCGCGTGCGGGACGAACTGGGCGGCGAGGACGGCCTGCGGGCCCTGTCGCGCACCGCGCGGGAGCACGGACTCGGCCTGGTGGTGGACATCGTGCCGAACCACATGGCGATGTCCCCGCGCCACAACCGTGCCCTGTGGGAGGTGCTGCGGGAGGGCCCGAAGTCGCCCTACGCGCGCTGGTTCGACATCGACTGGGAGGCGCAGGACGGGCAGGTGCTGCTGCCGGTGCTGGGCAACCCGGTCGGCGCGGAGCTCGGCAACCTCACGGTGGACGGCGAGGTGCTGCGCTACTACGACCATGTGTTCCCGCTCCGCGAGGGCACCGAGGAGCTGCCGCTGCCGCAGCTCCTGGACGCCCAGTGGTACCGCCTCGCGTGGTGGCGGCTGGCTCGCACGGAGCTCAACTACCGGCGTTTCTTCAGCATCTCGGAGCTGATCGGGCTGCGGGTCGAGGACCCCGAGGTGTTCGAGGCCACCCACGCCAAGATCCTCCAGCTGCTGCACGAGGGCGTGGTCGACGGGCTGCGGATCGACCACCCCGACGGTCTCGCCGACCCGGACGCCTACCTCCAGAGGCTGCACGAGGCGACCGGCGGACGCTGGACCGTCGTGGAGAAGATCCTGGCGGACGGGGAGCAGCTGCCCGCTTCCTGGCCGGTGGCGGGGACGACCGGATACGACGCCCTGAGGCACGTCGACGGCCTGTTCACGGACCCGGCTGGGTCCGGGGAGCTCCTCGGCCAGTACCGGCGGTTCGCGGCCCCGCAGACGGACCGCGGCGGCGACTGGGCCGCCACGGTACGGCGGGCGGCGTACAAGGTGATCACGCACGAACTGGCCGCCGAGACCGACCGGCTGACCCGGGTGGCCGCACGCGTGTGTGCCACGTCCCCGGAGCCCGCGCTGCGCGACCGCGCACCCTGGGCGCTGCGCACCGCGCTCCAGGAACTCCTGGTGCGGATGGAGGTCTACCGTCCCTACGGCTCCTCGGACGCCGCCGCCGTCGTCACCGAGGAGGCCGCGGCCGAGGCCCGGCAGGCGTTCGTGGTGCCCGAGGAGGCGGGCGCCGTCGACGTCGTACGGGATCTGGTGCTGGGGCGGTTCGGTGACGGGCCGGACCAGGTGGAGTTCCGGACGCGGTTCGCGCAGACGTCGTCGGCGCTGCGGGCCAAGTCCGTGGAGGACACGGCGTTCTACCGGTATGTGCCGCTGCTGTCGGCGACCGAGGTGGGCGGGAACCCCGGGCGTCCGGCCGTCTCGCCGGAGGAGTTCCACGCCTACTGCGGGCGCGTGCAGCGCGACTGGCCGCTGACGGGAACCGTGGTGACGACGCACGACACCAAGCGCAGTGCCGACGTGCGCGCGGCCCTGGCCGTGCTCACCGAGTGCCCGCAGTGGTGGGCGGACACGCTGGCCGAGGTGACCCGCACCGGCGAGGGCGTGCCGGACCCGCAACTGGCGTGGGCGGCCTGGCAGACGGTGTTCGGGCTCGGCCCCGCCGCCCCTGAGCGGGTGTGGGAGGCGCTGCTGAAGCATGTGCGCGAGGCGGGTCTGTACACGAGCTGGACGGAGCAGGAGCCCGCGTACGAGGAGACGGCGGAGGCGTTCGTCGCGTCCGGGCCGTGCGGACCGCAGGGCGAGCGGGTGGCCGGGCTGCGGAGCCGTCTGGAGCCGCACATCCGGGCGAACGTGCTGGGCACCGCCCTGGTGCAGCTGACGATGCCGGGGGTGCCGGACGTGTACCAGGGCACGGAGGCCGAGTACCTGGCGCTGGTGGACCCGGACAACCGGCGGCCCGTGCGGTTCCCGCCTCAGGACGCGGGCGACAAGGGCGCGGTGACGGCTGCCGCGCTCCGGCTGCGCCGGCGACGGCCGGAGGTCTTCGGGGACGGGGCGGCATACGTTCCGTTGGCGGCGGAGGGCTCCGCCGCGGCGCACTGCACGGCGTTCACCCGCTCCGGGGAGGTGGTCACCGCGGTGACCCGGCTGTCGCTGCGGCTGGCGGAGGCGGGCGGCTGGCGGGACACGGTGCTGCCGCTGCCGCCCGGTGTGTGGGCCGATGTGCTGACGCCGGGGCGGGAGTTCTCCGGGCACGCGCGCGTGGAGGAGCTTTTCGGGGAGCTGCCGGTGGCGCTGCTGGAGCGGGTCGGCGACACCGCGAGCTGAGTGGACCACGCGGTCCGCGTCGGCCGGGGCGAACCGTCCGGCGGCGTGCGCCACTTCGGTGCGCGCCGCGGCGTCGTCCCCGCGACCGGCTCACGCCCGCACACGCTCCCGGGGACCGTGCCGGCCGGCCGGCGTGCGGTGACGCGCGACGACGCGTGGTTCGCGCCGGTGCTCGCGGCGTCGGTACCGGTGCCCGGCGGGCGGTCCGCGAGGTGTTCCTGACGTCGGCCGGGTCTGCGGCGACGGGAGCGCCGGTCCGCTGCCGCGGGCGGAGCGGCGCGGCCCACCCTGCTGTCACCTACCGTCCTACCGGCTGACGGTAATTGCCTCTGGGCGCCCCCTGGAGCCTCCCCCACAGCGTCCTTGACACGTCGACCGGACCGTGGCGTACTGCGGATTGCGAAGCCGGGCGGATGTGTCGGGGGTGAGTCTCCTGCCGGAGCTGCGCTACCCCACGGTGTCCCAACTCGTCTCGTCCGCGCGGGCTCTGGCCGCACAGCGGCCCGGCGTCTGCCGCCTGAGGCAGGTCGGCGTCTCGCGCGCCGGCAGGCCCCTCCACGTACTGTCGGTCGGCGAGGCGCGCCGGGCCGTCCTGGTGGTCGCGGGCGCCCACTCCAACGAACCGGCCGGCGGCCCCGCGGCGCTGGCGGTGGCCGAACGGGTGCTGGCCGAGCGGGCGTTGAGGTCGGACACGTCCTGGCACTTCCTGCTGTGCGCGGACCCGGACGGCGCGAGTCTCCATGTCACCCCGGCGCCGCGCAGTCTGTTCGACTACCACCTGGGTTTCTTCCGCCCGGCCGGAGAGGAGCAGCCGGAGTGGGCGCCGTCGATGCTGCCGCCCGAGCGGCTGCCGCCCGAGACCCGTGCCCTGACCGGGGTGATCGACGCACTGCGGCCCTACCTCCAGGTGACCCTGCACGGCACCGATCTGGGTGGCAGCTGGGTGCAGTTGACGAAGGACGTCCCCGGGCTGGCCGAGCCGTTCGCCGAGTCCGCTGCGGAGCTGCACATTCCGGTGGAGACCGGTGCCTCGGACGCGGCGGGCTGGCCGGCGTCCGGGCCCGGGGTGCATGTGATGCCGGCGCCGGGAGCGGGGGCGGCGTACCCGAGCATGCCGGACGACGCACGTCTCAGCACCTGGTACCACGCGCATCGCTACGGCGGTCTCACCGCGGTCGTCGAGGTGCCGATGTGGGCGAGCGACCTGGTGGACGACCCGGCGCCGCATCCGGCGCCGGAGGCGGCGATGCGGCGGCTGGCGGAGCGTCTGCTGCGGGACTCCCGGGCGGTGGACCGGGTGCTGGCGGACGCGCGGCCCCGCCTGGAGGGTGTCGAGGGGCCGCTGCTGCGGGCCGCCACGTGGAGTCTGGAGCTGGTGCCGGGGCTGGCCGCGGACTGGATCCACACGCGCCCCGCCGACGAGACGAAGGCGTACATCGGCAGTGTGGACGCGTTCGCCCGCCGGCTGCCGCTGCGGGCGGCGGCCATGCTGCTGCGGGTCCTGCGGGAGAGCGACGACCGTGCCGCGCCGCGTCTCGAACGGCTTGTCAGGGTGTGGAGCGACGCCTTCGCGGAACGCTTCCGGGCCCGCTGGGTGCCGTTGGAGCACCAGGTCGAGCACCAGGCCCGCACGGTCGTGGCACTGGCGCGGCACGCGCGCGAACGGGCCCGCTGAACCGGCGCCGCTCCACTCGCGCGGGCGTCAGCCGTCCAGTGCGAAGACCGCCCCGGTGCGGGCCCCCATCACGCATCCGTTCGAGAAGGTCTGCCGGTACTCGACCGGCCGGCCGTTCCACTGCCCGCGCGCCTGGGCGGTGACCGGCGCGTAGAGCATCGGGCAGAGGACGTCGGCGGGCGGAAGGTCGGCGACGGAGCCGCCGACGGCGTCGAGTTGGGCGCAGGCCTCGGCGGCGCGGCCGTGGCCCTGGGGCGGGTCGCACAGCAGGAGGGTGCCGCGGGTGTCGCTGGAGCGGCTGTCGCCCTTGGTGACCATGAGGTAGAGGTAGTCGCCCCCGGCGGCGGTTCCGGCCGTCGCCGGGGCCGCTGCGGCGAGCAGCAGGGTGGCCGTGGCCGTGAGGCCCGCGCGGGTGGCTCGTCGTCGCGTTGTGGCTGTGATCGTGTACGTCATTCCCGATGCATCGGCACGGCGGCCTCGGATCCCCACCCGGACTCACCCGAACGGGAGCGGGCGGGCGCGTGCAGCGCGGCGAGTTCGAACGCGGCGAGCACGACCCGCGACTGGTACTCGATCTGCCGCGGGACCGGGATCCACTGCGCCCCGCAGCCGTCGCGGTAGTCGGCGCACCAGGCGTCGATGAGCCGGTCCAGTTCCGGGAGCGCTCCTGCCGGGCCGGCGCCCGCGCGGGTCACGAGCTGGTGCAGCAGCCCGGCCGTGCGCAGGGCGAGACGGCGCCCCGCGATGCGCAGGGCGGACAGGTGGCCGGTGCTGAGCGGCGGCAGCGGACGGACGCCGTCGGCGACGTCGGGGTCCCAGGCGTCGGCGAGTCCGGGGCAGACCAGTAAATAGTCCTCGACCGGGGCGAGCAGCCGTGCCGCGTCCGGGGCCCCCGAGACGTGCGGGCGGATCCGCGCCAGGACGTCCTCCAGGAGCCTCGCGTCGCGGCGCAGTGTGTGGCTGACGGTGCGCAGCACTGCGGCCGCGTCGGCGGGCGTGCTGCTGTCCTCGACGGCGGCCACGCCCCACATGGGCGCCTCGACGACGGCGGTCACGGTGCCGTACCGGTGCGGGTGGTACCAGGTCGACTCGACGGCGGCCTCGGTGATGGCGGCGTGCAGGTCGCCGCGGCGGGGCGGCGGGATCCGGTAGACGGCGGGGCCGAGGCACGGCCAGTACAGGGTGTCGTACGGGCCGAGCTCGCGCGGGATGCGCAGCAGGGCCGCGGTGTGGGCGACGCGGCGGGCGATGCCGGGCAGGTCGTGGGTGAGTTCGACGAAGCCGCCGCCGACGTCGACGCCGTGCAGGGAGCACTGGAGGAAGGGCCGCAGCTCGTCCTGGAGGGCGAGGAGGGTGCGGGTCTCCGGGAGCGCGGCGGCCTCCGCGCCGTCGGGCAGCCATTCCGGCTGTTCGCCGAAGCCCGGCCGGAAGAAGTTCCGGAAGTACCGGTCGAGGGAGTAGGGGCCGCGCAGCCAGCCCTCGTTGCGGCGCAGGCCGTCGGGGTCGAGGCAGAGCAGGAGGTTCCAGGTGGCGTCCGCCCCGACGGTGAGCCGGGGGTCGCTCAGGGCCCGCTCGGCCAGTCTGAGGACGGTGCCGCCGCCCACGGGCTCGTTGGCGTGCGGTCCGGCGACGACGAGTGCCTGGCGGCTGCCGTGGCCGATGGAGAGCAGCCACAGGGGGTTGCCCGCGCGGGAGGTGCCCGCCCGGCGCAGTCGGGCGTCCGCGGGATGGCGGGCCACGAGGGCCGCGGCCCGTGCGCCCAGCTCGTCGACGGTCGGGTAGCGGAGGAGGGGCGGCAGGGCACACCTCCACGAATGTGGTGCCGTCGATTCACCTGGTGTGCATGGTGTACGCACAGTCAGTCACGACTTGGGGGGTACGTCAACACCGCGCGGGGGAAAGGGTTTTGAACCGCGACGGCACGTAAAGCCCAGGCCAGAGGTGAGGTTGGGCTCAGTTGACGGAGAGCCGGAAGGCCATCCGCCCGAACCCGACCTGATCACCCTCGCGGACGACTGCGGCACCGGTGACCCGCCGCCCGTTCACCGTGGTGCCGTTGGTCGAGCCGAGATCCCGCAGCACCCACATGCCGCCCTGCCGGCTGAGTTCGGCGTGGACGCGGGAGACCGTCTCATGGGTCAGCCGCAGACCGTTCGCCGGGTCGCGGCCGATGCGCAGGGCGTGCCCGCTGCCGGGGTGCGGCAGCAGCAGTTTGGGCAGCCGCTCGGCCTGCCACGCCCTGCGCAGCCGTACGGTGAAGCCGGAGACCGCCTCGACGGTGCCGAACACCAGGCGGGAGACCCGGCTCTCCTGGGGCAGATCGGCGGTGAGCGCCGCGAGTTCGTCGGACCGGCGCGCGATGAGGGCCAGTTCCATGCGCCGCACGAACGTGTCGTGCGACAGGCGGCCCAGGGCGGCGCCGTCACGGAGCACCTTCAGCGCCTTGTCGCGCTCCGCGTCGGACAGCCGCGCGGGGTACGTGTTGAACTCGAAGGACGACGTCACGTTGGTGATTGTCGGGCAGTGAACCCCGGGTGTCCAGAAAACGGGACAACGGCCGCCACACGCGCGTGCCCGGCGACACCTGTCACAAACGGGGAGGATTCAAGGGCGGATGGATCTCGTTTGAAGCACGATGGACGGGCTACAACACGGGGAGCCGACGAAGGGGACCATCCGTGCAGTTCGAGGTGTGGGCACCGCAGGCCGGCCGTGTGACGCTCCATTGCGAGGGCGCCACACGCGCGTTGGAGCGCGATCCGGAACGCGCGGGCTGGTGGTGGGCGGAGGCGGCGGCCGGGGACGGCACGCGCTACGGATTCGCGCTGGACGACGGCCCGGTGCTGCCCGACCCGCGCTCGCGCCGCCAGCCGGACGGCCCGGACGGCCTCAGCGCGGTCGTCGAGCACGAACGGTACGCATGGCGTACGCGATGGGCGGGCCGTCCGCTGCCGGGCGCCGTCCTGTACGAGCTGCACGTGGGCACGTACACCCCCGAGGGCACCCTGGACGCGGCCGCCGCCCGCCTCGACCACCTCGTCGAACTCGGCGTCACCCATGTCGAGTTGATGCCGTTGTGCCCCTTCCCCGGGCGGCACGGCTGGGGCTACGAGGGCGTCTCCCTGTGGGCCGTCCACGAGCCCTACGGCGGCCCCGAGGCCCTCAAGCGTTTCGTCGACCGGGCCCATGAGCTGGGCCTCGGGGTGGTCCTGGACGTGGTGCACAACCATCTGGGGCCGTCCGGCAACTACCTGCCCGCCTTCGGTCCGTACTTCACGGACACGCACCACACGCCCTGGGGTTCCGCGGTCAACCTGGACGCGCCCGGCTCGGACGAGGTGCGCGCCTATCTGCTGGGCAGCGCCCTGTCCTGGCTGCGGGACTACCGGATCGACGGGCTGCGTCTGGACGCCGTGCACGCGCTGGCCGACACCCGCGCGTGCCATTTCCTGGAGGAGCTGTCGACCGCCGTCGACGCCCTCGCGTCCGAGCTGGGGCGCCCGCTGTTCCTGGTCGCGGAGTCGGACCTCAACGACCCACGGCTGATCACGCCCCGCGCGCAGGGCGGTCTCGGGCTGCACGCGCAGTGGAACGACGACTTCCATCACTCCCTGCACACCGCGCTGACCGGCGAGGCCCAGGGCTACTACGCCGACTTCGGCCGCGCCCCCCTCGCCGCCCTGGCCAAGACGCTCACCGGCGGCTACTTCCACGACGGCACCTACTCCAGCTTCCGCGGCCGGGGCCACGGGCGCCCGCTGGACCGTACGCGCGTCGCGGCGCACCGGCTGCTCGGCTACTCCCAGACCCACGACCAGGTCGGCAACCGCGCCCAGGGCGACCGGCTGGCGGCGTCCCTCTCCCCCGGCCTGGTGGCCTGTGCGGCGGCGCTCACGCTGACCGCGCCCTTCACGCCGATGCTGTTCATGGGCGAGGAGTGGGCGGCGGGCACCCCCTGGCAGTTCTTCACCGACCACACCGATCCCGAGCTCGCGGATGCCGTACGGCGGGGCAGGCGACGGGAGTTCGCGGAGCACGGCTGGGCCGAGGAGGATGTGCCCGACCCCCAGGACCCGGCGACCCGTGACCGCTCCTGCCTCGACTGGTCCGAGCTCGAACGCGAGCCGCACGCGCGCGTCCTGGCCTGGTACCGCCGGCTCCTGGCACTGCGGCACGAACAGCCGGACCTGACCGATCCCGACCTCGCCGACACCAAGGTCGCCCACGACGAGGCCCAGCGCTGGCTCGCCTTCCGCCGCGGGGACGTCCGGGTCGCCGTGAACCTCGCGAAGTCGACGGCGGCCATCCCGCTGGGGCCCCGCGAGGCCCGCGTCCTGGCGGCCTGGGAGCCCGTGGAGGCACCGGGCGCGGACGGGGTGCTGCAGGTGCCCGGGGAGTCGTGCGTGGTGCTGCTCCAGTCGTGATCTGACGAGTCCCCTCGGCTCCCCCGCTCACGCGAGGGCGGACACGGCGGCCGGTGCCCGGTGACGGGCCCGTATACGGAGACCGCGGACGACGATCACGCCCAGGCGGACGATGACCTCGCCGAAGGCCATGAGGACCAGGGCGGCCACCCATGCCTGCTCACTGGTGATGTCGTGAGCGGCGGAGAAGCGGGCCACGAAGGCCCCACCGGAGGCATGGGAGGACCAGACCGCGAAACCCAGGCGGAAGCCCATGCTGACCACCCACAGAGCCGCCGCGCCGAGGCTCGCCCTGACCCGTACGTGCCCGTCGGCGAACCGCACCCGGGTGACCAGGCCGCCTGCCAGCCCGAAGGCGACGCCGATCCCGGCGAACAGGCCGATCAGCAGCGGGTCATGGCCCGCGGTGGGGATGTGGTGCAGGTAGGTGGTCCCGGCCCAGGTGACCAGCGCGAGCGGCAGCAGGACCGTACGCAGCGTCAGTCTCTCCTCACGCAGTTGCCGGAAGACCACGAGGAGCAGTGCCACGTCGATGAGCCAGTCGGAGATCGTCATGCTTCGACTATCCGGCCGGGGCACGGTCGGGCACCTCAACCCAGGGGTGGAAGGAGGGTGGAAAAGAGCAGGTGGAGCCGCCTACACCTCCGTGTCGTCCGGCTCGTCCCGCAGTTCCGTGACCCGTTCCAGCAGGATCGCCTCCCAGGCGCGGCCGAGGCGGGTCCTCAGCAGGCCCGGCGAAGCGTCCCCGCGCCCCTTCAGGCCCGCGGCGAGGTGGATCACGGTGTCGCAGCGGGCGAGCCAGAGGCCGCGCAGACAGGGGCGGGCACCGTAACCGGCGAGGGTGGCGGCGCGGACGGCGGCGGGCGAGCCGACGGCGAGGGCGAGGCCCGCGATGTCCTCGGCGGGGTCCCCGACGACCGCGGCGGTCCAGTCGAGGACGCCCCGCACCCGGCCGTCGGCGCTGACCACGAGGTGCTCGCCGGTCAGGGCGTGGTGCACGAGGACCGCGCTGCCAGGTTGCGCGGCGAGCTGGACCGCGGCCGCGGAGGTGAGCTGCTGGAGCCGGGCCGGGTCGAACTCGTCGGCCGCGCGGAGGCGTTCGACGGCCCGTGCGGCCTCACGGCGCAGGGCCTCCAGGGAGCGCGGGGCGACGCGCGGGACGCCGAGTGCCTCGGCCCCCCGTACCGGCACCTCGCGCAGGCCCGTGAGCAGTCCGGCCAGGTCGGCCTCGCCGACGGCGGACACGTCGTGCTCCTCCGCCGAGCCGCCGGGCACCTTGGTGTCCAGGGTGTAGGCCAGCCCCGGTACCCACTCGCCGTGCGCGACGCTCGTGGGCACGGCGACCGGCAGGTGCGCGCGGACCAGGTCGCGCAGACGCAGCTCGCGGCGCCGGCGGACGGAGGCCGCCCGGTCGGGGGCGAGACGCAGCACATGGCGGGTACCGACCCACCAGGTGGAGTGCTCGCCCCCCGCGGCGACGGGCCGGATCTCGGGTCCGCCCGCGTCAGCCGCGCCGAGCGTGCTGTCCTTGAGCAGGGAACGGACCAGTCGGCGGACCGTGTCCGCGGTGGGTGTCGGTGCCTGGGTCATGGTCGCGCCGTACTCGTTCGAGGGGTGGAGGGCTCCTGGGCTCGGTCAGTCCACTATGACCATCTCGCGGGTCGTGTCGTTGAGCCTGCGGCCGCCGTCCTCGGTGACCGTGACGATGTCCTCGATGCGTACCCCGAAACGGCCCGGCAGATAAACACCGGGCTCCACGGAGAAGCACATGCCCGGGACCAGGGGCTGCTCCTCGCCCTCGATCATGTACGGCGGTTCGTGCGTGGTGACGCCGATGCCGTGCCCGGTGCGGTGGATGAAGTACTCGCCGTACCCGGCGTCGGCGATGACCGCGCGGACGGCCCGGTCGACCTCCTGGCAGGGCACTCCGGGCCGTACCGCGCGGAAGCCCGCCTCCTGTGCCGCGCGCACGAGGTCGTGCACCCGGCGCTCCTCGTCGGTGGGCTCGCCGACGTGGACCGTGCGGGAGGTGTCGGAACCGTAGCCGTCCTTGAGGCCGCCGAAGTCGAGGACGACCATGTCGCCGCGTTCGATGACCCGGTCGCCCACTTCGTGGTGCGGGTTGGCGCCGTTGGGCCCCGAGGCGACGATGGTGAAGTCGACCTGTGAGTGGCCGAAGCGGCGCAGCAGCTCCGCCAGGTCGGCGGCCACCTCCGACTCCCTGCGGCCACCGAAGGGAACGTTCCGGATCTCCTCGAACGTCGCGTCCGCGGCAGCGCCCGCGGCGGCCAGCAGCTCCAGCTCGGCCGCGTCCTTGATGGCGCGGAGCATCGGCAGGGCGTCGGTGAGGGAAACGTACGAGGTGCCGGGCAGGGCCTTCTGCAGGGCCAGCAGGTGCATGGCCCAGGCGTTGTCGCTGATGCCGAACCGGCCGCCGGTGTCCAGGAGGCCGGCGGTGACGGCGTAGGGGTCCTTGCCGTCGGTCCAGTCCCGCAGGGTCAGGGCGCTCGCGCCGGCGGCGTTGGCGGCGTCCGGGGCCTCCAGGGTGGGGACGACGAGGACGGGGTCCTGTCCGGGGGCGAGGACCAGCAGGGTGAGCCGCTCGGTGACCGCGGGGGGCGCGTATCCGGTGAGCCACACCAGGTCGGGCCCCGGGGCCACCAGGAGACCGGCGAGCCCGGCCTCGTCCGCCGACCGGACCGCGCGCTCCATGCGGGCCCTGTAGTCGTCGGCGGCGAAGGGCGCTGCGGTGCCGGTCATGCGGGCCTCCCGGGACGGGTCAAGGTCTGTGGGCAGCATCCTGCCCGGACGGCGTGGGGCGCGCGAGCCGATCGACACGACTTTCGGACGGACCGGACGCGGCGCGGGCCGTACGCGGGCGTCCGGCGACGCAGATCCGTCGGCGGAAGCGGCGAGGGATCGAAGACCTGTTCGGCGGTCCTGGTCCGGTGGAACGGCTCGGGGGCGTCGCTCCCGTCCTTCGGACCTCGGCCCCGTCGATTCGCTGCTCGACCGGCTCGACTCGGCCGCCCACCACCTGGAGCAGGCCCTCACGTGATCCGCGAGGCGGGGGGCACCGCACGGCCAGGGCATCGGACGTCACTGCGCGACTGCGCGCCCGGCACACGGAGGCCGCCGAGTGCCACCGGCAGGCGCACGCCCTCTACGCCCAGAACGGCGGCCGGGAGGGCGAGGCCGGGGCGCTCAACGGCCTGGACCAGGCCGGCCACGGTGACCGGTCCTGCAGGTGGCCCCGATGCCGTGGCTCATGAGGCGTCCTGATGAGACCGGGTCGACGAAAGTGGCCCTGCTGGGCATCGACCCCGAAGTGAGGACTTTCACGTGACCACACCCGGTACCGCCGTCAGTTGTTGGTACCCGCCGCTGCGGTGCCGGACCGTCAGGACGAGCTCGCGTCCGGGGCGGGCGCCCGCGACGGCTCGCGCGAGGTCGTCCGCCGTGTCGATCCGGGTCCGGCCGAGGGCGAGGAGTACGTCGCCCCGGACCAGGCCCGCCGTGTATGCCGGGCCCGGGATGTGGACGCCGACCACCAGGGCCCCGGCCTTCTCGGCGTCGACGGCCTCCAGGCCCAGGGTCGCGGTGGCGGGCGCGGGGCCGGCCGTCGGCTTCGTAGGGGACGGAGAGGGGCTGGGGTACCCGGTCGTGGCGGGGCTGCCGGGCTGCACTCCGGCCCGCTGCCGGAGTTCGGCCAGTTTGCTCATACCGATCACCGTGGCACCCACCGTTCCGAGGCCGACCCCCGTCAACAGCAGGACGGCTGCGACGAACAGGCCGCACAGCAGGGTCGTGAGCCGACGCCCCCGCCGACGCGCGGCGTGCGGGCGCCGGGCGGGCCCGGACGTCCGGGCACCGCCCGGCTCCTGACCGGGCATGGGCTTGGGACGCAACGCAGTCTGTTCCATGGATCGCCTCCGGCTGGATCACCACCGGCTGGTGCCTACCCGGTGCACCGGCGCCCGACGAGCCACGAACGAGTGAGACTGACGGCGGGTCAGGAACGGGCAGCGCCGGGAACGAACGCCGACGCGGTGCGCCTACGGCCCCCGCCCCCGGCCGTCCGGGCACCGGCACGAGCCGCGGTGGAGCCCGCCCGGCGCAGGGTGCGTCAGCCCGTGTGCCCCTCGCCGTGACCGCCGTACGCCCCGTCGAACTTGCCCATGATGCGGAGCATCTGACTCCCCGGGACCCGGTAGACGTCCTTGTGTCCCCGCTCGTTGGGCGCCGGCGGAATCGTCCTGGACGGGTCGACGGTGAGCGGGGTGCGGGTGCCGCCCACCGTCGCGTCGAAGCCCGTCACCACGTACGGATCCCGTGGGGCGCGAGGTTGAGGAAGCTCCGGCGATCTCCGTCTCGCGCAGCACATCGCCCGAGGCGGGGCGCGGGACGGGTGGGGCCCCGCCCGACGCGAGAAGCCCGGGCCTCCGAGAGAGGCCCGGGTGAACCGTCCCGGCAGGAAAGTCGCTGCCCCGGCCCGCCAGGGCAGGCCCAGAGGGGCAGCCCTGGCGGGAGGAGCCCCGTCAGCCCGCCACGGGGAGTGCCGGTGGGCGGTCCGGGAGGAAGCCGTGGGTTCGGCCGGACAGGTATTCCGCCTTGTAGCGGTCGACCGTGCGATGCCAGTGCAGGATGCCCGCCATCCAGTGCTGGAGGTCCTGGACGTAGCCCCGCATGACCTCGCGTGCCTCGTCCGAGAGCCCGAAGTCGTCGTAGACGACTGGCAGTTCGTGTGCGGCGACGTGCTCGAACTGCTGCATGCGCTGCGTCATCAGGTCGTGGACGACACGGAGCCCGGTCGGGTAGTCGATGCCGAAGAAGTTCTGTACGACGAGGATCGCGTTGTGGATCTCGCCCTCGTACTCGATCTCCTTCTGGTACGAGAAGACGTCGTTGAGCAGGCACGCGTAGTCGACGGCGGCGTTCTCCAGGGAACGCACCGGACCGCTGCGGTAGACCTCCGGAGGGACGGAGGGGCCGTGGCCCATCCGGCACATGCTCATGGTGAGGTCGGAGCCGAAGGTGGCGCGGCGCATCTCCAGGTAGTCGACGGGGTCCGGGATGCGGTGCTGGATCTGGTTGAGCAGTTCCCACACCCAGCTCTCGGTCATCACGTTCACGGCGTCCTTGAGGGTGCGCCGGTCATCGAGGGGCATCTCCGCCGTGGTGCGTGCCCACAGGTCGACCAGGCCGCGCTCCATGGCGTTCACAGGGACGATGACCTGCTCGCCGTCCAGGGGCATGCAGTCCGACAGGCGCTGTGTGGTCAGGCGGGCGGCGGCGAGGTCGCGGCGGCCGCCGTAGACGAGGGGGTAGTAGTCGTCGCCGTAGGTTCCCCAGGCGAGCCAGTCCGAGCTGAGGTCGAGGGCCTCGGCGCTCGCGTCCGGGTCGATGCCCGCGGAGCACAGGGGGAGGTCGGCCGCGGCGAGCCGGTCCTCGTCCCAGACGCCTTCCTGGAGCATGCCCATGCGGTGCGCCCACTCGACGAGGCGGGGCCGGGCGCCGGGCAGGTGCGGGCTGTGTTCCACCGCGAACGGCATGTAGAAGTCGGGCAGCAGGGACGGGCCGACCTTCTGGAACGGCACATGCGTGTGGGCGCGCAGCCGCTCGGCGCCGGCTGCGGCGAGCAGGGCACCGACGTCGGCGGCGGAGGTGCCCGCGCCGGTCGGTCCGTGCCACGGCTTGGCCGTCTGCGCGCGGGCGTTCATGTAGCGGCTGGAGCGCATGTGCCACTCGTGGCCGCCGGACTGCCAGTCCTGGAGTCCTTGCGTGTACCGGGCGACGGCGGCCCCCTCGCCCGGAGTGAGACCTGCCTCCAGGGCGACCGCGGGGACCTCGGTCAGCGCGGTGTGCTCGAACTGGTGGAGACGGGAGGTGAGGACGTCGTTGACGGTGTCGGCGGCTTCCTGGGTGGTGCAGCCGAAGAAGGTCTCCAGGACGAGGACGCCGTTGCTGAGCTCACCCTCGTCCTCGACCTCGCGCTGGTAGGAGAACAGGTCGTTGCGCAGGTGCACGGCGTCGGAGAACGTCTCCATCAGGACCCTCAGCGGACGCGATCCGGCCACGGAGGCGGGGACCTCGGCGGTCGCGTACTCCACGAGCCCGGCGGACCAGGGAGCGCCGCCGACCTTGCGGCGCATCTCGATGTACTCGACGGGGTTGGCGATCCGGCCCTCGTTGATGTTGGAGAGCTCCCACAGGGACTCGTTGAGCAGATGCTCGGTGGCGACCGCGAAGCGGCGGCGCCAGTCCGCGGACATCGACGGCACGGTACGCGTCCACAGGTCGGCCAGGCCCGCCTCGACCGGGTTCTCCGGCTCGGGCATCGGCGTCGACAGGTCCATCGGCATGAAGAGGGGCAGACGGTCGAGGTAGGCCTTGCCACCCGCGCGGTCCTGGGTGCGCTTGAAGATCTCCAGGAAGTGGTCGTCGAAGAAGAACACCCACACGTACCAGTCCGTGATGAGCGAGAGGGCGGGGCCGTCGCAGTCGGGGTGTGTGTAGGCGCAGAGCAGGCCGTAGTCGTGTGCGTCGAGGTCGGACTGCTCCCAGATCCCGGACCCCTCCAGCATGCCCATCTCGCGCGCCCACACGCTCGAGTGGGCGCGTGCCTCGTCGACGTGCGGGTTCAGCCGCGCGGGGTACGGCATGTAGAAGTGCGGGAGTTCGAAGGGCTGCTGCGTCATGAGCCGGGCCCTACCCAGGGCTCCCGAGGGCCATCCGCGGACCGGGACATGATCACACCATCGCGTGAATCAGGGGTGAATCCGGGCACGGCGAAGGGGATTTGTGACGTGGGAGGCGGCGCGGGCTCCCGGCAGGGCGGTCCCGGCACTCGTACCGAAGACGAACGGCACCCTCCGACCGCCGCCGCCTCCGCCGATCCACCTCCGTCGTACCGACTCGTGGGCGGCGGCACGACGGCGACGGCCCCGGGTCGCCGCCCCGGCCGGTAAGGCCGGTAAGGCCGGTACAGCGGGGCGTTCAGACGTCCGGAGCGCTCCGGACGCGGCCGAATCGTCACTCCCCCGAGAGATGCGGAAGAACCTCCTCCGAGACCCAGGCCAGCGCGTCGGACAACGCCTCGGCGGCGACCGGCAGCCATAGCGAGCAGGCGGAGAGTCCGCCGTCGGCCAGCTCCTGGAGCTCCTCCCGCACCCGCTCGGCGGTCGGTTCGGCTCCGCCCAGCAGGCGTCGTCCGGGCAGTTCCAGGGCGGCCTCGAAACCCGGGGGTACGAGTATCTGGCCCGCCGTCAGCTCCAGCGGGCCGGCCGGATCCCGCCGTGTCTCCGCTCCGAGCCCGGCCAACCGGCCCCGCACCTCGGCGAGTCCGGCCGCGTCGAGACCGGAGCCGTGCCATGCGTCGCCGTACCGCAGCGCCCGGCGCAGGGCCGCGTCGCTGTGGCCGCCGACCCACACGGGCGGTCCCCCGGGCGTGCGGGGCCGCACCCCCAGTCGCACCCCGGCGTCGTCCCGCGTCGGCCGGCCACGCCACAACCGCCGTACGGCGTCCAGCTGTTCGTCGGCACGGCGGCCCCGCCCGGCGAACGGCACTCCTGCGGCAGCGAACTCCGCCGTGTCCCAGCCGGTGCCCACTCCGAGGGTGAACCGGCCGCCGGAGAGCCGGTCGAGCGTGGCGGTCTGATGGGCGACGACGACCGGGTTGTACAGGGGCAGGACCAGGACGCTGGTCACCAGCCCGATCCGGGTCGTCGCTCCGGCCACGGCGGACAGCAGGACCAGCGGGTCCGGGGTCACACCCGCCGCCCCGGCCAGCAGATGGCCGCTCGCGATGACATGGTCGAAGCCCAACTCCTCGGCGGTGCGGGCGGTTTCGAGGACGTCGTCGATCTCGTCCTCGTGAGTGGGCCACAGCCGGTGCGGTGCGACTCCCAGACGCATACGGTGCGCCTCCCTCGGCGTCGAGGTGACAGGGGGTGGTGCATGGGGGGCAACACCACGACGGCTGCCTTTCGTCCCGGGCCGCCCCTTCCCTCGGGATCAAGTCCCCTTCCATCCGCGTGACATGAGAACCTGAGGACGGGAGAGGGGTTCGGACGTAACCGTCGAGGTGTGTGCCGACAGGGGGGTCCTCGATGTTCGGGGGAGAATTGTTCACCCAGACCGCTGCCGCCGCCGCGGGCACGATGGTCGGGCTGATGACCACGGACGCCTGGCAGGTGGCCCGGCACCGGATCTCGCGGATCCTGCGGCGGGAGGACGTGGCGCGGCTGGACGAGGCGCGGGCGGCGCTGAACGCGGCTCCGGCCGCCCGGCAGCAGGTCATCCTGCGGGAGCAGCGGGACGAGTGGGACGCGACGCTGCGCGGACTGCTGGCCCGTGACCCCGCGTTGTCCGACCTGCTGGCCGAGTTCGTGCAGGAGTTCTCCGGTGTGGCCCGCCCGCTCTTCATCCAGATCCAGCAGCAACCGGCCGCCCTGGAGACCCGCGCCCCCGGTGCGCTGACCGTCGCCCCTCCGCTGGGGCGCCTGGACCGGCGGGTACGGGGCCGTGAGTCACTGCTGGACACGCTCAAACAGCTGGTGGGCAAGCCGACTTCCGGTGTGCGGGTGCTGCACGGCATGGGCGGGGGTGGCAAGACGACCGTCGCCCTGGAGATCGCCGCGTACGCCGCCGCGCTCAACGTCGACGTGTGGTGGGTGACCGCGAAGAACCCGGCCGGGCTGAGCGCCGGAATGCGTGAGGTGGTGGCCGCGCTGGGCACGCCCGCCGACCTCATCGACCGTGCCTGGTCCGGGCGTTCGAGCGCGACGGATCTGCTGTGGCGGCGGCTGTGCGACACCGCGCACCCGTGGCTGCTGGTCGTGGACAACGCCGATGAGCCCGAACACCTCGCCCCCTACGGCAGGTTGTCGGAGGGAACCGGCTGGATCCGGCCGGCCGCGGAGCTGCCCGGTCTGGTGCTGATCACCAGCAGGGACAGCAGCCCGACGACGTGGGGGCCGTGGGCCACCCTGCATGCCGTGGACGCGCTGGAGGAGACCGACGCGGCCGAGGTGCTGTGGGATCTCGCCGGGGAGCGGGCCGGTTCGCGTGAGGACGCGCAGGACCTGGCCCGGCGGCTCGGCGGACTGCCGCTGGCCCTGCGGATCGCGGGCTCGCATCTCGCGGCGGCCTCCGCCTTCCCCGCCTGGCCGGGCACGACGACCGTGCGGACGTACGCCGACTATCGCGCGGCCCTCGACGTGCGCTTCACCGAACTCCTCGACGAGCACCCGCCCGGACGGCCGGGCAGCGACTACTCCGTCCCGGTGACCGGTACCTGGGAGCTCTCGCTGGACCTCCTGGAGCGGCGGGGCATCACCCAGGCCCGGCCGCTGATGCGGTTGCTGTGCTGTCTGGGCGAGGCGCCCGTCCCGCTGGTCGGTCTGATGCGTCCCGACCGGCTGGCGGACTCGTCGCTGCTGCCCGGCGTCACGCCCCAGGAGCTGTTCACGGCACTCACCTCGCTCGCCGACTTCGGACTGATCGAGCTGCACACCCCGCGCGGCGGCGACGACCACACGCGCACCCTGCTGATGCACCCGCTCGTCCGGGACGCCGGCCGGCTCCAGCGGGACCTCGCCGAACACATGCGGGAGTACGCGGCCGTCGTCGCCGACCTGGTCGTCTGCGCCACCGCGGAACTGAGCGAGGACGACCCGCGCGACTGGCCCCGCTGGCGGCTGCTGCTGCCGCACTGCGACGCCCCGCTGGCCCTGATCGGCGACCCGTACGAGGCGGACGACGCCCTCGTCTCGAAGGCGCTCAGGGCAGCGGCCGCCGGGGCCCGGCACCTGTTCCGGCGGGGCTGGCTGGACCGGGCGGAGGAGGTGCTGGAGGCGTGCGAGCCGGTCGTGCTGGCCTGCGGACCGCGCGATCCGGACGCGCTCGAAGTACGGTCCGCCGCCGCCCATCTGCTCCAGCTGCGCGGGCGGCTGCCGGCGGCGGAGTCGCTCCTTCGTACCGTCCTCGCGGACACCCGGGAGCTGTTCGGTGACGAGGCCGGCGAGACCGCGGACGCCCGGTACGCGCTCGCGAACCTGCTCTGCGACCGGGGGCGCCCCATCGAGGCGGAGACCGAGTACCGCGCGGTCCACGCCACGCGCCGGGTCCTGCTGGGCGAGCGTGATCCCCAGACCCTCGCGGCCCGCAAGGGCGTGGCCTGGATGGCCCGCTACCGAGGGCTGCTCGCGGAGGCCGAGGAGGACTACCGTCTCGTCCTGGACGCCTACCGCGAGACACTCGGTGCGAGCCACCCCGACACCCTGGTCACCCGTCACGAGATGGCCCAGGTGCTGCACGAGCGCGGCATGTTCCGGCAGGCGGAGCAGGAGCTGCGGGAAACCCACCGGGAGTGCGCCGACGTGCTGGGCGAGCGCCACCCGAACACGCTCGCCGTGCGCCATGACCTCGCGGACGTCCTGCGCGACCGCGGCCTCCTGGCCGAGGCCGAGCACGAGTTCCGTACGGTGCTCGGGCTGCGCGCCGACGCCTACGGCGAGGACCATCCGGAGACCGTGGCCGCCCGGCACGGCCTGGCCACCGTGCTGCGCGACCGGGGCTGGCCCGGCGACGCGGAGAACGAGTTCAGGGAGGTCTTCGAGGTCCGCCGCAGGCTGCTCGGCGACATGCACCCGCATACCCTGGCGGTCCGGCACAACCTGGCCGACCTGCTCATGGAGCGGGGCCAACTGGAGGCCGCCGAGACGGAGTTCAGGGAGGTGTACGCGGCGCGCAGGGAAGTGCTGGGCGAACAGCACCTGCTCACCCTGTCCGTACGGCACGGCGCCGCCCACGTCCTGCACCTGCGGGGCCGCACCGGCCGGGCCGAGACCGAGTACCGCACGGTCCTGGCGGACTGTGTCGACACCCTCGGTGCCCGCCACCCCGGCACCCTCGCGGTCCGGCACAACCTCGCCGACCTGCTCAAGGACCAGGGCCGACTGGCGGCGGCGGAACAGGAGTTCAGGGAGGTGTACGCGGCGCGCCGGGAAGTGCTGGGCGAACAGCACCTGCTCACCCTGTCCGTACGGCACGGCGCCGCCCACGTCCTGCATCTGCGCGGGCACGTCGAGCAGGCGGAGGCGGAGTACCGGACGGTGCTCGCGGACTGCGTGGAGACGCTGGGGCCACGGCACCCGGGGACCCTGGCGGTCCGGCACAACCTGGCCGACCTGCTGTGCCTGAAGGGTGAACTCGACGCGGCCGAGGCGGAGTTCATGGAGGTGCTGGAGGCCTGCGAGGAGGTTCTCGGTCTACGCCATCCAAGGACACTGGCCGCCCAGGAGGCGTTGGCCCGTCTGCGGTCCGACGATCAGGTGCCCAGCGATCCCGACTCCGCGGCGGCGGGCTCGTAGCCCGGGAAGCGGGCCGGGATCTGCCCGAGGTCCCACAGCGCGAGCGCCTTGTCGTCGTAGAAGTCGTCGGACTCGTCGTCGCCGATGACCTGGAGCGGTGCGGGCAGGCCGAAGGGAGCGAGCCGGAGGTTGATGGGCCGCCACCAGCCGGTGACGATGTCCGTGTTGGCGGCGGTCCGGGAGAAGCTGGTGGTGAGCAGATAGCGCGAGCCGCTCTCCCGGAAGCGGGTCAGCGCCTCCACCACGTGCTGGTAGGAGAAGTGCACGAGGGCGTCGCGGCACACGATGAGGTCGACGCGCGGCACGGGCTGGGCGGTGAAGTCGAGCAGCTGGAACTCCCGCCCCGGGCCGGGGTGGTGGGCGCGGTTGGCCTCGACGAGTTCCGCGACCACGTCGCCGCCGAGGTAGGAGGCGCCGTGCAGTTCGACGTACCGCATCCAGTTGAAGTCGCCGCAGGGCGCGTCCAGCACCGACCGGATGCCCAGGTCCTCGATGAGGGCGCCGAGTTGGCTGATGACCCGCTTCATGCGCTGGAGCTCGGAGCCCGGTCCCGAGCGGGTCTCGTCGGAGCCCCAGCGGTTGGTGCGGTAGATGTCCGTGAACACGTCGTGCAGGTCGGTCTCGTCACGGGCGTCCGTGACGTCGACATAGCGCCGAGCGTCCACGTCGTAGACGGGCTCCCCAGGATTCCTCAGGTACCGCGGGGTCAATGACGTCCTCTTTCGCTGCCCGTCGGTGGGACGTATGGCAGCCCACCGGTACACGTCGGCAGCATAGCTGTCAGGGCCGTTCCTGGATGAGCGCACGGCTCCCGCTCGTCCGCCGGAGCCGACCCTCCGCGGCGACGAGGGCGGCCTCCGTACGGCCGTCGCGCCCGGTGATCACGCAGTCGGCAACATAGCCGTCAGGGCCGTACCTGGATGAGCGCACGAGTGCCGCTCGTCCGCCAGCGCTGACCCTCCGCGGCGACGAGGGCGGCCTCCGTACCGCTGTCGAGGCCGGTGATCACATCGGACTTCAGCGTGCGCAGGGCGGCGACCGGTCCCGGGAAGTACGCGGTCACGTCGGCGAAGGAGGTGGTCGGCGGCCAGCGCCGGTCCCCCACGAGACGGCGGTAGTTGAGGTCTCCCTTCAGCACGGTCAATGCGGCCCCGCCGATCTCCGTACGAAGGTCGTCGGGCATGTCCGTGTAGGGCAGCGGAGCGCAGGAGAAGTCGTGCGCTCGGACGGCGAGCCGCCCGTCGGCCATGGCGTCCCACAGCAGGCGCCCGTACGCCGAGGCCTCGCCCGGCGCCCGCACGAGCCGGCGCAGGGCGTCGACCACGTCGGCGGTGGTCGCGTCGGAGACGTAGTAGGGGTGGGGCTTCACGTGCAGGACGGCCCGCTCGACACGGCCGTGGCGGAGGAGGTGGGCAAGGAGCAGCAGGTCGGGGATCAGCTCCCGGCCGGCGTTGTCGGCGATCAGGCAGAGCGTGCCGGCGCCGTCGAGCAGTGACCGCAGCCGGTCGCTGTCGTCGGCGACCAGATCCGGCACGGCGGCCCGTTCCTCGGCCGCCCCGTCGGAGAGCCGGAACCCGAGGTCGGCCCGGTTGCCCCACAACGACCCGTGCAGCAGGGCCGTTTCCCGCTCCTCGGCGGGCCGGGAGGCAAGCGT
The DNA here is from genome assembly GCF_055570355.1 of Streptomyces sp. NPDC031225. Classification (NCBI taxonomy): domain Bacteria; kingdom Bacillati; phylum Actinomycetota; class Actinomycetes; order Kitasatosporales; family Streptomycetaceae; genus Streptomyces; species Streptomyces sp. NPDC031225. The sequence goes on along the minus strand of NZ_JBVIHJ010000014.1, from coordinate 153,137 downwards.
GTCCAGCGCCTCCAGCTCCCGGTCCGTCTCGGGGGATTCGAGCTCGGCGAGCTTGGCGGGCCGGAACGGGTCGATCCCGCGCCAGGGGCCGTCTCCGAAGTACCCGACGGCGTCGAGGAGCCGACGGTAGAAGTAGCTCTCGGACCACAGCCACGGCACGTCGAACCAGGAGCGGCCGATGTGGGCGTCGATGCCCCACTCGGCCCACGCGCCGCCCGGAAGGGGTTCGATCACGCCCTTGGTGCAGCTGTCGAGCAGTGCGTCGAGGCCGCGGTGCTGCTCGGGCCCGTAGGGGAACGCCTCCCGGACCTGCCCGATGATCGCGGGGTGCCGCTCGGCAAGCACGCTGTACGGAAAGGCCCCGGGTTCGTTGCCGAGGATGACGTCCGCGCTGAAAGACATGCGGCGACTGTAGTCACCCGGGAGCGCCGGGAACCGCGCGGCCGGCCGCGGACGGCCCGGGGCAGCCCGCCGCCCCGCACCGGAACGGCGCTCAGCCGCCCCGGGACTCCTGCTCCAACTGACTCACCAGAGCCAGATACCGCGCCCGCCGGTGCACGGGCACCAGCCCCCTGATCATCACGTGCCACATCTCCGCGAGCCGTCGCGGCTGCCGTCCCACCGGCTCCACATGGGGGCCCACGACCCGGGTGCCGACGAAGAAGCACACCAGTGAGTGGGCCACCGCGTCCACGTCGGTGTCGGGATGGAGATCGGACTCCTTGACCGCCCCGAGCAGCTTCCCCGTGGCCAGTTCCATCCACTCCGCGAACGGATGCCTGAGCGGCGGCCGCACCGCGACTCCCCCGGTGGCGAGCCGGAGGCCGGCGCGCAGGACGGGGCCCTCGACGGACAGTCGCGCTATCCCGAAGGTGATCCGGACCAGTGCCTCCAGCGAGGTGTATCCGCGGGCGTCGACGTCCCCCGTCACCTGCTGGGACGTCCGCGACTGGATCTCCAGGATGGCGTGGGCGAGATCGTCCTTGGCCGCGAAGTGGAAGTACAGCGCGCCCTTGGTGACTTGGGCGTGCTCGACGATGTCACTGAGACTCGTCGACTCATAGCCGCGACGGTCGAACAGATCGGCGGCGGCGTTGAGGATCGTCGCTCGGGTCTGTTCAGCGCGTAACTGCCTCGGCATCGACTAGCACACTCCTGTGACGCAAAAGAACGGGACATGCCGTTTGTTTCTCACTCCCTGTACACGATATCTCACCCCTCTGCGGCGCCCACTCGGCACTCGAAGGCCACCGATTCGCCTTGCAGCGCGACGACTTGTACGTCGCTGCCGGCGCCTGTGCTCACTTCCATCCACACTGGTTTGTCGAGCTCGGCGTACTGGTGAAACGCGGCGTGGAAGGACGTCGGCACCCACCGGTCCCCGCCGCCGTGTGCCCGTGCCGCCTGGCGGGCGGCCTCCAGGAGGAGCATGCCGGGGATGTGGTCCAGCGGATGGTCGAAGAAAACGGGGTGTGCGGTATCGACTCTCAGGCGCCAGCGGTCGGAGCGGGCGGTGGGTGACAGGAGCACGTCGGCGCGCAGGGCGCGTCCCACCGTGCCGGCCGGCAGCGGCGGGGGCGGTGGCTGTGGCAGCCGCAGGGCACCGACGTCGGCGGTGCGGCCCCGGCGCAGCCGACGGTAGACGGACTGGTTCGTCCAGCTCACGGCGATACGGCCGGTCGCGACGCGTTCGCCGCCCAGGCGTACGACGGCGTCGTAGCGCAGTGCGGTCGGGCGGCCGCCGCGGCGGCGGATCTCGTCGACGGTGATGTCGATGACGGGTTCGGCGGGGGCGGCGCCGACGGCCAGGTGCTCGGGGCGGGTGTCGACACGCAGTTCCTGGAGGACGAACTGATGACCGATCGGGACCTCGTAGGCGGCGTGGGCGAGGAGCGCTCCGCACTGGCGGACCGTTTCTGCAATGAGGAGCGGTTCATAGGCCGAACGGTCCGGGGACACGTGTAACTGGTGGGCGCGCGGCCACTGGGCGGTCAGCGTGAACCGGTCGGGGCCCGTCCTGGTCCAGCCGGTGAGGAGGGTCTCCGCGACGGCCACGCGGTGCACGAGTTCTCGGGGGACGGTCGCCGTCAGTGCTCCGGGCCGGGACTCCGTGAACTGCCGCGACTCTGACATGCTCCCCCTCGTTGCTCCGAAGCCGTGATGGACGGCGAGGTGCCCGTGCCGGTGAGCGATAGAGTACGAGGGATTCCGGTCTGTTTTCAATGTGATCCGATCGAGACCGGAAGAAACCCGACTCGGCGTATGGGAGGGGTTCTTATGGCGAGACAGGAGCGCGCCATCAGGACACGCAGGACGATCGTGGAGGCAGCGGGGGCCGTCTTCGACGAACACGGGTACGCCGCCAGCACGATCGCGATGGTGCTGGCGCGGGCCGACGTCACCAAAGGCGCCCTGTACTTCCACTTCCCCTCCAAGGAGTCCCTGGCGCAGGCCGTGCTCGACGAGCAGTTGTCGCTGGGCGCCGTACCGCCGCATCCGTGCAAGCTCCAGGAGATCGTCGACATGACGTTCGTCTTCGGGCACCGGTTGCAGACCAACTCGCTGCTGAAGGGGAGCGTGCGGCTGACCGTGGATCAGTGCGCACCGCCCGGCGTCGACCACACGGGGCCGTTCCGGCAGTGGAGCGAGCATCTGTCGGCGACGCTGCGGGCGGCCGGCGAACAGGGCGAGTTGCTACCGACGGTGGAGCCGCGGGACACGGCGGATCTGCTGGTCGGGGCGTTCGCCGGGGTGCAGTTGATGTCACGGGCGCTCAACGGGCGGGAGGATCTCGGGCACCGGATCTCCGTCATGTGGGCCCATGTGCTGCCGAGCATCGCGGTGCCGGGGCTGCTGATCGGCCTCGACAGCCGGCCCGACCGCGGGGCCCGGGTGCTCGCGTCCGTGGAGAGCGGAGCACTGGTGGGCGCCGAGGTGTGATGCGGCCCGGCCCGGGAGAACACACGCCCCGCCCCACGCACGACGGGCCGGCCGGTGCACCATCCGCACCGGCCGGCCCACTCGTTCGAGAGAGTTCGCTCAGAAGGTCAGCTTCCAGCTGTTGAGCGTGCCCGTGTCCTGCGCGGCCGTGTCCTGGACGCGGAGCTTCCAGGTGCCGTTCGCCGTCTCCGAGGACGCGTTCACGGTGTAGGTGGTGTTGACGTTGTCCGCCGAGTCGGAGGAGCTGGCCGCCTTGAGGCTGTACACCGTGCCGTCCGGGGCGACGAGGCCGATCACCAGGTCACCGCGGTAGGTGTGGGTGATGTCGACGCCGACCTGGAGGGTCGAGGGGGCGTTGCCGGTGCGGCCGGTGACGGCGATGGAGGACTCGATCGCCGAGCCGTTGTCCGGGACGACGACCGCGGTGGTGCTGGAGTAGGTCGTCCCCGTCGTCGTGCCGCCGCCGCTCACGGCCGCAACCGTCTTCGCCGCGTCGGCCAGGCCCGCGCCGCAGCCGCCGGAGCAGGCGCCGGGCAGCGGTCGGGCGTTGTTCTTGATGGCGGTCTCGATCTGCGCCGGGGTCAGCGAAGGGGCCGCCGACTTCACAAGCGCGACCAGGCCCGCGATGTGCGGGGTGGCCATGCTGGTGCCCTGGTAGTAGGCGTACGACTCCGAAGAGGCCGTCGAGGCACCGGAGTTGAGCGTGGACAGGATCCCGTTGGCGGTGCCGGTGCTGGTCTGGCCGCCGGGCGCCGAGATGTCCACGAGGGTGCCGTAGTTGGAGTACGAGGCCTTGGCGCCGGCACGGTTGGTGGCGGCGACCGAGATGATGTTGTTGCAGTTGCCCGGCGAGTGGCCGGAGACGTTCTCGTTGTCGTTGCCGGCCGCCACGGCGATGGTCGTGCCGCGGCTGACGGCGTTGTTGATGGCGGTCTGGGTCGCCGAGGTGCAGGCGCCGTCGCCGCCGAGGCTCATGTTGATGACCTTGGCGACATTGGTGTTGGCCGGCACGCCGGAGACGGTGCCGCCGGACGCCCAGGTGATGGCGTCGATGATGTCGGAGTCGTAGCCGCCGCACTTGCCGAGCACGCGCACCGGGGAGATCTTCGCGCCGTAGGCGATGCCCGCGACGCCCTTGCTGTTGTTGGTGACCGCGGCGATGGTGCCGGCGACGTGCGTGCCGTGCCAGGAGGAGCTGGAGGCCGGGATGCCGGAGCCGCACTCGTTGGCCGCGTAGTAGTCGCCCGGGTCGGCGGGGTTGCTGTCGCGGCCGTCGCCGTCGACGGAGACCGCGGTGTCGGAGATGAAGTCGTAGCCGCCGACGATGTTCGCGGCGAGGTCGGAGTGGGCGACGTAGCCGGTGTCGATGACGGCGACGGTCACGCCGGTGCCGGTGGACGTGGTCCAGGCACCCGGCACGTTCATGCCGGCGGTGGACTCGAACAGGTCCCACTGCTTGGCGTACTCGGTGTCGTTGGGGTCTGCCTGCGGCTTGTTGAGGCGGTCCGGTACGACGTAGGCGACCTGCGGGTCCGCCTTGAACTCGGCGACGGCGTCGGCGACTTCGGCCGTGCTGGGGTCGGCTCCCAGGTCCACGAGGGCGGCACCGGTGCCGAGGCGGCGCTGGAAGTCGGCGTCCTTGGCGGCGGCGTCGGCCTCGGCGGCCTTGTTCGACGTGGCTTCGGCGGCACCGGACTTGTAGCCGACGATGAGGCGCTCGGCCGGGGTGCCGGGGGCGGCCTCGGTCGACGCGGCCGGGACGGCGCTCCCCTGAACGGGGGCGTCCTGGGCGACGGCGACGGAGGCCGTGCCGACGGAGAGCAGGGCCGCGGAGACGGCTGCGGCGGATATCAGCTTCCGCCTCAGGGAGGGCGAGGTGCGCAAGGGCTTGCCTTTCGTGGCCGCGCTCCGGGGCAGCGCGGAGCGGCAGTCGAATCGCTTCGGCGATGAAGCGGCGAGGGGGGTGAAGCCAGGAAGGGGGGAGAAGCCGGCGGACACGACGGGCGGCCAGACGTGGGGTGCGTGACCCGTTCGGGGTTACCTGTGGGTCAGCTGAGATCGAACGATAGGCAAAGGGATGGTCATGCGGATACAGGGGAAACCCTTGACCCGCCCGGAAACCACCCCTGTCGGCGGCCGGTTGACCGGGGATGGCTCGCTTTGACCGCGTCTGCGCGCAGGCGAGCCGCCCGCCGTGCCGGTGAACGCGCGGGGCCTGTGTCCCGTACTGCACGGAAGCCCGTCTTTCCCGCGCCGCCCGAGGAGGAGTTCCGGATGGCCCGGACGCCCAGGACAACCGCCCGCCTTACGACCGCGTCGGTCGCCGTCGCGGCGCCACTGCTGCTGACCCTGTTCGCCGCGGCGCCCGCGCAGGCGCACGGCGCTCCCACCGATCCGGTAAGCCGGGTCTTCGCCTGCTCCCCCGACGGCGCCTCCTCGGGCACCGCCGCATGCCGGGCGGCCGTCGCGGCCAATGGCTCGCCCTTCACGGCGTGGGACAACCTGCGCGTCGCGAACGTGAACGGGCGGGACCGGCAGACGATCCCCGACGGGAAGCTGTGCAGCGGCGCCCTGCCCGCCTACCGGGGCCTGGACCTGGCGCGCTCGGACTGGCCGACGACACGCCTGTCCCCCGGCGCGTCACTGACCATGAAGTACGTCTCGACGATCCCGCACACCGGCACGTTCCGGATGTACCTCACCAAGCCCGGGTACGACCCGTCGAAGCCGCTGAAGTGGTCGGATCTGCCGGAGCAGCCGTTCGCGCAGGTGAAGGACCCGGCGCTGACCGACGGCGCGTACCGGATCAGGATGACGCTGCCCAAGGACCGCACGGGTCGCCAGGTGCTGTATACGATCTGGCAGAACAGCAGTACCGCGGACACGTACTACTCGTGCTCGGACGTGGTGTTCCCCGCGGCGGCCGAGGAGCGCGGGACGGACGCGGGCACCGCCGCGTCGCCGACCCCGTCCAAGGCCGCGAAGAAGGAGTCCGGGAAGAGTGCGGCGCCGTCCACTCCCGCCGCCACTCCCACGCCGACTCCGTCCGTGGTCCGTTCGGCGGACGCCGCCGCCCCCGAATCCTCTCCGGTGGCCGCCGACGCGGATCCCGGCTCCGGACCGTCCGCGCCCATGATGGCGGGCGGCGCCGCCGGAGTGCTGGTGCTCACCGGGGGCGCCGCCCTGGCGCTTCGTCTGCGCCGACGCTGAACTACCGCTTCAGGCAGGTCAGTTGACGTAGACCGCTTCGCCGCCGGTGGTCACCGGGCTGTACTTCGCGGTCCAGAAGCCGCTCGCCGGGCACAGCGAGGAGCCGGACGTCCGGGTGAACTGCTGGTTGCTGAAGGCGATGCTGTTGTCGGCGTTGGAGGCGGTGCCGGCGAGGCCGCCCGCCGCCTGGTAGACACAGCTGACGCTGCCCAGCAGGGTGCGCAGCACGACGGTCGTCTGGATGGCGGAACCGCTCGCCGGGGTCACGGCGACGGCACCGTCGGAGCCGACGGTGGTGGTGTACGGCAGGTTGTTGACCGTGATGCTGGTGACGCCGAGGACGCCGATCACGTTCGAGGTGCAGCTGCCGAAGGTCTGCGTGTCGAGCGACTCGGTCGCGGTGCCCGGCGCGGTGGGGTTGCCGCCGACGCCGACCGTGGCGCCGAACGTCGAGGCCGCACAGGTGATCCCGCTGGTTCCGGTCGCGGTGGAGTAGAGGGTCGCGGTGGTGCCGCTGGCCAGGGAGGCGTTGATGGACGCACCGTCGGCGACGTTGGTGCCGCCGAGACCGCCGGTGGTCAGGACCGCGACGTCGGCCGCCGCGGCAGGGGCGGCCGCGGCCACGGGCAGGGCGAAGGCGGCGGCAGCGGCGGTGAGGGAGAGCAGAGTACGGATACGCATGCGGGATTGCCTCTTTCATGAGGTCAGGGTGGGTTGGGGGGAGCACGGACGCGGGGTGGGCGTCCGCCGTTGCCGGTCCGTCACGCCTTCTCCGTACGTGACGGACCGGCAACGGCAGCCGGCCGGTGACCGGCCGGAGGCCCACTGGGGGAGGGCTCCGGCAGGACCGGGCGGGAGAGGGCGAACCCGGTACGACCAGGGGGGAAGCGGCCGTGCCGGGTGCCGTGGAGGATCGGACTCGGGCGGTGAAGAGCCCGTGAAGGACGAATGCTCCGGGAAAGCGGACGAGATGCCGCCCGACGGCTGGACCCGGCGCCACGGATCCTGGGGAAGCCACGAGAGTTGTAGACCTGATCATCCGTCAACGTCAAGATGCAGTGCGGGAGTTGATCAACGGAAAGCGGCTTTTTCCAGCCCTTCGACCGTTGTTGATCACGGGCAGCACATAATCGACACCCTTTACTCACAAGTCGCTTGACCCATGGTCGTAACCGCCGGTAACTTCCTCGGCGTTACTGCGGAGTACGAGAAAGGCCTTGCAGCCGCCGGGAGTTTGTGAGGAGGCGTGCGCCGCAGCCGCTGTCCGCGCCAGGACAGATCCAGCCACCGAAGCCGCAAACAACCGCACGTGAGCCCCACTTGCGTTGACTATGCCCCTTGGGAGCAGCACATGGCCTCGTCCGTCGGTACCACCTCTGAGACCCCCGAAAGCGGTTCCGCCCCCGAATCCTCCGACGGCCCCGCAAGACGCGGGCGGCTGTCGGGTCGCCGGGCCGCGATCATGGCCGTGCCGGCCGTCGCGATCACCGCCGGTCTCGCGATCATGACCGCCCAGGGTGCGCTGGGGGTCCAGTTCGCCATCTCCGGCATGCCGTTCACGGTCACCGCGACGCAGATGGACGGCACCGGGTTCGAGCAGTTCGGCGGCCTCGACAACATGGCGGACAACAGCCCGAACGCCGGCGACACCGGCGGTCAGGTCCTGATCGTGACCTCCGCCATCAAGAACGCGACGATCACCAAGCTGTGTCAGAGCGTCGACCTGGGCGGCACCAACCTGCTCATCAAGGCGGGCGCCGGTGACAAGAAGGTCGAGGCGACGGACCTGACCCTGGACTCGACCGATCTGACCGGTGACGCGTCCTTCACCAACATCGAGATCGGCAACGACGCCAGCACCCTCACCAAGGCGGGCGTGAAGGGCCCCCTCGGCGTCTTCAGCCAGCAGGCCGACACCGTCCACATCGCCAACCTGCGCCAGACCAACTACGCCACCACGGCGGCCGTGTTCAAGCTCCCCGGCCTCAAGCTCAGCTTCAGCGGCACGGGCTGCTGATGGCGACCCAGGAGCCCGAGGTCAGCGAGGACAAGTTCACCCGCTGGGTGTACGGACGTCCCTTCTTCGGCGGGCTGTGGCTGACCCTCGGCGGGGCATTCATCCTGCTCACCATGAAGGTCTCGCTGAAGGTGGTCATGCACGTCGGGATGCAGGGGCTGGCGGGTTACCTCCTGCCGATCCTGATGGTGGTGCTGGGCCTGCTGATCCTCTTCAGCCCCGAACAGCGCCTGTTCTACTCGGTCACCGGCGTGCTGGTCTCCCTGGGCACCTGGGTCACCTCGAACATGGGCGGCTTCATGGTCGGCCTCCTCCTGGGGGTCGCGGGAAGCGTCCTGACCTTCGCCTGGCTGCCCGACCTGGGCCCGCGGGTGAGCCGCAAGGACCGGCGCAGGCTCTCGCAGGAGGCGGCACGGGACGACTCGGCGACCGGGACGGACCGCCCCGGTGCGGGGACCGGCACGGCGCAGGCCGGGATGGCCGCCGGCACACCGCAGGCCGCGCAGTAGTGGGGGTGCGCGGGCCGCTGCCGCACCCGCACTCCCGGCGCCCGGACCGCACAGGCACCGCCCGTCACACGCCGGGCAGCCTGCGCGGTTCGAGGCGTTCCTCGACCGCCGTGTCGCCGTCGCGGGTGACGACGTAGGCGCCCTTCCCCGGGACCTCGGTGACCGCCTCGACGAGTTCGGTGCCGCGGTAGACCAGCCCCACGCCGTCGTCCGTGCAGTGGGTGGCCGGCAGGGTGCCGTCCGCGACAAGCCGGTGGACCAGCGGGCGGCGCCCCGGGTCGCTGTCGTAGTGCACCCCGTTGCCGTACGGCAGGAAGCCCAACGCGCCGGTGAGCGGCCGGAGTTCGGGGCCGTACGAATCGGTGGTGCCGCCCTCGAACCAGCACAGGGAGCCCGCACTGACCCCGCTCAGCACCACCCCGGACTCCCAGGCAGCGCGCATGACGCGGTCCAGGCCGTGCACCCGCCACACGGCGAGCAGGTTGGCCACCGAGCCGCCCATGACCCACACCACGTCCTGCTCCAGGACGGCGCCCTCGACGTCGTCCAGGTTCGGCATGGGGAAGAGCTGGAGCGGTGTGAGGTCGAAGCCGGCCACCCGGGCCGCCTCGTGCATCCGGGCCGTGAAGTGCTCGGCGTCCCCGATGGCCGTGCCGACGTACATCACGCGCGGCCTGCGTCCGTGGGCGCCCGACAGGTCGACGGCGTGGTGCACCAGGGCGTGGAACGACACCATGGTGCGCCCGCCCGCGCGGTGCCCTCCGGAGGTCGCGACGATCGTCGGTTCTGAGGCCATTCACATGATCCTAGCCAGCGGTCGCGCGAGCAGGGGCGTCCGCCCGACGGCGTCGGCCCCGGTCCACGGCCGCCCGCCGGACGTCCCCCCGGCCGACGACTCCCGGCCGCCGCCCGGCATCCCGCGCACCGCGGACGGGCGCGTACCGGAACGATCCGAGGGGACACGAGCCGCCGTACGGGCCATGAACGCCACCCCGCTACCGGCCCCTCCCGCTGCCCGCAGGCGTGAAGATCATTACGATGCGGAACCGAGAAGTCACTACAAGGGGCTGATCACTTGACTACCGGCGGTCACACGCGGTTGGCTCCTGGCCAGTGACAGTTCGACCGGCCGACGCGCCCGCGATCCGGCCGGGTTTTCGCGTTCCGCCTGCTCGGCCGCACAGCGAGGTGCCGCACCCATGAACACTCCTCCTCCACCTCGGGCTTCCTCAAGATCCGTGCGCGTGGCCGCCCTTGCCTCCGTCGCCCTTCTGCTGCTCGCCGGCTGCTCCGGTGCCGGCGGTGACTCCCGGCTCGACTCGGGCACGGGCGCGGCGCAGGGGGCGGAGACAGCCCGGCTCAGGATCGCCCTCATCACCCACGGCGGCGAGGGCGACTCCTTCTGGGAGCGCGTACGCAAGGGCGCCGAGGCCGCCGCCGCGAAGGACGGTGCCGATCTGACGTACGCGAACGACTCCGACCCCGCGGGCCAGGCCCGGTTGGTGCGCGACGCGATCGGCGACCGGGTCGACGGCATCGCCCTCACCCTGGCCAAGCCCGCCGCGATGAGGGCGCCGGTCGCCGCGGCCCGCGCTGCCGGCATTCCGGTGGTGGGCCTCAACTCCGGTATCGACGCCTGGAAGTCGCAGGGACTCCTGGAGTACTTCGGCCAGGACGAGAGCGTCACCGGCGCTGCCGTCGGGAACAAGCTGAACGAACTGAAGGCCAAGCACGCGCTGTGCGTCATCCACGAACGGGGCAATGTCGCCCTGGAGGCGCGCTGCGCCGGTGTGAAGAAGACGTTCGGCGGCGAGATGGAGAACCTGTACGTGGAGGGCACCGACCCCGACGCCGTGGACACCGTGCTCACCGCCAGGCTGCGCCAGGACCCCGGCATCGACGAAGTAGTCACCCTCGGCGCGCAGTTCGCGCTGGACGCCGTGGGTTCGGTGAAGGCGGCGGGCAGCAGGGCCCACGTCGCCACCTTCGATCTCAACGACGACCTCGCCAAGGCGATCCGCGCCGGGACCGTACAGTTCGCGGTGGACCAGCAGCCGTATCTGCAGGGCTACCTCGCGGTGGACGCACTGTGGCTGTACAAGACCAACGGCAACGTCAGCGGGGGCGGTGTGGCCCCCGTGCTCACCGGGCCCGCGTTCGTCACCCGGACGAACGTCGCCGCGGTCTCGAGGTTCGCCGCCGCCGGGACCCGCTGACCTCTCTCAGAAGACCCCCGCCCCCTGACCGCCCAAGGACGACCATGCCCGACCGGAAAGGTGCCCGGCGCCGCCTCGGCTCCATACGTCTCTCGCTCATCCTGCTGGCGCTGGTGCCAAGCGTCACCCTCACCGCCATGTGGGGCGTGACGACCACACAGCTGTTCTCGGAGGGCCTGCGGCTGCGCTCGCAGACGGAGCTGAGCAAGTCGACCGGCGCGATGGGCACCGAGGCCACCCTCGCACTGCAGGGCGAACGCGCGGTGTCCGCGGCCTGGTTGGCCAAGGTGCCGGGTTCCCAGGCCGCCCTGGAGGTCAAGCGGGCGCAGACGGACGCGGCCGTCACCGAGCTCGTCGAACAGTCCGACGAGATCCAGCGGGCACCGGGGCGCATCGCCGACAAGCTGTACTCGGTCCTCGGTTCGGTGGGCAGCCTGGAGTACTACCGCGGCCAGGTCGACCACCCCACCGACATCACCGCCGAGCAGGCCCTGGACCAGTACACGTCGATCATCGACGACCAGATCCACGCCTTCCAGCAGCTCTCGCAGGTCGACGACGGCGACCTCACCTCGCAGGCCGGACCCCTCGTCGCCCTCGAACACGCGGCGGAGCTGACCTCCCAGGAGGATGTGCGGCTCACCCTGGCCTGGCCGTCCGGCCATCTCGACGGGAAGGCGTGGACCGAGTTCGTGCAACTGGTGAACACGCGCCGGTGGCTCGTCGAGGACCAGATCGTGCCCGCGCTCAGCGGCAGTGCGAAGAAGCAGACCGAGCGGATCCTGGCGAGCGCCGACTGGCGGACCCTGACGGCCGTCGAGGACCAGGTGCTCGCCGCCCGGCCCGACGGGACGGGCCGGGTGGCCCTGCCGGACGCGCAAAAGCGGTGGTCGGCCGCGATGGCGCAGGTCTCCGTCCGCTACACCGCCCTGATCCGGCAGCAGACCTCGGGACTGCTGACCCGCAGCGCGGACAAGGCACGCGAGCAACTGCTGACGGCCGCCTCCCTCAGCGCCGGCGGACTGATCGCCCTGCTGATCTGCCTCGTCATGTCCTGGCGCATCACCCGCTCCCTGTCCCTGCGGCTGCGTGGCCTCAGGGAGGCCACGCTGAGCCTGGCCCAGGAGCGGCTGCCCGACGTGGTCGCCCGGCTGGAGCGGGGGGACAAGATCGACGTGGACCGGGCCGCGCCCGAGCTGGACTACGGCTCGGACGAACTCGGCCAGGTGGCCAAGGCGTTCAACGCCGCGCAGCGCACGGCCGTGGAGACGGCGGTGGAACTCGCCGACACCCGGCGCGGTTTCCAGAAGGTGATCCTCGGCATCGCGCGGGAGAGCCAGAACCTCGTCAACCTCCAGCTCAGCCGGCTGGACACCCTGGAGCGTCGGCACCAGGACCCCGACGTGCTGGAGGGACTGTACGAACTGGACTCCACGGCAAGCCAGTTGCGGCGGTACGAGGAGAACCTCGTCATCATCAGCGGCGGGCAGCCGCGGCGCAGCTGGACCGAGCCGGTCGCGCTGATCGACATCCTGCGCAGTGCGGTGGGTGAGGTCGCGGAGTACCAGCGGGTGGAGGTGCACACCGACGAGGAGGTGTGCCTGGCGCCGCCCGCGGTGGCCGACGTGATCCATCTGCTGGCCGAACTGATCGAGAACGCCACGCTGTACTCCCCCGCCCCGAGCCCCGTCGGTGTGCGGGCCGCGCTGGTCGCCAAGGGCCTGGCCGTCGAGGTCGAGGACCGGGGGCTCGGCATGTCCGAGGACGAGTACGGCGCGTTCAACGCCCACTTGGCCGAGGCCCCCAAGTTCGACGTGGTCGCCCTCGCCGACGACCTCCGTCTCGGCATGTTCGTCATCGCCCGCCTCGCCAACCGCCACGGCATCCAGGTGACGCTGCGGTCCTCGCCTTACGGGGGGACCACGGCGATCGTGCTGATCCCGCACGAGATCGTCGTCAGGGAGGACGCCGAGGCGCCGGACAGGGCCGACGCCGACCTCCTGGCCGCGAGGCTCGGGACCGGCGCGAGAAGGCCTGCGGAGGCGACGCGCACGACGGACGCCGGGGCTGCGGACGCCGGGGCTGCGGACGCCGCCGCGGAGGCACCGGGCTCCGCGGGCGCCGACGCCCAGGACGCCGAGTCCACGGCCCGAGCGGGGTCCGGGGCGCCCTCCCCCGCCACCGCTGCCGCCCCGGCTGCCGACGACCGCCCTGGCGGTCTCGTCCCCCTTCCCCGGCGGGTGCCCCAGACCAGCCTCGCCGTAGAGCTGCGCGAGGAGGCCCAGGCCGTCCACGAGGAAGCGGATGCCGAGGACTTCACCGCCGACCACGCGGCCTCCTCGCTCGCCGGCTTCCAGCGCGGCACGCTCCGCGCCCGGGACGAGGACGACGTCCTCGACACCTCGGACGGCCCGGTCGACCCGGCCACGCGGACCGGCCCGCTCAACGGCTCGCCCGACGGCCGGTCGGACCCTGCCGACCGGACCGGCCCCCGCGACGGCCCGAAGAGGGCGACCGTCGAGGCCGACCCGTTCGACGTGGCGAAGGAAGCGGTGACCGGCCGTGGGACCGGCCCGTCCGACATCGCCGAGGAAGTGACCTCCGCCGACGACGACCCCCTCGGCGCCCTCGAGGAAGCGGCCGCGGCCGAACCCGATCCGCTCGGTGTTCCGCACGACCCGGCCGTCGCCGCGCACGCTCCCCGCCCCGATCGCTCATGAAGGACACGCCATGACACGCCCCACCCCCGCCACGCACACCCAGCTGGACCAGCTGCTCACCGGACTCGTGGAGCGGGTCGCCGACGTGACGCAGGCTGTCGTGCTCTCCGAGGACGGGCTGGTCGTCAGCAAGTCCATCGGGTTCCTGCGCGACGACGCCGAGCGGCTGGCGGCGACCGCGTCCGGGTTGATGAGCCTGAGCAAGGGCGTCAGCATGGACTTCCGGGGCGGCCCGGTGCGCCAGGCGCTCATCGAGATGGCCAACAGTTTCCTGATCCTCACCTCGGCGGGACCCGGCGCCCACCTGGTCGTCCTGACGGGGCCGAACGCCGACGTCGGCGTGGTGGCGTACCAGATGAACATGCTGGTGAAGAAGATCGGCGAGCACCTCAGTGCGGCGCCACGGGCCGGCATCGGCCCCACCGGCGGATGAGGTGACCGACAGCGACGCGGCAGGCCGGCTGGTGCGGCCGTTCGCCCTGACCGGCGGGCGGACCAGGCCCAGCCGCGCCGACTTCACCCTCATCACCACGGTGACCGCGGTGGACCCACCCCCGGAACGGGCCCCCCGGCCGCAGCCCGAACAGGCCCGCATCCTGCGCCGGTGCGCCCGCCCGCTCGCCGTCGCGGAGCTGGCCGCGCTGCTCGACCTCCCGGTCAGCGTGGTCGTGATCATGCTGTGCGACCTGCTGGAGGCTGGTCTGATCACCGCGCGCCCACCGCGCCCCGTCTCACCCCGCACCACGGACCTGGACCTGTTGCAGAAAGTGAGGGATGGCCTTGGCCGGCTCTGAGACGCTCGCCGTCGAGACTGCTGGGACTCCCGCCGCCCCCGACACCGTCAAGATCCTGATCGCGGGGGGTTTCGGCGTCGGCAAGACCACCATGGTCGGGTCGGTCAGCGAGATCGCGCCGCTGCGCACGGAGGAACCCCTCACCGTCGCCGGCCTGGGCGTCGACGACCTCGCCGGGATCGAGCAGAAGCGGGCCACCACCGTGGCCATGGACTTCGGCCGGATCACCATCAGCGACGAACTCGTGCTCTACCTCTTCGGCACCCCGGGCCAGCAGCGGTTCTGGTTCATGTGGAACGACCTCGCCGTCGGCGCCCTGGGCGCGGTCGTCCTCATCGACGTGCGCCGCCCGGAGTCCAGCTTCGCCGCCGTGGACTTCTTCGAACGCCGCCGCATCCCGTTCGTCGTCGCCGTCAACGGCTTCGAGGGACGGCACCCGTATCCGGCCGAGGACATCAGGGAGTCCCTCGCACTGCCGGCGGGCGTCCCGGTGGTGCTGTGCGACGCCCGTCGGCGCGAGTCGTCCCGGGACGTGCTGATCACCCTCCTGGACCTGCTGATCGCCGAAGCGGTCGACGAGTAGGGGCCGAAGGGGCGCTGGGCCCGGCCATTCACTCGTCGGGTCCGGTCAACGCCTCGTCCGAGGGCGGGATCACCCGGGCCCCGAGGTCGGGATCGGGCATCTCCGGGTCGAAGGGGAACATCGGCCGGCGGATGCGGTGGTGACCGAGGCGTGGCAGGTCCTGGTCGACGCCGCCCGGGGTGAGGGCCATCTTCCAGTCGGCGGCCATCGCGAACAGCTCGGGCTCCAGGTAGCCGATCTTGACGAGGACGACGTCCGCCTCCCGCGGCTGCAACTCCAGGTCGGTGAAGTCGTGTTCGTGGTGGTACGGCTTCCTCAGCCGCGTCAGGATCACGTACACGCTCCCCACCCGCAGCACCGCCTCGGTCTGCGCGTGCCGGTCGCCGTGCCGGACGGCGTGGACCACGCCGGTCAGGGTGAGCGGGCCGGCGTGCCGGTCGTCGACCTCGGCGCCCGCGGTGACGGTGACCGTGGCCCCGACGCCGGCCTGTACGGCTGTGTCGACGGCGGCCGGGCCCGGCACGGAGGCGTAGATGACCACCGGTCCTGCGGGATCCCTGAACTCGGGCCGGGCCAGGACCTGTTGGAGCCCCCAGGTGACATCGCCCGCGCCGCCCGCGGTCGGGTTGTCGCCGGTGTCGCTGACGAAGTACGGGCGGTGCTCGGAGGCCAGGGCCGCGTCCAGACACTCCTCCAGGGTGCCGGTCGGGGCGACGAACTCGAAGTCGTGGCGGGCCTTCCAGAAGCCGTGGGCGAGCCGTTCGGCGCCGGTGGTCACGGCGTCCGCGGAAGGGCCCGTGACGACGACCGCGGCCCGGTTGCGGGGTTCGTCGGCCCAGGCGTAGCCGACCCAGATCGCCGCGTCCGTCACACCGTCGGCCGCCTCCACCTCGGCCACGGCGGCGTAGACGCTCTTCGCCGGTTCGATCCGGGTGGAGGTCTGCTCGCCCGCCAGGAGCACGGGTACCGGGATCCAGGCCTTGACGGGGCGGGGGGCTCCGGTGACCAGGTGGTCCACGAGGTTGCGGGCGGCCCGTTCCTTCGTCTCCATGGCGTCCTCGTGCGGGGCCATGCGGTAGCAGGTGATCAGGTCGGTGCGGTGGACGAGGTCGCGGGAGACGTTGCCGTGCAGGTCCATCGAGGTGGACACGACGGTCGCGGCGCCGACGACCTCTCTGATCCGGTGCAGGAGTTCGGCTTCGGCGTCGTCCAGGCCCTCCACGGTCATCGCGCCGTGGATGTCGTACCAGAGGCCGTCGACCGGGCCCATCCCGGCGAGCCGGGCGAGGAGTTCACCGGTCAGCTCGGCGTGGGCGGCGGCCGTGACCGTGCCTCCCGGCAGGGCCTTGCCCACGAGGGCGCCCCGCCAGTCGGCGGCATCGCGCAAGGGTTGGCCCGGGGCGAGGAAGGGGTAGCGGGTAAGAACGTCCTGTCCTCGTTGGGGGTGGAAGGCGGGGGCTTCGGTGCGGGCCGGGGAGAAGGTCGAGGATTCGATACCGAGGCCGGCTATGGCGATTACAGGGCGTGAAGGGGACACGGGTACTCCAGGTCGTCTGTTGGCTGCGGGTTCGTCGTGGCTTGTCGCGCAGTTCCCCGCGCCCCTGAAAAGCTCCAGTGACCGTCTGCATCAAACAGCTCCCGTGACCGTCTGCATCGCCTGCGCCAGCGCCCGCTGCAGCGCGAACTGGCCCGCTCCCGCCAGCCCCGCGTCCGCGCCCAGGGACGTGCGTTCGATCACCAGGTGCTGGGTCACCAGCGGATGGCAGCCCTCGTAGAGCTGACTGCGAACGGCCGCGACGAACGGTTCCAGGGTGGAGAGGATGCCGCCGAGGTACACCGCGTCGGGGTTGAAGAAGTTGACGTTGGCCGCGAGGACCTGGCCCAGGTAGCGGCCGGCCTGGCGGACCGCGCGGGTGGCCTCGGGGTCGGCGTCGATGGCGCGTCGTACGACGTCCTCGGTGCTCTCGACCTGAAGGCCCCGCTCCCGCAGGATCCGCACCAGTGCCGCCCCCGAGGCGACCGTCTCCAGGCAGCCCGTGTTGCCGCAGGAGCACGGGGTGTCCTGAGCGGCCTCGACGCGGACGTGGGTGATCTCCCCCGCCCCGCCGGTCGCGCCCCGGTACAGCCGGCCGTCCGCGATCACGCCCGCGCCGATCCCCGAGCCGACCTTCACCAGGATCGACTGCCGGCGTCCGGCGGGGCGGACACTGTGCTCGCCGACGGCCATGCAGTTGGCGTCGTTCTCGACGGCCACCGGGACGCCGAAGCGCTCCTCGAACCAGTCCCGGACGGGGAACCGGTTCCAGCCGGGCATGCGCGCGGGCAGGGTCACCAGGCCCGGCTCGACGTCGACCGGGCCCGGCAGGCACAGGCCCACGCCCCGCAGCCGCTCCCGTCCGTGCCCCTCGATCAGCGTCTGGAGCGTGTCCGCGAGACCGGGCAGCGCGGCCTCGGGTCCGTCCGCCGTGGCGAACGGCACCGTCGACACGTCGGTGAGGCCGCCACCGGGGTGCACGACCCCGACATGCGCGTGCTTGCCGCCGATGTCGGCCGCGACCGCGTATCCATCGCTGCCGCCGAGCCGCAGCACCTTGCGGGGCCGCCCGCCCGTGGAGGACCGGGTGCCCTCCTCGGCGACCAGGCCGCGGGCCATGAGCTGTCCGACCGCGAAGGACACCGTCGAGGGCGCGGCGCCGAGCAGTGCGGCGAGTTCCGTGCGGGTCGTCGCCTGGCCGGACGCGAGGAGTTCGAGGACACCCTCCGCGAGCGAGGAGAAGCCGGTGCCGTGCCGTCGGGGCGGGTGGGAATGCGCGGGCGGACTTTTTTCAAGCATGGACGAAGTTACTCCCGAATTCGGCGGCCGGGGCCTTGAGCGTAAGCCCGGAAGGCCTTTTTCCACTTTTTCCAGAACAGCAGAAACAGGCTTTTTACAGCGGCACGCCTGTTTCTTCCAACAGAGGGAGCGTTCACTGGCCCCACCGCCCGCTTTCCCTTCCCTGGTCCCAGGAGCACGCCATGTCCCCTGCCCGCCCGAGACTCCTCGCCGGTGCCGCCGCCCTCAGCGCGGGCACCCTGCTGCTGACCGCCTGTTCCGGATCCAGCGGCACGGCGTCGTCCTCGCACGACGCCGTCAACTACGCGCTGCCCGCGAACTTCACGCCGAACTGGATCCTGCCGATCGGCACCGCGGCCCACCTCAACACCAACAACATCTCCATCGCGAACACGCTGTGGGAGCCGCTCATCGCCTACGACGGCTCGACCGGCAAGATCGGCTGGAACAAGGCCGGTTCGGTCGCCACCGACGCCACCTTCGCCGCCGACGACAAGAGCGTCACGATCACCCTGGGCGACCGGCACTGGAGCGACGGAAAGCCGATCACCTCCGCGGACGTGAAGTTCTGGTTCGACCTCATCAAGGCGAACAAAGCCGCGTGGGCGGGCTACAACCCGGGCAAGGCCCCCGACAACTGGACGTCCTTCAAGACGGTCGACGACACCCACTTCACGATCACCTTCGACAAGGCCTACAACCCGCAGTGGATGCTCGCCAACGAGCTGAACTCCATCACCCCGCTGCCCCAGCACGCCTGGGCCGGGGGCCGGGACGCCAAGCAGGCCTGGACGTACCTCAACGACGCGGCGAAGAACATCTCCGGCTACGCCTCCGACCCGCTGTGGAAGACCATCAGCGGCCCCTACGCCGTCAAGTCCTTCTCCACCGCCGGCAAGGTCGTCCTGACCGCCAACAAGAAGTACGACGGCGGCGAGAAGGCGAGCATCCCCACGGTGAACCTGCTCCCGTTCACCACCACCGACGCCGAGAAGAACGCCCTGCGCTCCGGCGGTGTCGACTACGGCTACATCGAGGCGACCGACCTCGACCAGAAGGACAGCTTCACCGCGCAGGGCTACAGGGTGGAGCCGTGGTCGGGCTGGGCGATCACCTACATGCCGTACAACTTCAACAACCCGGCGATGGGCGCCGTGTTCAAGCAGCTCTACGCCCGTCAGGCCGTCCAGCACTCGATCGACCAGGCAAGTCTCGCGAAGGTCGTATTCAACGGCACGGCGGTGCCCGGCTACGGGCCGATCCCGCAGGGGCAGACCTCGGACTTCCTCTCGCCGGTGCAGAAGGACAACCCGTATCCGTTCTCGAACGACACCGCCACGTCGCTGCTGACGAGCCACGGCTGGACCGAGCAGGGCGGGGTCATGACCTGCTCCGAGCCCGCGAAGTGCGGTGCGGGCGTCGCCAAGGGCACGAAGTTCGAGATGCAGGTGCTCTCGCAGTCCGGCTCCGCGGTCACCGACAACATGATGAGCGCGATCCAGTCCTCGCTCGCGAAGACCGGCATCAAGTTCTCCATCAAGACGGCACCGGTCAACTCGGTGCTCTCGCAGACCCCGCAGTGCACGTCGGGGCAGTCGATCTGCAAGTGGCAGCTGAGTTTCTTCGGCACGGCCGGCAGCTGGTACTTCAACGCCTTCCCGACCGGTGACTCGCTGTTCCAGACCGGTGGCGGCTCCAACTTCGGCAACTACTCCGACTCGGACGTCGACAAGCTCATCTCGGCTACCACGACGTCGAGTTCGACCCAGGCGGTCCAGGACTACAGCGCGGCCCTCGCCAAGGAGCTTCCCGTGGTCTGGCTGCCCGAGCCGGACTACCAGATCTCCGTCGTGAAGAACGGACTCGGCGGCTTCTCCCAGGACTCGCTGGCCAACTTCCACCCGGCGCAGTGGAAGTGGACCAAGTAGTGGAGACGGTCCTCTATCTCGCACGGCGGCTGTCGCAGGCCCTCGCCGTGATCCTGATCGTGACGATCGTGGTCTTCTGCCTGCTGCACGCGCTTCCCGGGGGCCCCGCGCGCGGGATCCTCGGGCCGCAGGCGACGGCCGGGCAGATCGCCGCGTTCAACCACGAGCAGGGGCTCGATCGATCCCTGCCCGTGCAGTACGTCTACTACCTGCGCGAGTTGGCGCAGGGCGACCTCGGGACGTCGTACACGCTGAACGAGGCGGTGTCCCGGCTGATCGAGCAACGGCTGCCGAAGACCCTGGTGTTGACCGTGCTGTCCGCCGCCGTCGGGCTGCTGCTGGCGGTGCCGCTGGGGATGTGGCAGGCGGTGCGGCGGAACAAGCCGGCGGACTACGTCATCACGACGTTGAGCTTCGTCGCGTACTCGACGCCGGTCTACTTCCTCGGGCTGCTGCTCATCCTGCTGTTCACGCAGGTGCTGAGGTGGTTTCCGTCGCAGGCGCCCCAAGGGGACACGCTGGCGCAGGTGTTCGCGGATCCCGCGGGGCTGGTGCTGCCCGTGGTGACCGGGGCCGCGTCGATGGTGGCCGTGTTCAGCCGGTACATGCGGGGCGCGACCCTGGAGAACCTGTCGGAGGACTACGTGCGGACCGCTCGGGCGGGTGGGGCTTCGCAGTATGCGGTGCTCTTCCGGCATGTGTTCCGGAACTCGCTGACACCCGTGATCGCGATGCTCGGGTACTACGTGCCGGTGCTGTTCGGGGGTGCGCTGGTGGTGGAGCAGTTGTTCAACTACCCGGGGATGGGGCTGCTGTTCTGGTCCGCGGCCCAGTCGTCGGACTATCCGGTGCTGCTGGGGTGTGTGTTGGTGATCTCCGTCGCGACGGTCGTGGGGACGTTGCTTGCGGATGTCGTGCAGCGCGTTGTTGATCCTCGGGTGAAGGAGGGGCGGGCGTGAGTGGTCGTATTGAAAGCGTCCGCCAGTGGGGGCTTGTCGCGCAGTTCCCCGCGCCCCTGAAGGCGCGCTTCGCGCGCAACAAGCTTGCCGTGGCCGGGCTCGTGGTTGTCATCCTCTTCATAGGTTTCTGCTTCCTTGGGCCCCTTCTCCACTCCACCGATCAGACCCACACCGATCTCACCCAGGTGAACCTGGCCCCCAACGGCTCGCATTGGCTGGGTACCGACGCCGTCGGGCACGATCAGCTCGGGCGGCTCATGTACGGCGGGCAGGTGTCCCTGTCGGTCGGGCTGGCGGCCGGGGTGCTCGCCACCGTCATCGGGACCCTGTGGGGTGCCGTCGCGGGGTATGCGGGCGGGTGGGTCGACGCCGTGATGATGCGGGTCGTCGACGCGGGCATCGCCATCCCCGCGCTGTTCATCCTGCTCGTCGTGTCCGCCATCACCAGTCCCGGCACGGGCGGACTGATTCTCGTCCTGGGGCTGGTGTCGTGGCTCGTGCCGTCCCGGCTGGTGCGGGCCGAGACGCTCACGCTCAAGAACCGGGACTATGTGCTGACCCTGCGGGCCACCGGGGGAACCCACGGGCGGGCGATCCGCCGGCACATCCTGCCGAACTCGGTGTCCACGATCGTCGTCGCGGGCACCTTCCAGGTCGCCGACGCGATCCTGCTCATCGCCTATGTGTCGTATCTGGGCCTCGGCGTCCAGCCGCCGAAGACCGACTGGGGCGGCATGCTGTCGGCCGGGCTGACGGCCGCGTACTCGGGACGCTGGTGGCTGATCGTGCCGCCGGGCCTGGCGATCATCCTCGTCGTGTGCGCGTTCAACGCGATCGGCGACGGCCTGCGGGACGCCTTCGACGTGAGGGGACGCGCGTGAACATCCTGACCATCGAGGACCTCGGAGTGACCTTCTCCACGGAGACGGGTGACGTGCCCGCCGTGCGCGGGGTGTCGCTGGAGGTCCGCCCAGGTGAGACGCTCGCGCTCGTCGGCGAGTCGGGGTCCGGCAAGTCGACGGTGGCACTGGCCGCGATGGGACTGCTGCCGGGCAGTGCGCGGGTCTCGGGGCGGGTGACGGTCGACGGTACGGAAGTCGTCGGGGCGCCGGAGGCCTCGCTCACCCGGCTGCGGGGACGTACGGCCTCCATGGTCTTCCAGGAACCGGCCACCGCCCTCGACCCGCTGACCCGGGTCGGCGCCCAGATCGCGGAAGTCGTACGCAACCACCGGGACGTCTCCCGGTCGGACGCGGCGCGCGAGGCGGTCGAACTCCTGCGCCGCGTCGGGATTCCCGAGCCGGAGCGGCGGGCTTCGGCCTTCCCCTTCCAGCTGTCGGGCGGGCAGCGGCAGCGGGTCGTCATCGCCATGGCGATCGCCAACTCGCCGGCCCTGCTGATCGCGGACGAGCCGACCACCGCGCTCGACGTCACCGTGCAGGCCGAGATCCTGGACCTGCTGCGGCGGCTCGCGGCCGACTCGGGCACGGGCGTCCTGCTGGTCACGCACAACATGGGCGTGGTCGCCGACTTCGCGGACCGGGTCGCCGTGATGCTGCGGGGCGAGATCGTGGAGACCGGGCCGGTGGAGGAGGTGCTGCTACGGCCGCAGCACGCGTACACGCAGGCGCTGCTGGCGGCGGTGCCGCGACTGAGGGTCACCGGCACGGATGTACCGGCGGGCCCTGCGGAGGACACTGCCCCGGCCTCCGGGACGGATGCTCCCGTGGTGCGGCTCCGGGACGTGTCCGTGCGGTTCGGGCGGGTCCGGGCACTCGACGGCGTCTCCCTCGACGTCCGTCCCGGTGACACCGTCGGGCTCGTGGGCGAGTCCGGGTCGGGCAAGTCGACGGCGGCCAGGGTCGCGCTCGGGCTCATCGCGCCCGCCTCCGGTTCGGTGTCGCTGTTCGGCACCGATCTGGCCCGGGTCCGGGGCCGGAAGCGGCGGGCGCTGCTCGCCGGTGTGGGCGTGGTCCTCCAGGACCCGGTGGCCTCGCTGGACGCGCGGATGAGTGTGGCGGAGTGCGTGGCCGAGCCGCTCCGAATGCACCGCCGGGGCATGACGGGCGCCGAGCGACGGGCGCGGGTCGCGGAGGTGCTCGAACTGGTGCGGCTGCCGGGGGAGTTGGCGGCACGGGGTCCACGTGAACTGTCCGGTGGCCAGCGGCAGCGGGTGAGTCTCGCCCGGGCCCTGGTGCTCGAACCCCGGCTGCTCGTCGCGGACGAACCGACCAGCGCGCTGGACGTGAGCGTCCAGCGGACCGTGCTGGAGGTGATCGCCGAGCTGCAGCGGGAGCTGGGGTTCGCCTGCCTCTTCGTCTCCCACGACCTGGCCGTCGTGCAGGAGTTCGCCCGGCGGGTCGTCGTCATGCGGGACGGGCGGATCCAGGAGCAGGGGCCGACCATGTCCACGCTGCTGCACCCGGAGACCGCGTACACACGGCGGCTCATCGCGGCCGTACCGGTGCCGGATCCGGTGGTGCAGCGGCAGCGCCGCGCACAGCGGCAGACGGAGGTCACCGCGTGAAGGCGGTCGCCGGCGTCGACATCGGCGGTACGACCACCCAAGTGGCCCTGTGCGCGGAGGATCTGACCGTCGCGGACCGGCTGGAGGTGCCCACCCCCGCGGCGGCGGGCGGGGCCGCGATGGTGGACGCGGCACTGGACGCCGTACGCCTGCTGCTGGACCGTACGGACGCGCGGCTGCTCGGGGTCGGGGTCGGGGCGGCGGGTGTGGTGGACGCGCGGGCCGGGCGGGTCCTGGTCGCCAGTGACTCCTTCCGGGGCTGGGCCGGGTTCGCGGTGACGGCGGCGTTCGAGGAGGCGCTCGGGGTGCCGGCGTTCCTGGACAACGACGTCAACGCGTTCCTGCGCGGCGAGGCCACGGCCGGTGCCGTCGCGGGCGAGCCCCATGTGCTCGGGATGACCCTCGGGACCGGCGTCGGCGGGGCGCTGTGGCTGGACGGTGCCCTGTACGACGGGCCGCACGGCGCGGCGGGCGAGATCGGGCACATCCCGGGCTTCGGCGATCTGCCCTGCACGTGCGGGGGCCGCGGCCATCTGGAGACGCTGGCGTCGGGGCGGGCGATCGCGGCGCGGTACGGGGAGCGGACCGGGCGGGAGCTGAGCGCGCGCGAGGTGGCGGAGGTCTCCGACCCGGTCGCGCTCGGCGTGTACGAGGACGCGGGTGCCGCCGTGGCCCGAGCGCTGCTCGTCACGGCGGGCCTGCTGGACGTCACCACCGTCGTGATCGGCGGGGGCGTCAGCCGGTCCTGGCACCTTCTGGAACCGGCGGTCCGGCGCGCCCTGACCGCCGAACCGCCGGTCAGCGGACATCCGGTGACGGTGGTGCCCGCACTGCTCGGCGGGGACGCGGTGGCGGTGGGTGCGGCGGCGCGGGTGCGGGCGGAACTCGGTGTGTGACCGGGGAGTCCGCCGTCAGCGGGCGAGGTCCCACGTGGCCCGGGACGGTGGCGGCCGATGTGACCTCGTGAGAACGGCGCGGGCCTCCCCCGTGAAGGCGGGTGCCCGCGCCGGTTCCTCAGTGGGTGCGCGTGGGTCAGCCGAGGCCGTTCGTCTTCAGCCAGGCCTTCGCCACGTCCAGCGGGTCCTTGTTGTCCAGCTGGACCTGGGTGTCCATCTCGAGGAGCGCCTTGGTGTCCAGCTTGGCGGAGACCGCGTTGAGCGCGGCCACGCCGTCCGCGGAGACACCCGACTTGTAGACGAGCGGGGTCACGTTCGCGAAGCCGAAGAGGTTCTTGGGGTCCTGGAGGACGACGAACTTCTCCTTGATGATGGTCGGGTCGGTCGTGAAGAGGTCCGCGGCCTGCACGGTGTTCTTCTTCAGCGCCGCCTGGGTCAGCGGACCGCCCGCGTCGAGCGCCTTGAAGGACTTGAACTTCAGGCCGTACTCGGACTCCAGGCCGAGCAGACCCTGCTGGCGGGTCTGGAACTCCGGCGAGCCGCCGATGACCAGGTCGCCGGCGACGGCCTTGAGGTCGGCGAGGGTGGATTCGCCGGTCAGGCTGTACTTCTTCGCGGTTTCGGCGTTGAGGGTGACCGAGTCCTTGTCCTCCGCCGGCGCGGAGTCGAGCAGCGTCAGCTTGGAGTCGAGCTTGGCCTTGGCCGCGGCGTTCACGCCCTCGGCCGACTCCTGCTTGGCGTCCTTGTCCAGGTACGCCAGCAGCGAGCCGTTGTACTCGGGCAGGACGGTGATGGAGCCGTTCTTCAGCAGGCCGTAGGTGGTCTCACGGCTGCCGATGTTGGGCTTGTAGGTGACCTTGACACCCTTGGCCTTCAGGGCCTCGCCGTAGATGTCGGCGAGCAGGATGCTCTCGGCGAAGTTGTTGGAGCCGACGACGACGGTGTCGCCGCTGCCCGCGGCTGCGGTGTCCTCGGAGAGCGGGTCGGAGCTCTTGTCGGAGGACCCGCATCCCGCCAGCAGGACCGTGGTGGCGGCGAGCGCGAGGGCGGCCACGCCGGGGTTCTTCCTGAGGGGCCTGCGGTGTGCGGCGGTAGAAGTCACGATTCCCGTTCCGGAACTCAGGGGATGCAAGGTGGTTCAAGGGCGTTCTAGGGAGGAAGCCCTTGCACTGATCCAATCCAGCCAGTTCTCGGTCAGTCAAGACCGGCCTGGTCACAATTGGCGTCCATCCGTAGTCCGTTGTGAAGGAAGCGCGAAAGCGGCGCGCCGGGTGCCGCTCGGGTTGTAACGGATTCTTGACTCGGGGTGGCAGGAAGCGCTGTCCGAAGAGGCTGTAGTCTCGCCGAAGTTGGCGCCGGTCACACAGGCGTGCGGGAGCCACTCAGGTGTCCCTGTGCACCGTCCCGCAGCGATCAGAATCGGTGATGTGCGTTCTTGTACGCCGACCGAGACACCCACGAAGGAGGGCTGGTGTCCACGAACGAGGTGGGCGCGTCCACCCGGTCGGCACCGTCGCCGGCCCGGGGCGGCACCCGTGGCAGTCGCATCCGGGGCATCCGGGACTTCGCCGAGCGCTGGCCCTTCCGGCGCAAGCTGAACATCCTGGTGGGTGTGCCGCTCGCGGTGGTCGCCGCGCTGCTGGCGTACCTCTTCGCCGACCAGGTCGGCCAGTCCACCGACGCCTCGGACGCGGCCCAGCTGGTGCGTGACAGCGCCCAGGTCGCCAAGCTGGTGGGGCAGTTGGAGGCCGAGCACCAGCAGGCCGTCCTGCTCTCCGTGCGCCACCAGTCCACCTGGGACGGCCACGCCCCCTCGCAGACCGCCTACCGCGCGGCCCAGACCGCCGTCGACGACCAGGTCGAGAAGGTCCGCGTGACCTTCGGCGACCGGCTCCCGTACGACGAGGCCCAGGCCCTGCGCGAGGTCAACGGCCTGCAGGACCTGCGCAGCACCATCGAGAAGGCCTACCTCCCCGCCGACAACATCGACCCGGCCTACAGCGATGCCGCCCAGGGCCTCATCGACGGCCTCGGACTCGACCGCAACCCCTCGCTCGCGGCCACCTTCACCGGCAACCTGCTCGACTCGCTGCTGCGTGCCGACGCCGCGCACGGTTCCTTCGAGACCGGTGTCTTCTCCGCGACGACCGGCGACTCCAACGCCCTCATCGAGCTGATCGGCGCGATCGGCTCCTACGACGAGTACACCCACCAGGCCGACCGCTTCGGCCGGTTCGCCAGCGAGGAACAGGCCCAGGAACTCGGCGACATCGAGCACAACAGCGCCCAGGCGGCGATCTCCCGGCAGTACGCCGAGCTGCAGATCGACCCCAGCGCGCTGCAGGCGGGCTCGAACGCCGAGATCAAGCAGGCGTTCCAGACGGCGCTCGACTCCTATCCCGACTACCGCGCGCAGGCCCGGACCCGGCTGAAGACCACCACCTCGCTCATCGACCAGATCGCCGACCGCGCCGACGCCGCCTCCCGCAGCGCCCGTTCGAACGCCGCCTGGCTGCTCGGGGCCGCCCTGCTGGGCTTCGTGCTGTGGCTCGCCTTCTCCGTCGCCGTCCGACGCTCCGTGATCCGCCCGGTGCAGGCCCTGACCGGTGCCGCCAAGCAGGTCGCCGACGTGGCCGGCCGTGAGCTGGCGCGCGTCGCCGACGACGACACCGAGGACACCGGGACGCCGCGGCTCCAGGAGATGCCGGTCACCGCGAAGGACGAGATCGGTGACCTCGCCGACGTGTTCAACCAGGTGCAGACCACCGCGGTGGCCCTCCTCGAACGGCAGGTCCTCAGCCGCCGCAACGTCGCCGAGATGTTCGGCAACGTGGGCCGCCGGGTGAGCAACCTGACCACACGCCAGCTGGCGCTGATCGACGCGGTCGAGCGCGGCGAGACGGACCCCGCGCTCCTGGAACGCCTCTACAGCATCGACCACATCGCCGTACGTCTGCGCCGCAACGCCGACAGCCTGATGCTGCTCGCCGGCATCCGCGAGACGGTCCTCGACTCCGGGCCGCTCGCGCTCACCAACGTCGTCCGGGCCGCGCTCGGGCAGATCGAGGGCTTCCGGCGGGTGTCCCTGCAGGCCGGCACGGAGGTCATGGTCGAGCCCGACATCATCGGCGACCTCACCCTGATGGTGGCCGAACTCGTCGAGAACGCCGTGTCCTTCTCCCCCGCGGGAAGCCCCGTCGAGGTGATCGTCAAGGACAGCCACGAGGGTGCGCTGGTCGTGATCTCCGACCACGGTCTCGGCATGAGCGCCGAGCGCCTGGAGGAGGAGAACGCCCGCCTGATCCGCCGCGAGCGCCTCGACCTCGTACCGACGAAGGTCCTCGGCCTCTTCGTCGTCGGCACGCTGGCGCGCCGCTGGGAGGTGGGCGTGGCCCTGTCCCGCACCCCCGGCGGCGGTGTGACGGCCGAGGTGACGATCCCGTCGTCCCTGCTGCTCACGATGAGCCCGGTGGCCGAGGCTCCGGCGGCCGGCTCCCTTACGGCTTCCCCGGCGGAGCCGGCAGCGGGCCCCGCCCGCGCACGGACGGGTTCCGGACCGTCATGGGCCGTGGACGCGGACGCGGAGCCTGCCGCCGGTCCCGTCCGGTCGGGTGTGACGGCCGCGCAGGGCGAGTCCGGCCGTGCTGCCGTGCTCGCGAAGTCTGCCGAGACCGGCCCCGTGGCGTCGTCCTCCGACGACTCCGCTCCGCTGCCCCGCCGCGTTCCGCAGCGCGACCAGGCGGCCGCGGCCGCCGACGGCGGCGACGGACCAGGGAGCGAACCCGGCCCCGCCGCCGCCCCGTTCATCCCGAAGGCCCGCACCGGCGAGGCCGCGGCGTCCGCTCCGGAGCCCGTTGCCGGGACGCCCGGCGCCGACGGCGATGCCTCCGACGCCCGTCCGCTGCGCCGCCGGGTCCGCGGCGCCACGCTGCGCACCACCCTCGGTGCGGACGTCGTGCAGAAGACGGCCCCGTCCCGGCCCGCCGACGCGGACGCCGTACGCGACGCTCTCGACGAGTTCGAGGCGGCCGTGGAGCGCGCACACCGGGACACCGAGACCGGCAGCCACACCAGACCGGTGTTCAAGGCCGACAGGGCCGAACAGCCCGACGTGGAATCCCACCGGACCGCATCCGACCCCCCGCACGACCAGAACCACTCCCCGGAAGGAGCGGAGCAGTGAGCACGTCCACAGGTGACACGCCTACGGAAGGCACCACGCCCGCCGACCTGCAGGCCGCCGCAGCCGACTTCACCTGGCTGCTGAACCGTTTCGCGACGGAGACGGCGGGCGTCGTCGACGCCATCGCCGTGTCCTCGGACGGGCTGCTCATCGCGGTGTCGGAACTACGCGAGCACGCGGACTCCGAACGCCTCGCCGCGATCGTCTCCGGCATCACGAGCCTGGCCGCCGGTGCCTCCGGCAACTACGGCCTCGGCGGTCTCAACAAGGTCATCATCGATCTGGAGGGCGGCCATGTCCTGGTCTCCGCGATCGGCAGCGGCGCCGTGCTCGGCGTCGTGACCGACAAGGAGGCCAAGCTGGGCAACATCGCGTACGAGATGACGCTGTTCGCCAACCGGGCAGGCAGCGCGCTCAACCCCCAGCTCGTGCTCGAACTGAAGAACAGCGTCGGCGCCGCGTCGAAGCGCTGACCGGGCACCGCCCGGCCGGAGAGGAAGACACACAGCCATGGCGGACGGCCGCACTGAGAGCGGTGCAGGCGAGGCCGGCGGCACACCACCGGGCCCGGACCCGGCGGTCGGCCCCGTCGCCGCCGTACGGCCGTTCCTGGTGACCGCCGGCCGGGTGGCACCCGGTCCGTCCGGCCGGACGATGCCCGTCGAGACCCAGGTGGTGGCCACCGCCGAGGGGCTCGCCGAGCTCGACCGGCTCTCCTTCGAACAGCACGACATCGTCGCCGCGTGCCGGATTCCGCAGTCCATCGCGGAGATCGCGGCCCGGCTGCGGCTGCACCTGAACGTGGTCCGGATCCTCGCCGAGGACCTGCGCACGGCGGGGCAGCTGACGGTGCACGTGCCCGACACCGGCGTCACCCACGACGCGTCCGTCCTGCGCAGGCTCATCGACGGCCTGCGTGCCATCCCCGATTCACGAGGGGTACTCCGTGACACCGACTGATCCGGCTGCCCGGCCCTCGGCCGCGCAGACCGCCGCCGTACGACCGCCGCTGCCGGTCAAGATGGTGATCGCGGGCGGCTTCGGGGTGGGCAAGACCACCGCCGTGGGCTCGATCTCCGAGATCGAGCCGCTGACCACCGAGGCCGCCATCACCGAGGTCGCCGCCGGCGTGGACGACCTCAGTCACACGCCGCGCAAGACCACCACCACGGTCGCGATGGACTTCGGCTGCATCACCGTCGACCCGACCCTGAAGCTGTACCTGTTCGGCACGCCGGGCCAGGAGCGCTTCGGGTTCATGTGGGACGACATCGTCGAGGGGGCCCTCGGTGGTCTCGTCATCGTCGACACCCGCCGCCTGGACGACTGCTACGCCGCGGTCGACTACTTCGAGCACAAGCAGATCCCGTTCGCGGTCGCCGTCAACGCCTTCGACGGCAGGGTCGAGCACACCCTGGACGAGGTCCGCTGGGCCCTCGACGTCAACGACCGGATCCCGGTGATCGTCTTCGACGCGAGGGAGCGCGGCTCGGTGCGGGACGCCCTGCTGGTCGTCCTGGAGCAGGCGCTTGCACGCACCCGGGCGTGAGGAGGGCCGGGGGAACTCCCCCGGCCCGTCGCTCAGTTGACCCTGAGCACTCCGCGCGACACCGTGAGCCTGGTGATCAGCCAGAACACCGCCAGCGTCACCAGTGCCATGAGCGCGACCAGCGCGGCACCGCCCACGACCTTCTCGTAGTTGCGCTGGTAGAGCCCGTCCACGATGTACCGGCCGAGGCCGCCGAGCGAGACGTACGCCGCGATGGTCGCCGTGGAGACGATCTGGATGGCCGCCGAGCGCAGCCCGCCGAGGATCAGCGGGAGGGCGACGGGCAGTTCGACCCGCAGCAGGATCTCCGCCTCGTGCATCCCCATGCCCCGAGCGGCGTCCACCGGCGAGGGGTCGACGGACCGCATCGCCTCGTAGGTGGTGACGAGGATCGGCGGTACGGCGAGGACGACCAGCGGGATCATCACGTTGATCAGACCGAACCCCAGCGACAGGGTCATCAGCACCAGCAGACCGAAGGTCGGCAGCGCCCGGCCCGCGGTCGCGATGAGGGAGAGCGCGTTGCCGCCGCGTCCGTAGTGCCCGGTGACCAGGCCGACGGGCAGCCCGATCGCGGCGGCGAGGGCGAGCGCCTCCAGGGTGTACTGAACGTGCTCCCACACCCGCGTGGGGATGCCGTCGTAGCCGTGCCAGTGGGCACTGTCGCTGAAGAAGTTGCTGATGAAGTTGAGGATGTTCACCGGGCCGTGTCCTCCAGGGCGAGGGCGGCCGGGTCGGGCCGGCCGGCCTTCGGTGCCGAGTGCGCCCGCCGGGGCATCCACGGCGTCAGCAGCAGCCGTACGGCGACCAGCAGGCCGTCGACGAGGAGCGCCAGGACGGCCATGGTGAGCACGGCGTTCCAGGCGAGTTCGGGCCGGTTGTAGATGGTGGCGTCGTTGAGCAGGTTGCCGAGCGCGCCCTGGTTGCCGATGAGGGCGCCGACGCTGACCAGGCTGATGCTCGACACGGTGGCCACCCTGAGCCCGGCGATGATGGCGGGCACGGCGATGGGCAACTGGACCTGGACGTAACGGCGTACGGGGCCGAAGCCCATCGCCGTCGCGGCGGCCAGGGTCTCCTGCGGCACCGAGCGGACGCCGTCGACGATCGCCGGGACCAGGATGACGAGGGTGTAGACGGTGAGCGGGATCATCACCGTGAGTTCGGTCTGGCCGGTGTAGTCGATGAGGACCACGAAGAAGGCCAGCGAGGGGATGGCGTAGAGCACGGTCGTCACCCACAGCACGGGCGGGTACAGCCAGCGGAAGCGCACGCACAGCTGGGACAGCGGCAGCGCGATCACCAGCCCGACGAGGACCGGCAGCAGGGCCTCCCTGAGATGCAGGCCGATCAGACCGAGCCAGCTGTGCTGGAGGTCGCTGGGGATGTCGAAGAAGCCGTTCATCCGGCGGCCTCGGAGGCCGTGCCGTTGTCGCGGCCCTCCTCGTGGTGCGCGCCGCGGATGGCGTCGCCGATGGCCTGCTGGGAGACCACCCCGGCGACCCGCCCCTCGGCGTCGACCCCGACGGCCCATCCGGTGGGCGAGAGCACCGCGCAGTCCAGCGCGGCCCGCAGCGAGTCCGTACCGGCGACGAAGGGCCGCCCGTACGACAGCAGGCGCCCGGCGTCGATGCTGCCGGCGGTCAGGTTCCGCGGCTCACTCCATCCGAGGGGCCTGCCGTCCACGTCGGTGACGAGGAGGTAGGGGGACTCGGCCGCGCCGCGAGTGGCGATCTGCTCGGCGGTGGCGTCGACCGCGACGACCGGTCCGGTGAGCAGTCCGAGGCCCGCGGAGGAGAAGAAGGAGAGGCGCCGGACGCCCCGGTCGGTGCCGAGGAAGTCCTCGACGAACGCGTCGGCGGGACTGGAGAGCAGGTCGGCGGGCGGCGCGTACTGGGCGAGCTTGCCGCCGGTGCGCAGTACGGCGACCATCGTGCCGAGCTTGACGGCCTCGTCGATGTCGTGGGTGACGAAGACAATGGTCTTGCCCAACTCGCCCTGGATGCGCAGGAGTTCGTCCTGCAGTCCCTTGCGCACGATGGGGTCGACCGCCGAGAACGGCTCGTCCATCAGCAGGACCGGCGGGTCGGCGGCGAGCGCCCGGGCCACGCCGACGCGCTGCTGCTGGCCGCCGGACAGCTGGTAGGGGTACCGCTTGGCGAGCGAGCCGTCGAGCCCGACCCGCTCCATCAGCTCCCGTGCCCGCGCCCGCGCCTTGTCCTTGCCCCACCCCAGCATCCGGGGCACGGTGGCGATGTTGTCGACGATCGTGCGGTGCTGGAAGAGCCCGGCGTTCTGGATGACGTAGCCCATGGACCGGCGCAGCGTGTTGACCGACTGCTGCCGGCTGTCCTTGCCGTCGATCAGGATGGTGCCCTCGCTGGGTTCGACCATTCGGTTGATCATGCGCAGGGTCGTCGTCTTGCCGCAACCCGAGGGACCGACCAGGACGGTGATCGAGCGATCGGGAATCTCCAACGAGAGGCGGTCGACCGCCACCGTTCCGTCCGGGTACCGCTTGGTGACTGAATCTATCCGTATCAAAGCGCCGAATACCCTTCGGGTCTGGCAGAAGTTGTCCGCTTCGACCAGCTCAGCAGGTCGTCCGCCAGAGTCTAGACCGCTTGTGTTACGCCGTCGCGCGGAGGCCGTCCACCCGTTCGAAGCCCGCGAGCGGCCACGGCGGCGACGAAGCGAGCGCGAACTGTGGGCTGCCTGTGAGTCTCCTGATTCTCATCCCTCGTTCAGCGAAGCCACAGGGACCGCCCAGAACCGGACCCGATGGTCGTCACAACCACCGCTCGGAGACCTGGAGTACGTGCCATGACGACCCTCGCCCCACCGCCCGCGCCGACCGCCCAGGACGGCGGACACCGGGCCGCGCCGCCCACCCCGGGCAACCGGCTGCGCAGGCTGTTCACCGGTGCCCCAGAGGACCCCCGCTGGGCCCGCCCCACCCTCTGGGCGATCCTGGTGCTGGCCACGGCGCTGTACGCCTGGAACCTGTCGTCCATCACCGGCAACACCTTCTACGACGCGGCCGTCTGGTCCGGCACCAAGAGCTGGAAGGCGTTCTTCTTCGGCGCCCTGGACTCGGGCAGCTTCATCACGGTCGACAAGCCGCCGTTCGCCCTGTGGGTGATGGGCCTGTCGGCCCGGGTCCTCGGGTACGGCACCTGGCAGTTGATGCTGCCGATGGTCGCGGTCGGCACCGGTTCGGTGGCCCTGCTGTACCGCATGGTCAAGCGGGACTTCGGGGCCGTGGCGGGCACGATCGCCGCACTGGCGCTGACCCTCACGCCCATCACCGTCGCCATCACCCGGGACACCAACCCCGACCCGGTCCTGGTCTTCCTGATGCTGCTCGGCGCGGCCGCGCTGATGAAGGCCGTGCGCACCGGACGGCTGATGCCGCTGGTGTGGTCCGGCGTCGCGATCGGCTTCGCGTTCAACACGAAGATGATGCAGGCGTACGTCGTCCTGCCGGCCTTCTTCCTGGTCTACCTGTGGGCGGCCAGGGGCTTGCTCGGCCGCCGTATCCGCAACCTCGCCGTCGGCACCGTCGCGCTGGTCGTCTCCAGCGCCTGGTGGATGGTGGTCGTCGACCTCGTCCCCGCGTCCTCCCGGCCGTACATCGGCGGTTCGACCGACAACACCGTGTGGGACCTCGTCATCGGCTACAACGGCTTCGGCCGGATCTTCGGGGCGAGTTCCTCGGTGGGCTCGCAGGGCAACGGCGCGAGCTTCGGCGGTGAGGCGGGCCTGTACCGGCTGTTCAACAGCATCATGGGCGGCCAGATCTCCTGGCTGATCCCCTTCGCCCTGATCGCCCTGATCGCCGGTCTGGTGCTGCGCGGCCGGGCTCCCCGCACGGACGCCAAGCGGGCGGCACTGCTGCTGTGGGGCGGCTGGTTCGTCCTCCACTACCTGACCTTCGCCCTCGCCGAGGGCACCTTCCACCCGTACTACGTCACCGCCATGGCACCCGGTATCGCGGCCCTGGCCGGTATCGGCGGCGTGATGCTCTACCGGGCCTTCCGGGAGGGTTCGGCGGCGAAGTGGGCCTGGGTGCTGCCGGCCGCGATCGCGGTCAGCACGGTGTGGGCGGTCGTCCTGCTCCAGCGCGTCTCCGGCTCCGGGACGATCTACACGGTCGCCGAGGTCGTGACCGGGGTCGCGGGGGCGGTCGCGGTGACCGGGCTGCTGCTCGGCCGGTTCACCAAGCGGCACCGGCTCATGGGCGTCGCGGCACTGGCCGCGGTCGTCGCCCTGCTCGCCGGTCCCGCCGCGTACTCGGTGTCTGCGGCCACCTCCAGCACCAACGGCACCAACCCGACGGCCGGTCCGAACACGGGCGGCATGGGCGGGGGCATGGGCGGCGGAGGCCAGCGCCCGAGCGGCAGCGCGAACTCCGGCAGTCAGTCGATCGGACAGCCCCCGTCGGGCAGCGCCCCGTCCGGCAGCGGGTCCTCGACCGGAACCTCGACGAGGGGGTCCGCCGCCGCGTCCGAGTCGAAGACCGCGGGTGGCGGCATGGGCGGCGACACCCAGGTCTCCTCCGCGATGATCTCTTACCTGAAGAAGAACCAGGACGGCGCCACCTGGCTGGTCGCCGTCGCCACCGACCAGACCGCCTCCTCGCTCATCCTGGAGTCCGGTGAGCCGGTGATCTCCATGGGCGGCTGGTCCGGCTCCGACAACGCCATGACCCTCGCCAAGCTCAAGAGCCTGGTGAAGTCCGGCAAGCTGCACTACATCGTCGTCAGCGACTCCGGCCAGGGCTCCTCGAACTCCGAGATCTCCACCTGGGTCAAGAAGAACGGCACGGCGGTCTCCGCCTACAGCGGCCTGTACCGCCTGGACGCCTCCGACATCGGCTGACGGGCGCGCGCGGCGCGGGTGCACGGAGGGCGGGCCGCCGGTGAACACACCGGCGGCCCGCCCTCGTCGCAGATCTCCTCAGGCCGCTGCCGGAAATCCCGGCGTACGCAGCACTTGTCGCCCGGCGTCCACCGCGAAGACCTCGCAGCCGGGCAGGGCGGCGGCCCAGTCGACGCCCTCGGGGCCCATGGCGAAGGCCGCCGTGGCCACCGAGTCGGCCTCCGTCAGCGTCGCCGCCACGACGGTCAGGCTGAGCAGGCCCGTCGCCGGGCGGCCGGTGCGGGCGTCGAGGATGTGGTCGCCGCGTTCGTAGCGGGCGGAGGTGGCGACCGCCCCGGCGGTGAGCTCCAGGACCGTGCACAGCTTGTCGGCGTGTTCGGGGTGCCGTACGCCCACGCGCCAGGGGCCGCCGGCGGCGACCACGTCACCGCCGGCGTTCAGGACGAACCGTGTCGCACCGGAAGCCGTCAGCAGGTCCGCCGCCCGCTGCACCGCCCAGCCCTTGACGACCGCGCAGGGGTCGAGACGGCGACCGGGCAGCCGTACGTCGAAGGCGCCGCCGGTGGCCTTGCGGTAGTGCTCGCACAGGTCGAGGATCTCGCGCAGGTCGGCACTGAGGTCCTCCGAGGACAGCTCGCCTCGGTCGTACCGCGACACCTCGCTGTCGTCCTTGAACGGGCTGAACCGGGCGTCCGCCTCGCGCAGCCACGCGAAGGCCGCGTCCGCCGCCGACTCGGGGACGTCCTCGTCGTCGACCCGCAGCGAGACGGGGAAGCCCATGACGTGTTCGACGCGGTGCATCGCGGAGATCAGCCCTTCGCGTCGATCGCGGCCTGGAGGGACTCCTTGTAGCCGTCACTGGTGATGGTCGCACCGGAGACGGTGTCGATGTCCGCGCTCTGCGCCTGAAGCGTCTCCGCGACCAGCTTCGGCACGGCCGCGGTGGTCTGCGGATGGTTCGGCTGCTGGAGCATCTGGACGGCGCTGATCTTGTCGCCCTCGAAGGTCACCTGGACCTGGACGGTGCCCTTCTCCGTGTCGACCGCGGTGCCGTCCACGGTCTTGGACGACTGCTCTGTCGCGGAGGCGGACGGGGAGGACGCAGCGGCCTCGGACGCCGTCTTGGCGTTGTCGTCGATCGCGGCCTGGAGGGACGTCTTGTAGGCCTCGCTGGTGATCGTCGCGCCGGAGACGGTGTCGATGTCCGCGCTCTGCGCCTGAAGCGTCTCCGCGACCAGCTTCGGCACGGCCGCGGTGGTCTGCGGGTGGTCCGGCTGCTGGAGCGTCTTCACGGTGGTGATCTTCGTGCCGGTGAAGGTCACCTGGAGCTGGACGGGGCCCTTCTCCGTGTCGATGGTCGTGGTGGTGACCACGTTCGTACCGGACGTCCCGGAGGAGGACGACGAGGGGGCCGGGGTGGTGGTCGGGACGGTGGAGGTGGCGGCCGACGGCTGGTAGAGCCACACGGGGACCAGGCCCGCGATGCTCAGGACGACGACAGGTATGGCTCGTTTCACGGTGTCTTCCTCATCCCGCCAGGCTGAAGCGCTCGAAATGGGTCTGCGCCTTGGGCACGTTCAGCTCCCGCAGGCTGCCCAGCACGGCGTTCATCATCGGGGGCGGTCCGCACAGGAAGACGTCCCGGTCGGCGATGTCGGGCACGAGCCGTGCCAGCTCGCCCGCCGCCAGCTTGTCGGGCACCGGCGGGCCGGTGACCAGGTGGAGTTCGGCGCCCTTGGTGATCGCCAGGTCGCGCAGCTCGTCGTAGAGGACGGCGTCCCGGTCGGAGCCGACGCGGTAGATGACGACGGCGTGGCCGTGCAGTTCCTCCAGGAGGGCCCGGATGGGGGTGACGCCGACACCGCCGGCGATCAGGACGGACTCGGGGCGGGTGCGGTGCAGGGCGGTGAAGGCGCCGTAGGGGCCCTCGGCGAAGACACGGGTGCCGACCTTGAGGTGGCGCAGGGCGGCGCTGCCCTCGCCGGCGGCCTTGGCGGTCAGGCGCAGTGTCCTGCCGTCGGGGGCGGCGGACAGCGAGAAGGGGTTGGCCTGCCACCAGCGGTCGGCGGTCAGGAAGCGCCACAGGAAGAACTGGCCTGCGCGGGCGGGCAGTTGGTCGAGGTCCTTGCCGCTGATGTAGACGGAGACGACGTTGTCGCTCTCGGGGACGACTGCGGTGACCCGGAACTGGTGGCGCCAGTTCCGCCACAGCGGGAGCACCGCGCGGCCCAGGACGACCGAGCCGAGGGCGACGCCCCAGACGCCGTACCAGTAGGCCGTGGCGACGGACGAGGACGTGAAGGTCGTACCGACGGAGACCTGGTGGGTGAAGGCCAGGACCACGGCGACGTACGTGTACAGGTGGATGAAGTGCCAGGTCTCGTAGGCGAGGCGGCGCCGGGCGTAGCGGGCGGAGACCGCGCCGATCACGAGGATCAGGAAGAACGCGACGACCGCGCGCAGCACGCCCTCGGTGGTTTCCGCCAGGTCGACGATCTCGCCGATCGGGCCCACGTCGGTGCCGTCGGCGTAGCCGAAGCTGATGAAGACGACGTGCGCGAGGAGCGTCCACAGGAGGGCGAAGCCGGTCCAGCGGTGCCAGGAGGTGAGCCGGTCCATGCCGATGCGGCGGTCGAGCCAGGGCAGACGGGCCACGAGGACCAGCTGGAAGGCCATCACGAGGGCGGCGTACAGGCCGGTGAGGCGGCCGAGCACGATGAGCGCGTTGGAGGCGAAGCCCGCCTGGGTGAAGAACCAGGCGACCACCGCCGCGTTGGCGGCCAGCACGGCGTAGAGCCCGGTGCGGGCCACCACCCTGGGGCGTTTTATCGCCGTGGGGGGCGCAGGGGGCGATTGGACGGTCGTCACGGACTAGCTCCTTGATGGGGGCCTGGGTAACCGAGCTTCTCCGGCGGGAGCTGTCGATTCACTGTCGTACAACTTTCAAGAGCTTATCGATGTGCTCCCGGGGGCCACCCCGCTCTGGTTTTCCGCTCGCCGTGAAGCACTATGAGCAGGTGGAAAAAGTACGACTCCTCGTCGTGGACGACGACCCGCCGATCGCCGATCTCGTGGCGACGGTCGCCCGCTACGAGGGCTGGGAGGCGGTCACCGCGAACTCCGGCGAGGAGGCACTGAGCCGCGCCGCGGAGTTCCGTCCCGACATCGTCGTGCTCGACCTCATGCTGCCCGACATCGACGGGTTCGGCGTCCTGGACCGGCTGCGGCGCTCGGGGACGATGGTGCCCGTGGTGTTCCTCACCGCGCGGGACGCGGTCGCCGACCGGGTGGCCGGGCTGACCAGGGGCGGAGACGACTACCTGGTCAAGCCGTTCGCCGTGGAGGAGCTCATGGCCAGGCTGCGGACGGTGCTGCGGCGCAGCACCGGACCCGGCTTCCAGCGCTCGGTGCTCCAGGTCGCCGACCTCACGATGGACGAGGACACCCGCGAGGTGCGCCGCGGCGACAAACTGCTCACGCTCACCCCGACCGAGTACGAGGTGCTCAGGTACCTGATGCGCAAGTCGCCGACCGTGCTGACCAAGGCGCAGATCCTCGACCATGTGTGGGAGTACGGCTTCGGCGGGCGCTCCAACGTCGTCGAGCTGGTCGTCAGCAGGCTGCGCCGCAAGCTCGACGACACGGGCGAGCCGCTGATCCAGACCGTGCGGGGCTTCGGGTACGTGATCCGGCAGGCGGCCGAGTGAGGTCCCTTCTCGGCCGGCTGCGCTCCACCTACCGGCGGATGCGGCTGGGCACCCGCCTCGCGCTGGGGCTCGGGGCGCTGGCCCTGGTGGTGTTCGGCGTCGTCGGCACGGCCCTGACGACGTACATGCGGGACTATCTGTCGGCGCAGCTCAACGACCAGCTGTCGCTCGCGCAGACCGCCCAGTCGAAGAGCATCGCGGACTCCGGCACGCTGGCCGGCAAGAAGTACTGGGCCTGGTACTACGCGGTGTACGACGTCAAGAACGGCGTCCCCGAGCTGCGCAAGCCCGAGGATCCCACCGACCTGCCGACGGACGTCGACGAGTTCACCAGCGTGGCGAAGGCGCAGACGGTCGCGCACACCGAGGTGCTGGCCACCGAGCACCTCCGGGGCCAGGGCGACTACCGGCTGCGGGCCTGCGAGGTCGAGCCCGGGGTGATCCTGGTGAGCGCGGCTCCCATGGACGACATCGACGCGACCGTACGGCGGCTCATCACGGTCCAGGTCGTCGGCTTCGGGCTGGCCCTGCTGGTGCTGGTGGTGATCGGCCGCAAGCTGCTGCGGCGCGGGCTGAAGCCGCTGAGCGACATGGCGCACACCGCGCACGGCATCGCCCTGCACGACCTCACCGAGACGGCGTCCCGGCTGCCGCTGCGCGCGGACAAACGGGGCGGCGGTCCGGAGGTCGAGGAACTGCGGACCGCGTTCAACACCATGCTGGAGCACATCGACGACTCCCTCGCGGTCCGCGCGGAGGCCGAGCAGCGGCTGCGCCGGTTCGTCGCGGACGCCTCGCACGAACTGCGCACGCCCTTGATGTCCGTGCGGGGCTACGCGGACCTCTTCCAGTACGCCGCCGCGAACGCCCCCGAGGAGCGCGACAGGCACCTGGCCCGGCTGCGTGCCGAGGCCGCCCGCATGGGCTTCCTCCTGGACGACCTGCTGCTGCTCGCCCGACTGGACGCGGCGGAGGTGGAGACCCCGCTCAGGCCCGTCGAGGTGGACCTGGTCGAGCTGGTGGAGCAGGCGGCCGACGCCTTGCGCGCGAGCCACCCGGACCATCCGCTGACGGTGACGCCGGGCCCCCAGGCCCTGAAGCTGCGGCTCGACCCGCAGCGCGTCCGGCAGGTCCTCGACAACCTCCTCACCAACGCGGCCGTGCACACCCCGCCGGGCACCGGGGTGTCGGTCGGCGTTCGGGTGCGGGACGGGCACGCGCGGGTACGGATCGCCGACGCGGGCCCCGGCATCCCGGCCGCCGACCAGGAGCGGGTCTTCGACCGCTTCTACCGCGTCGACAAGGCCCGCAGCCGGGACCGGGGCGGCAGCGGCCTCGGCCTCGCGGTGGCCGTCTCCCTGGTCCGGGCCCACGGCGGCTCGATCGAGCTGGACAGCGAGCCCGGCGCGACGGTGTTCACGGTGTCGCTCCCGCTGAGTCTTACGAAGCCGTGACGTGACGGCGCGGACCGGGCGTCCGGGCCGGTCCGCGCCCTAGCTTGGGCACATGCGCGTACTGGTCACCGGCAGCGCCGGTTTCATCGGGT
This sequence comes from Streptomyces sp. NPDC031225, assembly GCF_055570355.1. Taxonomy (NCBI): domain Bacteria; kingdom Bacillati; phylum Actinomycetota; class Actinomycetes; order Kitasatosporales; family Streptomycetaceae; genus Streptomyces; species Streptomyces sp. NPDC031225. The sequence goes on along the minus strand of NZ_JBVIHJ010000014.1, from coordinate 113,139 downwards.
CCCCGATCGTCGAGGCGCTCACGGCGCACGGTCACGAGGCCGTCGGGTACGACGTCCGCACCGACCCGGCGTGCGACGTCCGGGACCCCGACGCCGTCCGGCGCGCCCTGGCCGGCGTGGACGCGGTGTGCCACCAGGCGGCGATGGTCGGCCTGGGCGTGGACTTCGCCGACGCCCCGCGGTACGTCTCCCACAACGACGTCGGTACGGCGGTCCTGCTAGCCGCGATGGCGGAGGCGGGGGTACGGCGGCTCGTGCTCGCCGGGTCGATGGTGGTGTACGGCGAGGGCCGCTACACCTGCGCCCGGCACGGAACCGTACGGCCGGGCCCGCGAACCGTCGCCGACCTGGACGCGGGGCGCTTCGAGCCGCCGTGCCCGCAGTGCGGCGCGGACCTCTCCCCCGGTCTGGTCGGCGAGGACGCCCCGGTCGACCCGCGGAACGTGTACGCCACGACCAAGCTCACCCAGGAGCACCTGGCGGCGGCCTGGGCACGGGCCACGGGCGGTACGGCGGTGGCGCTGCGCTACCACAACGTGTACGGCCCGGGCATGCCCCGCGACACCCCGTACGCCGGTGTCGCCTCCTTCTTCCGCTCGGCACTCGCCCGCGGCGAGGCACCCCGCGTCTACGAGGACGGCGGCCAGCGGCGGGACTTCGTGCACGTACGGGACGTGGCCGCGGCCAATGTGGCGGCGCTGGAGGCGAGTTCACCCACGGGCGCGCTCACCTCGTACAACACCGGCAGCGGCGAGCCGCACACGGTCGGCGAGATGGCACGGGCGCTGGCGGACGCGTACGGCGGACCCGCCCCGGTGGTCACCGGGGAGTACCGCCTCGGGGACGTACGGCACATCACGGCGGACTCGGCGCGGCTGCGGGCGCAGCTGGGGTGGAAGGCGGAGGTCGGATTCGCCGAGGGAATGCGGGAGTTCGCGGGCGCGGGGATGAGGGACGCGTAGCCCGCGGTGGACCGGTGGTGCCGCCCGCGAAAGAAAGCGGCCGCGGGCGGCATCACCTTTGCAGAGCGCCTCCGGCCGCGCCGCCCTGGCTGCGGGAGCGGCCAAGGAGGCATCTCGCCCGGCGAGCAGCGCTCAGGAAACCGTCGCCGGGAGCAGTACCTCGAAGCGGCAGCCGCCGGGCACGTTGCGTACGGTGGCCCGGCCCTCGTGGGCCTCGACGATGCCCCGGACGATGGCGAGCCCGAGTCCCGCTCCGGCGGGCGGTGTCCGTGCGTGCGTGCCGCGCCAGCCGGTGTCGAAGACGCGGGGCAGGTCCTCCTCGGGGATGCCTCCGCAGCCGTCCGTGACGGACAGGACGACCTCCTCGGCGCGGTGCTCGGCGGCGATCGCGACCGTGCCGTCGGCCGGTGTGCGGCGGATCGCGTTGACGAGCAGGTTGCCCAGGACCCGGCTCATCTCCTTGCCGTCCACCTCGACCGGCACGGCCGCCACCCGGTCGCCGACCAGCCGTACGCCGTGCTCGCGTGCCAGCGGGTCGACGCCGGCGAGCGCGTCCGAGACGAGGTCGTACAGGGAGATCCGGCTCGGGCTGAGCGCCAGCGCCCCCGCGTGGATGCGGGAGAGCTCGAAGAGGTCGCCGACCATGTCGTTGAGGCGCTCGACCTCGGTGCGGATCTGCCGCAGATAGCGGGCGGGGTCGGCGGCGACGCCGTCCTCAAGGGCCTCGGACATCGCGCGCAGCCCGGCGAGGGGGGTGCGCAGGTCGTGGGAGATCCAGGCGACGAGTTCACGCCGGGACGACTCCAGGGCGCGTTCCCGCTCCCTGGACTCGGCGAGCTTGGCGCTGGTCGCCTCCAACTCGCGGCTCAGGTAGGTGAGTTCGGCGGTCGTGGCACCGCCGGGCGAGGTGAAGTCGCCGCCGTCGCCGAAGGAGCGGGCGGCGAGCGCGAGGGCCCGGCTGCGGGCGGCGACCCAGCGGCCCAGCAGCAGGGCGGTGACGAGGGAGACGACGGCGGCCATCAGGACGACCGTCCACACGACGCTCAGGTCGTGCCCCGACAGGAACATCGCCTGGGCGACCGCGAGGGTGCCCGCGAGCATCGCGGTGACCGCGACGGCGGCGACCACGGTGAGGTGCAGGGCGAGCGAACGGCGCCGGATCAGCAGCAGCACGAAGGCGCCGAGGAGGCCGGCCGCGACGGCGCCGAGGAAGGAGTAGAGGGCGATGAGGAGGGTGTCGCGCATGGTCAGGCCTCCGCTTCCGGGCCGTCGAAGCGGTAGCCGACGCCCCACACGGTCTGGATCAGCCGGGGCCTTGCCGGATCCTCCTCGACCTTCCCCCTGAGCCGCCGCACATGGACGGTGACGGTCGACAGGTCACCGAAGTCCCAGCCCCACACCTCGCGCATCAGGTCCTCACGGCCGAACACCCGGCCGGGGTGCCTCAGGAAGAAGGCGAGGAGGTCGAACTCCCGAATGGTCAGGGCGAGTTCGACACCACCCTTGAGGGCGCGGCGGGCCACCGGGTCCACCGAGAGGCCGGCGGCGGCCAGGAGGCCGGACGGCTGGGAGGGGCGGGTGCGGCGCAGCACGGACTCCACGCGCAGCACCAGTTCGCGCGGGCTGAACGGCTTGGTGACGTAGTCGTCGGCGCCGACCTCCAGGCCCAGGATCCGGTCGTCCTCGTCGCCGCGGGCGGTGAGCATGATGACCGGGACGGGACCGCTCCCCCGCATCCGGCGGCACACCTCCAGGCCGTCCATGCCGGGCAGCATCAGGTCGAGGACCACCAGGTCCGGCCGGTGCGCGGCGGCGCGGGCGAGCGCGTCGGGGCCGTCGGCGGCCCGGTCCACGGCGTATCCGGCCCGGTCGAGGTACCCGGAGACCACCTCGGCGACGGTGGGGTCGTCGTCGACGACGAGGACCCTGGGCCGGATCTGTGCGTACTGCTGCTGCTCCATGCCGCCAGCCTCGCACCGGGCGCGCGAATGTGCGTCCGACGGCCGCCGACGTCCTTGTTTCGTAAGGAGCCGGAGTCCGGTTTGCCGTTTTTGCGCTCGTAGGGTGAACGTCGTGACGACCCCTTCCGCAATCGAACCGACGGCGTCCGTGGACGTCGTGCTGCCCTGTCTCGACGAGGCCGAGGCGCTGCCTTGGGTGCTGGAACGCATCCCGCCCGGCTGGCGCGCGCTCGTCGTGGACAACGGCTCCACGGACGGCTCGGCCCGTATCGCACAGGCTCTGGGCGCGACCGTCGTCCGTGAGGAGCGGCGCGGCTTCGGCGCCGCCTGCCACGCCGGGCTGACCGCGGCCACCGCCGACATCGTGTGCTTCTGCGACTGCGACGCCTCGCTGGACCCGGCGGACCTGGTGCCGTTCGTCCGCGAGGTCCTGACCGGCGACGCGGATCTGGTGCTCGGCCGGCGCCGCCCGCAGGCCCGGGGCGCCTGGCCGCCGCACGCCCGGGCGGGCAACCTCGCCCTCGCCCGGCTGCTGCGCCGCCGTACCGGGCTGCGCCTGCACGACCTGGGTCCGCTGCGGGCCGCCCGCCGCGAGCCGCTGCTCGCCCTCGGCCTGACGGACCGGCGCAGCGGCTACCCCCTCCAGATGGTGGTGCGGGCGGCCGACGAGGGCTGGCGGATCGCCGAGCACGACGTCCCGTACCACCCGCGCACCGGCGCCTCCAAGGTGACGGGCACCTGGCGGGGCACCTGGCAGGCGGTCCGGGACATGAGCCGCGTCCTGAACGAAGAGGGGGTCCACGCATGACCACACTGCTCGTCATCGCCAAGGAACCGAGGCCGGGCCGGGTCAAGACCAGGCTGACACCGCCCTTCACCCCCGAGGAGGCGGCGGCGCTGGCCGAGGCGTCCCTCGCGGACACCCTCGACGTGGTGGCCCGCACTCCCGCCCGGCGCCGGGTGCTGGTCCTGGAGGGCACGCCCGGCCCCTGGCTGCCGCCCGGCTTCGAGGTGGTAAGGCAGTGCCGGGGCGGTCTCGACGAACGGCTGGCCGCGGCCTTCGCGGGCTGCGAAGGACCGGCCCTGCTGATCGGCATGGACACCCCGCAGGTCACCGAGGAACTGCTCACGGTGGACTTCGCCGACTGCGACGCGTACTTCGGTCCTGCCGAGGACGGCGGCTTCTGGGCGCTCGGCCTGGCGGCACCGGATCCGTCGCTGCTGCGCGGGGTGCCGATGTCGACGCCTCACACGGGCGCGGCCCAGCGGGCCCGGCTGACCGGGCTGCGGGTGCGGGAGTTGCCGCTCCTGCGGGACGTGGACACGGCGTACGACGCGGAGGTGGTCGCGAGGCAGGCGCCGGGAGGGCGGTTCGCGGCGGTGCTGGGGCGGATGGCCGGGGTGGGCCGGTGAGCGAGGTCCGGGAGACGGTGGTGCGGGTCGGCCGGCAGACCGGCGGAGCCACTCCTGGCAGGCTTTCCGGCTCCGGCTCAGGAACCGACACGGCGCACCGGCAACGGGACCCCCGTCCCACGGGTACGGACGCGGACGCCCCGTGGACCCGGCTCCTCGACACCGCTCCCCCCGCCGATGCCGCACACACCTCGCACGACGACGGCACCTGGTCCTCCGACCCCTACACCCACGCCCTCCGCACCGGCCGGGGCCCGCTGTTCCTGCGCCGCTCCGACGGCCGGCTGCTCCTGCTCGAACTGGAACGCTGGTGTGCGGAGGCGGACGCGGCGGATCTGGAGGTGCTGCGGCGCTGTGAGGGTGCCGTGCTGGACGTGGGCTGCGGGCCGGGCCGGCTGGTCGCGGCACTCGGCGCACAGGGCCGGACGGTGCTGGGCATCGACGTGAGCGAGGCTGCTGTCGCCCGTACCGTCGCGCTCGGCGGGCAGGCCCTGCGGCGGTCCGTCTTCGAGCCGCTGCCCGGCGACGGCCGCTGGGGCACCGCGCTCCTCGTCGACGGCAACGTCGGCATCGGCGGCGACCCGCGGGCCCTGCTCGACCGGACGGCGGAACTCCTCGCCCCGACCGGCCTGTTGATCGCCGAGACGGTCACCGGACCCGACCTCGACGAGCGGGTCCAGGTGCATGTCACCGACGCCCGGGGAGCCGTCGGCAGCCCGTTCCCGTGGGCCCGGCTCGGCACCCCGGCACTGCTGCGGCACGCGGACAGCGCGCACTGGACGTGCGTGGATCAGTGGACGGCGGGCGGCCGTTCCTTCGTCTCCCTGCGCCGCCGCGGGAGCGTCGCCCCGCCCCGCCGTACGACGAACACCACCGCCGAGCCGCCGAACAGCACGGCCGTCACCAGCAGCCAGCGGGCCAGGAAGCCGTCCGGGGACAGGCCGGTCGCCAAGGCGTAGCGGTCGGCGACCCGCCCGGCGATCATCGGGAACCACACGAGCAGGAGCAGCAGGGAGAGGGCGGCGGGGACCCGGACGTACAGGACGTGCCGGCCCGCCGTCCGCACGAGGACACGGTCCGCCGCCGCGTACAGCGGCAGCAGCACCAGGTCGTGCAGGACGGCCGCCCCCACGAACCACAGGCCGACCCCGAACCAGTCGTCCGCGAGCAGCCGTACCCCCGCGTACCCGGCGAGCGCGAACGAGCAGACGAGCAGCAGGAGTTGGAGGGGGCGACCGAGGGGGATCCGCATCACAGGTCTCCGAACGTCAGCCGGGCCACCCACTTGGTGTTCAGCACACCGGGCGCCGCGGGCACGATGATCCGGGCCGGGTGGCCGTGATCGGGGGTCAGGTCCGCGCCGTTGACGGACAGGGCGAGCAGGGAGCGCGGGTCGGCGACCTGGTTGGCGCGCAGGGCGGCCCGCCGGAAGGAGCCGTGCCGTTGCAGCGACTCCACGAAGACGTCCGGCGGATCGTTCTCGTAGCCGACGAGCGCCGCGAGGTCCCGCAGCCGCACGCCGCGCCACGACTGGTCGGAGGTGGACCAGCCCTCCACGCAGGCGATGGGCAACGCCGAGCTGTGCAAGGGGAGTTGGAGGAGGTCGGCGCGGCTCAGGCGGACGGTGCGGCCCGCGCGTCCCACGACGACCAGCCGCCAGGCCTCCTCGCTCGTCTCGACCGGGTCGATCCCGGCGTACGCGGCGGTCTTGTTGATCTGGAAGCCACCGGGTCCAAAGGCCGGTTCGGCGCCGCCGTGCGGGGCCAGGAGGGCCGTTCGGCGGAGCACGCCGTCGAAGCTCCGCCCGGCCGTGGTGAGGAACAGCAGCAGCGAGCCGCCCCCGACGAGCCAGAGGGCACCACGCCGGGACACGGTCGGCTCGGCGGGGTCCGGTGACACCGGCTCGGTCTCCTCTTCCCGGAGTCGGCGCAGATTCCGCAGGGCGAGCGGCAGCTTCAGCACGGCGTGCGCGAGGAACGCGGCGAAGAACACCCACGCCCCGTAGAAGTGCAGCGGATAGAAGGAGCCCGGGAAGACGTAGTCGAGCTGGACGTTGAGGACTCCGGTCACGAACTCGAAGAGCGCGCCGCCGACCAGCAGCAGGAGGGAGAGCCGTTCCAGGGCGTGGGTGAGCGAGCGTGCGGGCGGCAGCGTGAACAGCTTGGGCGCGACCGACCACAGCTTGGCCAGCAGGACCGGGATCAGCGTGATGCCGAGGGTGACGTGGACGCCCTGGTTCAGCCGGTACAGCCAGTGCGGGTCGGTCGGCCAGGAGAAGAGGTAGAACCCGAGGAGCCCCTTGTCGGGGGTCTTGTCGTTCACCGGCGACAGGTCCGGGTTGTAGGCGGCGTACGACAGCAGCCCCGTCACGAACAGCAGCGTGATCCCGCCGAGGAGCACGACCCCGAGGACCGAGGTGAGCCAGGGACCTCGCAGCGGGCTGCGCCAGAAGGACGGGGAGAAGGGAGACCGTGCCATGCCCCGACCGTAGGCCCGGCCCGCCCCGGAATCGGGTCGGCGAACCATGACGAAAGTCTGACGTCAGCGCACGTCAGCCGCTCGGAGGCAGCCACGCGGCCTAGCGTTCCCCCGTGAACAGGAACCTCCTGCGTGACCTGTACGCGGCCGGGTGCGCCGCGGTCCTGGTGGTGGCCGCCGTGGTCGTCGGCCGGGCGATCCAGCACCGGGACGCCTCCCTCCGCGTCGACTGGCCGCCCCTGCTGGCGAGTTGGGATCCGCATGTGGGCCCCGGTACCCCGGCGGCGGTCGTCGTCGCGGCCGCGGTGGTCGTCCACGGCCCCACGCTCGCCGCCCGGCTGCCCTGGCGGTCCCTGCTGTTCGCCGTGTGGGGCGCGGGGATGGCATGGACCTGGTCCCTGGCCCTGGTGGACGGCTGGCAGCGGGGTGTCGCCGGGCAGTTGACGAGCAGGAACGAGTACGTCCCGGTCGTCGGCCGCTTCCACGACATCCCGGCGGCCCTGCGGGACTTCGACCGGCACATCCTGATCGGCTCCCCGGACAACTGGCCCGCCCATGTCGCCGGGCACCCCCCGGGAGCGACCCTCACCTTCGTCCTGCTGGACCGGGCCGGGCTGGGCGGCGGGGGCTGGGCGGGGGCCTGGTGCATCACCGTGGGCACGACGGCGGCGGTCGCGGTCCTGATCGCCGTACGGACCCTCACCGACGAGTCGCTCGCCCGCCGGGCCGCGCCCTTCCTGGTGCTGGCCCCGGCCGCGGTCTGGGTGGGGACCTCCGCGGACGGGTACTTCGCGGCGGTGGCCGCGTGGGCCGTCGCCCTGCTGGGCCTCGCGGTCCGGGGGCACCGGCCGGGACCGGCCGGCTTCGCCTCGGGGCTGCTGTTCGGGCTGACGGTGTATCTGTCGTACGGCCTCGCGCTCATGGCCGTCGTCGCGGGGGCAGTGCTGCTGATGGGGTCGCGTCGGCCCCTGGGGTTCGTCCTGGCCGGGTTCGTGCTGGTGCCGGTGGTGTTCACCGTGCTGGGGTTCGACTGGTGGGAGGCGTATCGGCTGCTCGTCACCCGGTATTACCAGGGCGCGGGCGGGGTGCGGCCGTACGGGTACTGGGTGTGGGCGAACCTGGCGGGCACGGTGTTCATCGTGGGTCCTGCGACGGTGGCAGGGGTGCGGAGGGCCGTCGCCCGGCTGATGAACCGCCGTCGCCCGTCGCACCTCGTCCCCGCGCCGCCGGACCGTGCCGGACCGCGGCTCGGTCTGCTGGTGTGCGCCGCGCTCGTGGCCCTGCTCGTCGCCGATCTGTCCGGGATGAGCAAGGCGGAGACCGAGCGGATCTGGTTGCCGTTCGCGGTGTGGCTGTTGCCGGCGTGTGCGTTCCTGACGGGGGCGCGGGGGTGGCTGGCCGGACAGGCCGTGCTGGCGTTGCTCGTCAACCACCTGTTGCTCACCGGGTGGTGAGGCCCGGCGCCGGACGACCGGCACCCCCGCGCGACGCGTCGGTCAGCAGGTGGCCACGCCGGGCAGCCAGTCCGGGCCCTTGATGTAGATGACGGTCATCCACGAGCCGTCGGTCAGCTTCGCCCAGGCGTCGTTGGTGTAGCCCTCGGCCGTGACCTGCTGGGCGTGGGCCTGGCAGACCACGTTGACCGTGGTCGGCTGCGCGAAGTAGTCGACCACGCCGGCGTTGACGTTCGGCTCGCTGTGGGTGCGCACGCCGGTGCCCCAGGTCTGGAACGCCGTGCTGCCACCGGACGGCGGCGGGGTGCTGCTGCCGCCGCAGTCCGGGATGCCGGGCAGCCAGGCGGGGCCCTTGATGTAGATGTTGGTCATCCAGGAGCCGTTGGCGAGCTTGGCCCAGGCGTCGTTGGTGTAGCCCTCGGCGGTCACGGTCTCCGCGTGCTCCTGGCACTGGACGGACACCTGGGTCGGTCCGGCGAAGGTGTCGACGGTGGCGGAGCCCACGCTCGGCGACCTGTGGGTGCGCACGCCGGTGCCCCAGGTCTCGAAGACCGTGCCGCCGTTCGCGGGCGGCGGGACGGGGGTGCCGGAACCGTTGATGCGGACCGCGCCCGCGTAGTCGCCGCCGGTGCGGGCGGACGTGACCCTGATGTGGGTGCCCGACTCGTACGCCTCGACCATCTGGCCGCCGCCCAGGTACATGGCGACGTGGTGGATGTGCCCGCTGCCCCAGAACATCAGGTCGCCCGGCAGCAGCGGGGCCGTGCCCTGCCCGGCGGAGAACCGGGCGGAGGCCTGCGAGGTGTGGAACTGGTCGTCGGCCGTGCCGTTGAGGAGGTCCTTGCCGGTCGCCCGGTAGTAGGCGTACCGCATCAGGCCCGAGCAGTCGAAGCCCTTGCGCTCACCGTCGTGGAGGCTGTCCGGGTCGGAGCCGTCGTAGTAGCCGTAGCTGGCGCCGGGCGTCGCGGCGTGGCCGCCGCCCCAGCTGTACCAGACGCCGATCTGCGAACAGGCCGCGTCGACGGCGGCCTGCGCGGTGGCCGAGGCGCCGGGTGCGAGGACGCCGCAGGTGGCGTCCTGGGCGGCGTGCGCCGGGGCGGAGAAGAACGCGGTGAGGGCGAGGGCCGAGGCGCCCAGGATCGCGCCGCTGGTCCGACGGCGCGTGCTGATGGTCTTCAAGGGGCTCTTCCTTCGTGGACGTTTCGAGGACGTGCGGGCACCGGGTGCCGGTGGCCCCGGGGAAGACGGACGGGTGACGCGGGTGGAGAACCCGGGTGGCTCACCCCACCCCCGTGGGGGTGTGCCACCCGGGTCAGTTGTGCAGCGCGGCGCGCATCTTGGCGAGGCCGCGCAGGCGGTTGCGCTGGACCGTGCCGCGGTGGGCGCCGAGGCGCTCCCCGGCCGTGTCGTGGGTGAGCCCCTCCAGGTCCACGAGGATCACCGCGGCGGCCTCCTTCTCGGAGAGCGTGCTCAGCAGCGCGAGCGCTGTGGCGGAGGCCTCGTAGGAGGCGAGCCCGCCGTCCCAGCCGGCTTCGGGCAGCTCGTCCGTGGTGCGTTCGCGGCGGGAGGGGTGCTGCCAGGAGTCGCGCAGCAGGTTGAGGGCGACGGCGCAGGTGTAGGCGTACGGGTGCTGCTGCCGCGTCAGGTTCTGGGTGCGGGCCCGTCGGGAGAGCCGCAGGTAGGTCTCCTGGAGCAGGTCGTCGGCGTCGTGCGGATTGCCCGTCAGGGCGAGCAGCCGTCTTCGCAGCCGTGGCATGTCGGCCGTGAACGACGCGTCGAAGTCCCCCGGGCTCATCCCGCGGTCGGTCTCGCGCGGCGACGGCGGACAGGTGGCGTGGCTCATGTGTTTCCCCCTTGCGGTGATTCCGTGCGGTGTTCTTCGTGCGGTGTTCTTCGTGCGGTGGTGTCCCGCTCTCCGGGGGTCAGGCCGGAGGGCGGGGCGGGTCGGCGGGGCCGTAGCGGGCGGCCGGTACGCGGCGCAGCAGGGCCCAGTACCGGTCGCCGTACGACCAGTGCCACCACTCGGTCGGGTAGTTGACGAACCCGGTCGCGCCGAGCGCCCGGCCCAGCAGCGCCCGGTTCGCGCGTGCCTCGGCGCTGACGCCGGGCCCGTCGGTGCGGCAGGCGCCCTCGCTCTCCTCCGGGGTGGCGTTGACCTCGGTGCCGAGCGGCAGTTCCCGGCCCGCGTGGTCGCACAGGGTCAGGTCGACCGCGCCGCCGCTGACGTGCGGGGCGACCTCGGGCGGCGAGATGTACGCGCTGGCCAGTTCGCGAATCCGCTCGGGCGTCGCGTCCGGGTGGGCCCGGCGCACGGTCGCCGCGTACTGCTCGAAGTAGCGGCGTTGGAGGGCCGGCGGCCGGTACCCCTCGACCACCAGCAGCCGGATCCCCGCGGGCAGCAGCCGCTGCGCCCGCACCAGCCGCTCCAGCACGCCGGACCTCAGGTGGGCGTAGCTGCCCTCGTCGTCGGCCTGCCGGGGATCGAGCCGTACCAGTCCCCCGGTACGCAGATCGACGAGCGGCTCCCCGCATTCGTCCGGTACGACCGCGGCGACCCGGGGATCGGCGAGCGTGATGATGTCTGTCACGAGAGAAGAGTCGCGGGCGCCCCTGCAATTGCTCTGCAGATCGCCTGCAAGAACCTGACCAGCGGTTCTACAGGACCCTGCAGGACCGAGGGGCGGTATCGGCAGACGACAGGGCCGGGCGGAACGGCCGGCCGGCGCGGGTGCGACGCGGCGGGGTCACCCGACCCGTCACACCCGGCACGGTGAGGGCCGCCCGCCGGGCATGGGCGCCGGGCGCCGCCACGTGCTCCGCTGCATGCCCGGGGCCGGGCCGCGCCGGCATCTCGCGCGGAGCGACACCGGCACGCGGCCCCCAGCGTGTGTGCCGGGCGCCGCGGAGATCCATCGGAAGGGCTAGGCCCGCTCCCGTGCCTCCCGCGCGTCCAGTTCCCGGAAGACCCCCATGGCTTCGGCCCGTGCGTCCGAAGCCGACCGCTCGTCCCCCTCGGCCTCCCGCACCTCCGCCAGGTCCCACAGCGTGCGCGCCCGCCAGAGCGGGAGCCGCAACGCCTCCCAGCCCGACAGCGCCCGCTCCAACGGCTCCCGCGCGCCGTCCGTGTCGCCGGCCGCGAGATGCCACTCGCCCAGCGTCCGCAGCACCAGCGCCTCGCCGAACCGGTCCTGCCGCTCCCGGGCCAGCTCCAGGCAGCGCCCGAGCCGTTCGCGTGACTCGTCCAGGCGGCCCAGCCGCAGCTCCACCTTGGCCAGGGACTGCTCCGTGTACATCACGCCGAACGTGTCGTGGAGCTCGGCGAAGACCCGCAGCGCGTCCCGCAGCAGCCGCTCGGCGTCCGCCCACGCGCCCTCCGCCCGGTGGCACAGGGCCAGTGAGCGCACGGTCAGCGCCTCCCCGTGCCGGTCCCCCTCCGCGCGGTACAGCTCCACGGCCTGCGCCATGGCCGCGCGGGACTCCGGGCCGCGGCCCTGCTCCCGGTGCACGCAGCCGATGCCGTACAGCACCCGGGCCCGGGCGGCACGGTCGTCGGCCGGCACGTACCGCGCCAGGGCCGCGTCGAGCAGCTCCGACGCCTCCGCGTAGCAGGCCTGTTCACGCCGGGCGGTGGCCATGCCGACGAGAGCCTGAGCCATCCCCCGCGGCACGTCGTCAAGCGCCTCGAACAGTCGCAGGGCGTCCCGGAAGTAGGTGTAGGACTCCTCGAACTCGTCCTGCTCGTAGCGCAGTTGGCCCAGTCCGGCGAGCAGCCATGCCTCACCCTCGCGGTCCCCGCTGCGCCGCACCGCCGCCATCGCCGCGGCATGCGAGCGGGACCAGGCGTCGAACTGGTTGTACAGCGCGACCGAGCTCGCGATCAGTGCCCCGGCGAGGTCCCGGGCGGCCCGGTCCAGCCGGTGGTCGGCGCAGTACTGCACGGCCGCCAGCAGACCGGTCTGTTCGGCGGCGAACCAGGCCGCGGGCCGCGCGAGCAGGTCTTCCTCGGCCTGCGGATCGAGGGGATCGACGGGTCGTACGGCCTCCGGTTCGGGGAAGTAGCGTGCCGCGCCGCCGGGGCCCTTCGCCGCGGCCTGCTCGGCCAGCCCCAGCCAGCACGCCACGAGACGCAGCACGGCCGCCGACCGCTCCTCGGCGCTCTCCTCCGACAGACAGCGTTCGCGGGCGTGTTCGCGGGCCAGGTCGTGGATGCGGTAGCGGCTGCGGCCCGTGCCGTCGACGCCGATCACGTCGATGAAGTGGCAGTCCACCAGGCGTTCGACGGCCTCCTCGGCCTCCTCGGTGCCGATGTCCAGCAGGGGACCGGCGATCCAGGCCGCGAAGTCGGGCAGGTCGAGCAGGGCCAGCCGGCGCAGGGCGCGCCGCTCCTGCGGGTCGAGGTCGGCGTAGCCGAGTTCGAGGCTGGTGCGCAACTCCAGGTCCCCGGCGCGCAGTTCGTTGAGCCGGAGCCGCTCGTCCCGCAACCGGGCGGCGAGCCGGCCGGGCCCCCAGTGCGGCCGGGCCGCGAGCCGCGCTCCGGCGATGCGTACGGCGAGCGGCAGCCGCCCGCACAAGGAGACGATCTCGGCGGTCTGTTCCGGTGCGGCGCGGACGCGGTCCGCTCCGGCCACCCGCCGGAGGAGTTCGAGGGCCTCCTCCTGGTCGGGAACGGTCAGTTCGAGGTGGGCCGCTCCCTCCAGTGCCACCAGCCGGCGCCTGCTGGTGACGAGCACCGCGGAGCCGGGTCCTGGCGGCAGCAGCGGCCGTACGTGTGCCTCGCCGTCGGCGTTGTCGAGGATGAGCAGGATGCGGCGGTGCCCGGTGTACGTGCGGTACAGCCCCGTCAGTTCCTCGACCGAGCTCGGCAGCGTCTCGGGTTCGGCGCCCATGGCGCGCAGCAGCCGGGCGAGGGCGTCGGCGGGCTGCAGGGGCGCGGTGTCGGCGGCCCGCAGGTCCACGAACAGGCGGCCGTCGGGGAAGAGTTCGGCGGTGCGGTGGCCGACGTGGACGGCGAGCGCGGTCTTGCCCGTTCCGGAGCGTCCGGAGATCACCCCGATCGGCGGGGCGGTACGGCCCGTGTCGTCGACCGAGCCCAGCAGCGAGACGGCCCAGGCCACTTGGTCCGACCGGCCGACGAAGTCGGCTATGTCCGGGGGGAGATGGGAGGGGGCGGGTCGTGCGGGTGGGTCCGTCGCGGTGCCGTCGGCCGCCGTACGGCCCGTGGTCTGCTGCCGGGTCTTAGAGGCACCGGCCGCCTCCTGGGCCCGAGGCCGGCTGTCGGTGCCGAGCGGTGAGGCGGGGTGGGGTGGCCGGTCCGGGCCGGACGGGGAGGGGGTGTGCGGCCGGCGGCCGGTGCCCGTCGGCGACGGGTCCCGGGGCCGGGGGCCGGTGCCGTGGAGTCCGGGGTCGTCGGTCAGTACCGCCTTGTGCAGGGCCCGCAGTTCCGGCCCGGCGTCGATGCCCAGTTCCTCCCGCAGGACCTCGCGGCCCTCCTGGTAGGTGCGCAGGGCGTCGGAGACGCGTCCGGTGCGGAACAGGGCGGTCATCAGCTGGCCGCGCGGCCGTTCCCGGAGGGGGTGCGCGGCGACGTGGGCGAGCAGGGGCGCGATCGTGCGGTCCGCGCGGCCGAGCTCCAGGTGCAGGCCGAAGGACTCCTCCTGGGCGACCAGCCGCAGTTCCCCCAGCCGGGCCGCCTCGATCCGGGCGAAGGTCTGTCCCAGTCCTTCCAGGGCCTCCTGGCCCCGCCACAGCCCGAGCGCCTCGGAGAGCAGGTCGGCGGCCTCGTCCGTGTGGCCCCGGGCGGCCGCGGTCCGGCCGGACACGAGCAGGTCCTCGAAGCGGCGGGCGTCGACCTGGGAGGCGTCGAGACCGGCGACGTAACCCGGCGGCCGGGTCAGGATCACCTCGGCCGCGCCGACGCGGGCCAGTGCGCGCCGTACCGCGGAGACGTGCGTGGCGACGAGGGCGCTGGCGGTCGCGGGGGCCTGCTCGTCCCACACGCAGTCCACGAGCCGTTCCGTGGAGAGGACCTCACCCAGGTGGACGACCAGTGCGGACAGGACCGCCAGGGGTCTGACCCCGCCGAGCGGGGCCCGTCGGTCGCCCTGCCACACCTCCACAGGACCGAGCAGACGTACCTGGAGCATCGTTCCCCGTTCGCCGTACCGCCCGCTCCACGGATGCGTGTTCGACGATATAGACGGACGGTGTCCGCAGACGACTGGAACGGCGCAGACCTGGCCGGATCCAGACAGTCGGCAGCCGTGCGCGGACCCCTGAGAAGGGCCTGACACCCGGCGCGGCGGAGCCTTCCTCCCGGCTTCCCCCGGACGACGGTTGGCTGGATTTCGACAGCACGCAGAGATGCCCCTCACCTGAGGGACGGCTGGGCCCGGCCGCTCGTATGAGGGCTCACCGATATTTCTCGCGTCGAAGATTCCTGTGCGTCCCGTGCCACACGCGGTTCCGGCCGTCGCCCGGCCGGCGTCGGACGCGGCTGCCTGCCCCGCAGCCGGTACGTCGCCGGCCCTCCGCCCCGTCGTCACCCGGCGTGCTCCGCCGCCCGCAGAAGTCGGCAGGCGAAGAAGCAGGCAGTGAGGACGGATCGCGAGCCGTCCTCGTATGACCGCCGGCGCAGGAAAAGAATTCGGCGGTCCAGGGTCATACGGACGCGGCTTCCGAGGCGTCAACGGATCGTGAGAGCAACCCAGTTCGACTTCGCCCCGGGAGCATGCCGATGAAGCGCGCCGACGCCCTACGCCGGACGGTGGTACCGAGTGGACGCAGCACGCGACGCGCACCCACCGCCGTGGGCGTGATCGCCGCGCTGGCCTCACTCGTGCTGACCGGTTGCGCGGCGGACACCGACGCGGCCCACCGCGCCTCGCCGTCCGCGAGGGCCGACGCCACCGGGGCGGCCGACAAGCTCACCTACTCGCAGGACCTGCGGATCTCCGACGCCGAGCAGCACCTCATCACGGTCTGCATGAGGAAGCAGGGTTTCCGCTTCCAGGAGGAAAAGCCGCTGAGCCTCGATGAGAGCCGGCCGGTCGGCTACGTCCAGGACGACATCGACTGGGCGCGCAGGCACGGCTACGGCAGCCGGATCGCGGCGAAGGAGGACCGCACCCGCCTGCGCAACCCCAACATCGCCTACCGCAAGTCCCTTTCCCGCTCACGCCAGAAGGCCTTCGACATCGCGATGGACGGCGGCCGGGACGCCGTGGTGCTGAAGTCGCCGACGCCGTCCGGCGGCACGATCAGCAAGCAGTCCGGCGGCTGCGCCGCCCAGGCCGAGGAGCTGCTGTACGGCGATACGGCGGCATGGTTCCGCTCCGACGTGACCGTCAGGAACCTGCGCCCCCTGTACGTGGACAAGCTGCTGCGCGACAAGGAGTTCACCGGCGCGGTGAGCGCCTGGTCGCAGTGCATGAACAAGGCGGGCCACCCCTTCCCCGACCCCGGCGCGGCACGCGATTCCACCCGCGAGCACAGCGCGGAGCAGACCCGGACCGCGGAGGCCAGGACCTTCGCGAACGAGACCCGGATCGCGGTCGCCGACGCCACCTGCGCCCGCTCCGTCTCCCTGCGTGCGATCGGCGAGCGGCGCGAGGCCCGCTACGTCGGTGAACTGGCCGGAAAGTACGGCCACGCCCTCGACGCCCACCTTCGGATGGAGCGGCACGCCCTGGCCGTCGCCGAACGCACCGTCCCGGCCCGCACCTGATCCAGGTCGCGCCGGCCCCCGACATCCGTGGCCCCGTGTCACGGACAGACCCCGCGACGACGCTCGCGGACCATCACCGCACCCATCCCACCCACGCCTCCCACGAGGCGCAAGCAGAACAGGAATCCGTCATGCGCAAGCTGACCGTCTCCCTCGCCACCCTGGGCCTCGCGGTCCTCGGCATCGCCATCCCGGCCGCCGCCCACGCGGGTCCCGGCTGCAACGCCAACTGGAACGCGCACGGCCGCGACGGCGACGTCCGAGCCTGGGACGGCACCGACTGCGGCGGCACACTCCTCGGCGTCACCGCGGGCAGCGACCCCTCGTGGGGCGACAACCTCGGCCCCTTCCAGGGCAGCGACGAGAACAGCGCCTCGTCAGTGATGAACAGCGGCTTCGTCGGCGGCAAGGACGTCGTGGCCTTCTACTGGCTCGACAACTACAGGGACACCTCGTACGGCTGCCTCCTGCCGGGCGAGAAGTACGTGGACGACCTCAGCCGGGACCACTTCACCAACAACGAGAACATGAACAACAACATCCAGTCGCACACCTGGGTGGCCTCGACCGCCTGCGCCCCGGGCTCCTTCATCAGCTGAATCCCCCTGTCGCAACCCTGGTTCGCTTGGTCGCCCCGGCATCCCGAAAGGGTGCCGGGGCGACCCGTTTTCGACACCGGCGCCCCACCCCGTGTCGCCCACCCGCCCGCACTCCTTCGACTGCCGGACATTTGAACGTCACACCGAGCGGGAACGTTTCCCTCGTCCCCTCTGCATCGCCTTGCCTCCGTCATGCCCCTTGTCCCGCACGGGATGTGACGCGAAAGGACGACGTGCGCCGTGTCCCTGCTTCCGCTCGAAGGTCCCCCGGGCCCGCTCCCCGCCCCGGCCCCCGCCGCCGCTCCTCCCCCGGCCTGCGCCCCGGCCCCCGCCCCCGCCGGTGCCCGCCGCTCCCTGACCCGTCTCACCCGCCGGCTGCTCACCCTGCTCCCCCTTCTCCTCATCGGCATCTGGGCGGTGCTGGACTGGCGTGCCCTGTACGACGGCACCGCGCGGCTGGCCACCGCCGACCCCTGGTGGCTGCTCGTCGGGCTCTTCTACACCTGCCTGGGCTGGATCTCCGCGTCCGTCGTCCGGCAGGGCGCCCTGCCCGAGCGCCTGCCGCCAGGCCTGCTCGGCGCCTCGCAGTTCGCCGCCGGTGCCGCCAACCACGTACTGCCGGCGAGTCTCGGCGCCCACGCCGTCACCCTGCGCTTCCTCCAGGGGCAGGGCATCCCGCTGGCCCGGGCCACCGCCTCGCTCGCCCTGTACGCACTGGTCAGGCCGATCGCCAAAACGCTGGTGCTGCTCGGCTTCCTGGTCGCACTGCCCGGTCTGCTGCGCCTCGGTGACCTCGTCCCGGACCGGCGCATGCTGTTCCTGCCCGCGGTGGCCGCGGGCCTCGGACTCGGCGGCACACTCCTGCTGCTGACGCTGATCCGTCCGCTGCGCCGCCCCGCGGCCGCGTTCGTACGCACCGCCCTGACCGACGCCCGCCTGCTGCACACCATGCCGAGCCGCGTCCTCGCCCTGTGGGGCGGCGCGGCCGCCGCGCCGCTGCTCCAGGCGAGCGTGATCCACGCGGTCGGCACCTCGCTCGGCATGACGCTGTCCTGGGCACAGGTCGCGTTCGCCTACCTCGCCGCGAGCACCGCGGTCGGCTCGGTGCCCGCACCCGGCGGCATCGGGCCGGTCGACGCGGCCATGGTCTTCACCCTCGCCGTCTACGGCGTTCCGGTGAGCCTCGGCACGGCGGCACTCATCGGCTACCGCGTCCTGACGGTGTGGCTGCCCTTGTTGCCGGGCGTGCTGTGCATGTCCGCCCTCGTCCACCGGAAGGTGTTGTGAACCTCCGGAAACATCCGCACCATTGAATGATGCATTCAACACTCCTAGCATTCTCAGGTGGATTCATTCATCAATCTCAGATGCATGGCCGCCGCCCTGCTGCTGGCCCTCGGCCTCGCCGCCCCTGCGGTCCCCGCCTCGGCCGAACCCCGGCCGTCCGTGCCGGAGGTGTGGCCCACCCCCCAGAAGATCACCGCCGGACCCGGCCGGCTCCCCGTCCCCGACCGGGTCGTCGAGGTCGTCGGCCCCGGCACCGACCCCTCGGCCCGAAGGGTCGTCGAGACGGCCCTCAAGGCTGCCGGGGCAGACCGCATCACCGCCGTCCACGCCGGTGACCGGCCGCCCGCAGCCGCCCTGACCGTCTATCTCGGCGGCCCCGGCGAGAACACCGCCACCGCGAAGGCCCTCGAACGCCTCGGTGCCGCTTCCCCGTCCGGTCTCCCCGCCGGCGGTCATGTCCTCGTCTCCGGCCGCAGTCACGGCCGGGCCCTCCTGGCCCTCTCGGGCGTGGACACCACCGGCACCTTCTACGCGGCCCAGACTCTGCGCCAACTGCTCGACGGCAAGCGCGAGTTGCCCGTGGTCACGGTGCGGGACTGGCCAACCGCCGCCCTCCGCGGGGTCATCGAGGGCTTCTACGGCACCCCCTGGACGCACGCCGAGCGCCTCGCCCAACTCGACTTCTACGGCCGTACGAAACAGAACGTATACGTCTACTCCCCCAAGGACGACGACTACCTGCGCGCCCGCTGGCGCGACGAGTACCCGGCCGCCGAACTCGCCCGGCTGAAGGAGCTCGTCGACCGGGCCGACGCCGACCACGTCCGCTTCACCTACGCCCTCTCCCCCGGTCTCTCGGTCTGCTACTCCTCCGACGCCGACGTCACGGCGCTCACCGCGAAGTTCGACTCGCTGTACGCCATCGGTGTCCGGTCCTTCGCGATCCCCCTGGACGACATCAGCTACACGAAGTGGAACTGCCCCGAGGACGAGCGGGAGTTCGGCACGGGCGGGGGAGCGGCCGGTGCCGCACAGGCTCGTCTGTTGAACACCGCGTGGCAGCGGTTCTCCGCCGGCCACACCGGACTCCAGCCGCTTGAGATGGTCCCCACCGAGTACTCCGACCTCGCCGACTCCCCGTACAAGAAGGCCCTCAGGGAGCAGCTCGACCCGTCGGTGGTCGTCGAGTGGACCGGCGTCGGCGTCATCGCGCCCACCATCACCACCGAGCAGCTGAAGCAGGCCCGCGAGGTCTACGGCCACCCGGTCCTGGTCTGGGACAACTACCCGGTCAACGACTACGTCACCAGCCGTCTCCTCCTCGGGCCCTACACCGGCCGGGAACCCGGCGTGGCCGCGGAAGCGACCGGTGTGACCGCGAACCCGATGGTCCAGGGCGAGGCGAGCCGGCTCGCGCTGTTCACCTCGGCCGCCTACCTGTGGAACCCGCACGCCTACGACCCGCGCCGGGCGTTCCTCGCGTCGGTCCGGGACCTGGCGGTGCCCGGGGCCGCCAAGTGGCTGCGGATCTTCGCCGAGAACAACTACTCCTCCCAGCTCGACCCCACCGAGTCGCCGACCCTCACCCGGCTGATCACCGCCTTCCGCACGGCGTACGAGCAGAACAGCGGTCTCGGCCGGGCGGCGGCCGCGTTGAAGTCCTACTTCACCGACATGGCCGCCACGCCCGCCCAGTTGCGCGCCCACCTCGACAACCCGGGGTTCCTCGACGAGACCTCGCCCTGGCTCGGCAAACTCGGCAACTACGGGACCGCGGGCGGGACGGCCGTGGACCTGCTGCTGGCGAACAAGCGCGGTGACGCGGCCGCGGTCGCGACGTACTGGAAGCAACTCCAGCAGGAGCGGAAGGAGTTGGACGCGATCCCGCAGCAGGTCTCGCCGGGCGTGATGGACCAGTTCCTGTACACGACGATGCTGGAGAACGCCCCCGACCCGGGCGTGGACGCCTCCTTCTCCCCCAGCTCGCTGTCACTGAAGCCCGGAGCCTCCGCGACGGTCACCCTGCACCTGTCCGACACGCAGGCCAAGACCGTCAGTTGGAAGCTCGACGTACCCGAGGGTGTCACCGCCACGCCTTCCGAGGGCACGGCGACCACCCCGGCCGCGGTCACCGTCACCCTCACGGGAAGGACAGAGGGCGTGCACCCGGTCGTCGTCGAAGGCACCGGCATCCTCGACCGCGCACTCCCGGTCCAGGTCACCGACGGCACCGGCACACCGCGAGCCCTGACGGCCAACTTCAGTGGTGCGTCGGTGAGTTCGATCGATCTGTCGACGGACACGACGACGAACATCGCCGTCGGCGACAACCCGGGCGAGGTCGTGGTGAGCGCGGACGGGCGTACCGCGTACGCGGCCAACCAGGGCTCGAACACGGTCAGCGTGATCGACGTGGCGAACGGCAAGGTCACCGCCACGGTCGCCGTCGGCAAGGTCCCCGCCGGTCTCGCACTCACCCCGGACGGCGGCACCCTCTGGGTCGCCAACTACACCGACGGCACAGTGCAGTCGATCGACACGGGCACGCTGAAGACCGGTACACCCGTATCCGTCGGCTCCGGCCCCGAGAACATGGCGATCACGCCCGACGGCAGGACCCTGTACGTGGCGAACATCCACGACGACACGGTCAGCCCCGTCGACCTCACCACCGGCAGGGCGGGCACGGCGATCCCGGTGGGCCCCAGCCCCTTCAACGTCGTCGCCGCACCCGACGGCAGAACGGTGTACGTCTCCAACTCCGGCGGCTCGACGGTGACCCCGATCGACACGGCGACCGACGAGACCGAGCCGACCCTCCTGGTCACCGGCCAGGCGTACGGACTCGCCCTGTCACCGGACGGCCGCACCCTGTGGGTCAGCCCGAGCAACGGAGACACGATCACACCGGTCGACACGGTGACCGGCGCCCCGGGCACCACGGTCAAGGTGGGCAAGTCGGCCTTCGACGTGGCTCTCAACTGGAACGGCACCACGACGTACGTGACGACAGCCGACACAGACGCCTTGGTACCGATCGACGTCGCCTCGGGGACAGCAGGGCCCTCCTTCAGCACCGGTGCCTATCCACTGGCGGTGGCGCTGACTCCCTGAAGGGGCGCGGGGAACTGCGCGACCGGCCCCCACCGGCCCGCAGCTCCCCGCGATACCCCAAAAACCCCAGAAACCCCTACGTGGCCGTACGCCGAACCCGCCCCGCATACCGCTTCTCCAACTCCAGGTTCCCCTCGAACCCACCGGGCACGTTGGCCGACACATAAACCGGCGGCCGCTCCCCCGAGGCGAGCAACAACCCCGAGGCCTCCGCCACCGCCATCTGCACCAGCATCACCCCGGTCAGCGTGGACAGCGCCCCCACCGCCCCACCCCCCGGCAACGACAGCAACGCGTCCCCGACCGGCGCCGCGTTGTCCAGCACGACATCCGCCAGGTCCACGAGCTTCTTCCCGCTCGCGTGCCCGGCCGGCACGGCCGCCGTGTGGGTGAGAGACGTGATCGCGAGGATCCTGTGCCCCTGCTCCTTGGCGTGCAGGGCCATCTCCACGATGACGCTGTTGACTCCGGAGTTGGAGATGATGACGAAGAGATCCTGGGTGTTCGGGGCGGCCAGGTCGTAGAGACGGACCGCCACTCCCGGCTCGCGTTCGAGGAGCGGGTCGTCGAGGACGCTCGGTGCGTCACCGCCGTAGAGGACGAGGTCGGACATCTGGAGCCGGTTCGTGGGCACCAGGCCACCCGCCCGGCCCGCGACCTCCAGGACCATCGCCTGGGAGTGGCCGGTACCGAAGGCGTGGATCACGCCGTCGGCGCGGATGCAGTCGGCGATCAGCCCGGCGGCGCGGCGTACGTCCTCGCGGGCGGCCTCGGTGACGTGACGGAGGACGTCCAGGCTCTGTTCGGCGAAGCCCTGGGCGCTGACTGACTCGACGGACACGCAACACTCCCCACTGATGGATTGAACCACCATACAATCACCAAACGGTGAATCAATAAACCATAGAGCGGTCCTGGTATTCAATCAGTGGCCGAAAGGGTGGCTGATACCTTCCTTGCATGCCTCCGACCGACGTCACGACCCTGATCCGCACCGAACTGCCCCGGCTGGCCGGTTCACTGCGGAAGGTCGGCGAGCTGATCCTGGAGGATCCGGCCGCCGTCACCCACTGCTCGGCCGCCGAGCTGGGCCGCCGCACCGGCACCTCGCAGGCCACGGTGACCCGATTCTGCCGGGCCATCGGCCTGGACTCCTACCAGCATCTGCTGATCGAGCTGGCCCAGGAGCGCGGCCGCGGCGAGGTCTCCGACTGGGGCTCGGCCGAGATCGGCCCCGACATCTCGCCGGACGACAGTCTGGAGCGGGTCGTCCAGGTGGTCGGCAGCGCGGACCTGCGGGCGATCCAGCAGACCATCGAGCGCATCGACCTCGACGCCCTGGAGCGCGCGGCCCAGTCCCTGGCCAAGGCCCGCCGTATCGACGTGTACGGCGTGGGCGGCAGCGGCGCGGTGGCACAGGAGACGGAGACACGGCTGTTCCGTATCGGCTGCCAGGTGCGCGGCTGGACCGAGGTGCACGGCGCGGCCACCTCCGCGGCCCTGCTCACCCCGGCCGACGTGGCCATCGGCATCTCCCACTCCGGTGCGACCCGCGAGACCCTCGAACCCTTCGAGATGGCCAAGGAGCGGGGCGCGACCACGGTCGCCATCACCACGGACCCGCGTTCCCCGCTGGCCAGGGCAGCCGACGTCCGGCTCATCTCCGCGGCCTCGGAGACCAGTTTCCGCACCGGCAGCATCGGCGGCCGGCACTCCGTCCTGATGATCGTGGACTGCCTCTACGTCCGGGTCGGCCAGCTCGCCTACCAGCGCGCCAGCTCCTCGCTCGCCCTCACCGACCACATCACCCCGCAGCACGCGGTGAAGGCACGCCGCTCGCGTTGACCGTGTCCGATCATGCATGGATGAACCACCGAGATAACGCGAGGATGGTTGTTTGAATCATCCCTTCGGTGCCAGGATGGGGCTCCCCCGAGCCATCTCGTAGGAGCCCCATGCGCGTCATCTCCGTTGAGTCGACCGAGTTGTTCGTCGGCACCCCCGAGCAGCCGCTCCAGGTGGTGGCGGCCGGCATCGAGCACCTCCCGGGCCGCTCCGTCCGCGTCACCGTCGAGGGACGCGGCGTCGGGGAGACGGTGGTCACCGTCGGCGAGGACGGCACCGTACGCGCCGAGATACCGGTGACCGGCACCGGCGGACCGATCACGGTCACCGCGGCCGACGGCGACGAGACCGCGAGCGGCACCGGCGAGTTCACGGTCGCCGAGCCCGGCTGGACCATGTTCATGGTCAGCCACTTCCACTACGACCCCGTCTGGTGGAACACCCAGGGCGCCTACACCGAGACCTGGGACGTCGCCGACGACCCGGCCGGCACCGGCCTGCCGGCCCGCACCTTCGACTCACGCGGCCAGTCGGGCATGAGCCTGGTCCGGGCCCACTCCGACCTGGCCCGGCGCGACCCGGCATACACCTTCGTACTGGCGGAGATCGACTACCTCAAGCCGTACTGGAACGCCTTCCCGGAGGAGCGGGGCTTCCTGCGCGAGCTGATCCGCACCGGCCGTGTCGAGATCATGGGCGGCACCTACAACGAGCCGAACACCAACCTCACCGGCGCCGAGGCGACCGTACGCAACGCGCTGTACGGCGACGGGTACCAGCGCGCGATCCTCGGGGCGTCCCCTCAGACCGCCTGGCAGCTGGACGCGTTCGGGCACGACCCGCAGTTCCCCGGGCTGATGGCCGATGCCGGGGTGACCTCCAGCTCGTGGGCGCGCGGGCCCTTCCACCAGTGGGGGCCCACGCTCTCCGTGTTCGGCGAGGAGCCGCGGGATCCGCAACGGATGCAGTTCCCGGCCGAGTTCGACTGGATCGCCCCCTCGGGGCGCGGGATCCTCACCGCGTACATGGTCAACCACTACGGCGCCGGCTGGCGGATCGACAACGCGCCGACGCTGTCCGAGGCGGAGGCCGAGGCGTTCAAGCTGTTCCAGGGGCTCAAGAAGGTCGCCCTCACGCGCAACGTGCTGCTCCCGGTCGGCGGGGACTACGCGCCGCCGTGCCGCTGGGTGATGGACATCCACCGGGACTGGAACGCCCGTTACGTCTGGCCGCGGTTCGTCTCCGGCATCCCTCGGGACTTCTTCGCCGCCGTGCGCGCGGAGTTGGACGCCGAGGGCCGCAAGGCCTCGCCGCAGACCCGGGACATGAACCCGGTCTACACCGGCAAGGACGTCTCCTACATCGACACCAAGCAGGCCCAGCGCTACGGCGAGACCCTGCTCGCCGACGCGGAGGCCTGGGCGACGCTCGCCTCGCTCGTCACCGGTCACGCCTATCCGGACGCGGCCCTCGACAAGGCCTGGCGGCAGCTCGTCTACGGCGCCCACCACGACGCCATCACCGGTTCCGAGTCGGACCAGGTGTACATCGACCTGCTCACCGGCTGGCGGGAGCTCGTCGACCTGGCCGAGACCGTGCACGCCGACGCGACGAAGGCCCTGGCCGACCGGGTGGAGCCGGGCACCGGACCCGATCTGGTGGTCTTCAACTCCTCGACCTGGCAGCGGCAGGACGTGCTCACCGTCGACGACCCGGGCCTGGTGCCCGTCGGCGACGACTTCCAGCCGCTGCCCGCCGTACGCGAGGAGGACGGCAGACTCACGGTCGTCGTACCGGAGGTACCGGGTCTGGGGCTGAAGACCCTGCCCCTCGCGGCCGGTTCCGTCCCCCGGTGGACGCCCGGCGAGGGTGCGACCATCCGCAACGAGTTCTACGAGGTGACGGTCGACCCCGCGCGCGGCGGCGCCGTGAGCGGTCTGCGCGCGCTCGCGGAGGGCGGCCGGGACCTCCTGCCCGCCGGTGACATCGGCAACGAGATCGTCGTCCAGGAGGAGTTCGCGAGACACCCCCGCTTCGGCGAGGGCCCCTGGCACCTCACCCCGACCGGAACGACCGCCGCCCGCAGCGGTGACGTACCGGCGGAGATCGATGTCGAGCACTCCCCGGCGGGTTCACGCATCACCGTCCGCGCCGACCTCGGTCTCTTCACCTGCACCCAGCGGCTGACCCTGTGGCGGGGCGTCGACCGGCTCGACCTCTCCACCACCGTCGACGGCTACGACGGCGCCGACCGCCTCATCCGGGTCCGCTGGCCCTGCGACGTACGGGGCGGGCTGCCCGTGCACGAGGTCGCGGACGCCGTGATCGGGCGCGGGTTCGGGTTCGTCGACGTGGACAGCGAGCAGTTCCCGTGGACGCTCGACAACCCGGCCCACACCTGGTTCGGGCTGGGGTCCACGGCACGGGTCGCGCTCAAGGACGACTCCGGCACCCTGCTCGGCCAACGGGCCTTCGGAGTCGCCGAGTTGGTGTACGCCGACTGGGAGGAGGCCGGTGAGCTGGGCGCCCCCCTCGCGGCGGCCCTCGTCCGCTCGGGTGTCACCGCGACCTCGACCATCGCGGGCGGCCCCCGCTACGGCGACCTGGAGATCGACTCCAACCTCCCCGACATCCGGATCGCCGTCGGCGGTCCCGAGCGCAACACCCTGGTCGCCGAGGCCCTCGCCATGGACCCGGCCGCCGACCGCGAGGTGCGCCGACAGGTCGCCGAACGGGGCGTGGCGGCCGTCTGGGTCGCACCGCGCGCCTCCCTGCGCGAGGAGTGGGTGCCCGGCGCCGACCTGCGCGACCTGGAACGGCTGCCGCTGCTGGTGATCGCGGGCGCCGACCCCTCGGGCGACGCGAAGGCGGTCGACACCCTGATCGCGGACCTGGACGACTTCACCGTCACGGCCACCGCGGCCGGCGGCGGCGAGGCGCTGCCGCCGGGCGACGCCTGGGACGGGCGCGGCTTCGCCGTCCTGAACCGCGGCACACCCGGCTGCGTGGTCACGACCTCCGGCGACCTCTACATGTCCCTGATGCGCTCCTGCACCGGCTGGCCGTCCGGCGTCTGGGTCGACCCGCCCCGCCGTACCACCCCCGACGGGGCGGGCTTCCAGCTCCAACACTGGTCGCACACCTTCGAGTACGCCGTCGTCGCGGGCGCCGGTGACTGGCGGGACCTCGAACTCCCGGCCCGGGGACACGAGTTCAACCACCCGCTCACCGCCCGGGTGCGCGGCGACGGTGGGACCCCGCTGCTCCCCAGGAAGACCTCCCTGCTGGAGGTGGAGCCGGCCCGCGAGGTGATCCTCGACGCCCTCAAGCCGCTGGGCTCCCCGCTGGCCCGGGGCAGCGCGGCACCCGTGGATCCGGGGCGCGGGGTCGTGGTCCGGGTGCACGAGGTGAACGGACGCCCGGTACGGGCCCGGGTGCGCGGACCGGTCGCGTGGACGGAGGGCGCCCGCGCGGACGTACTGGAACGGCCCGGGGAGTCACTGGCACCCGACGGCGAGGGGACCCTGGAGACGGCTCTGACCGGCTTCGAGGTGGCCACCCTCCTGGCCACGCCCCCGCAGGCGCCCGAGCCGACGACCGACCCCGGCGTCGCCGCCCACGAGCCCGCGCAGCCCGTCCACACCCGGTACTGGCTCCACAACTCCGGCCCGGCCCCACGCGGCAACATGCCTGTGTCCGTCTACGTCTCCCCCACCGCCCTCACCGCCACCGGCCCCGTCACCGCGACCGTCCGGGTCGGCTCCGAACTCACCGACACGTCGGCGGCCGGCACGGTGGTCTTCGAGGTACCGCCCGGCTGGTCCGCCGAGCCCGCCGAACTGCCGTACGCGCTCGCCCCCGGCGGGTTCTCGCTGGCCGAGGTGACGGTGACACC
This sequence comes from Streptomyces sp. NPDC031225, assembly GCF_055570355.1. Taxonomy (NCBI): domain Bacteria; kingdom Bacillati; phylum Actinomycetota; class Actinomycetes; order Kitasatosporales; family Streptomycetaceae; genus Streptomyces; species Streptomyces sp. NPDC031225. The sequence continues at coordinate 86,408 of NZ_JBVIHJ010000014.1, read as the reverse complement.
GCCGCCGGACGCCGCGCCGGGACGGCACTGGCTCACGGCGAGGCTGTCGTACGGCGGCCAGACCTACGAGGACGTCGTCGGCCTCGACGTGCCGGGCGGTCCGCCCGCCGGGCAGGGGCTGACGTGCGAGCTGGACGCCGACCGGGTCACCGTACGCAGGGGTGAGCGGGCTCAGGTTCCGGTGAGCCTGCGGAACACCACGCGGGGCCCGGTCGGCGGACAGCTGTGGGCGGTGTCGTCCTGGGGCACATGGCCGGGCGTCGGCCCGGGCCTCCAGGGCTTCACGGTGCCGGGCGGCGAGCGGCTGGAGTCCGTCATCGAGGTGGACGGCTCACTGATCCCACCGGGCTCCTACTGGCTGATGGCGAAGGCCGCGTGGAACGGCCACGTCGGGTACACGAGGGCGATCCCCCTGGAGGTGACTCCGTGACGCCCGAACACGCCGCACTGATAGACGGCGACCCGATCCCGGCAGAACGGGTGAACTCCTTCCTGGGAACACCCCCTGGGGGCGCGGGGAACGGCGCGACCAGCCACGACGAACCCGCACCCGCCCGACGACCCCCCGAGGCACCCTCCGTCGCGAGACAACGCCGCCGCTGGGCCACACAAGTGATCGTCACCGACGAACTCGCCCGAAGGGCCTGCGCCGACCGGGGCCTGGACGTACCGGAAGAGGTGTCACCCGCCTCCGTCCTGGCCGTCGCCGAGACAGACGTGGCAGACCTCGGCAGCATCGTCGCCGCGGCGCTGGCCCACTCCCCCGCCGCCCGCACTCTCCTCGCCGCCCTGGAAGCCGAGCAGAGGGTCCCGGAGACCGCCGTACGGGACTACTACGACCGCAACCAGGACCGCTTCCTCACCCCGGCGGCGTTGAGGCGAGGCGTCACCCCCTTCGACGGGGCGGCCCCGGAGGACGTACTGCCGTACGAGGCGGTCCGCGAGGGCATCTCACGTGAACTCCACCGTGCGGCCGGCCGCCAGGCCTTCTTCGGTTGGCTGGACCAGGCCCGCAGCCACGTGACCTACTCCCACGGGCACGAACACCCCGGCGACCCCTCGCACCCGGACCACGAACACCGTCACTGATCTCGTACGGAACCTAAACGCAACACGGGAAACCATTGACCTCCGATGAATTCTGGTCCACCTTTTCATCAATCGGAGTCGGAGTTGGTTCATTGAACCAGCCGTGGAGGGCATCACATGCGCGCAAAGAGACTGACCCGCACCCTGACCTGTATCGCCGCCCTGTCGCTGACGGCCGCGGGCTGTGGCCTGTCCGGGGGCGGATCCGACAGCGGTGACGCCACCGCCGGCGGCTGCAAGGTCGACAAGGGCAACGTCGGGTCGGGCAAGCTCACCGGTGAGGTCAAAGGCAACATCACCTTCCAGACCACCAACCTGAAGAAAGACTTCGGGGACTTCTTCAACGGAGTGATCAGCGACTTCGAGAAGGCCCACCCCGGCACCAAGGTCAAGTGGATCGACGACCCGGGTGACAACACCTTCACCAGCCGGACCGTCGCCGACGCCCAGGCCTGCACGATGGCCGACGTCATCAACGTCAACGCGCCGACGGCGACCGCCCTCACCAAGGCCGGCTACCTGCTCGACATCGGCACCAAGGACCCGGGCGCCGTCAAGCCCTTCGTCCCGTCGTTCTGGAAGACCGCCACCTTCGCCGACGCCTCCGGCAAGTCGATCCACACCACGCTGCCCTGGTACACCGGCGGTGTCCTCCTGACATACAACAAGGACCTCCTCGACAAGGCGGGTGTCGACCCGGCGAAGCCGCCGACCAGCATCTTCGGGCTCTTCGCCGACTACGAGAAGGTCGCAAAGGCCGCCGACGGCAAGTACTTCGCGACGATGGCCAACCCGATCTGGCGCATCCCCGCCGACTTCGACCAGATGGGCATCAAGGTCCTCTCCCCCGACGGCAAGTCCGCCGTCTTCGGCGACGACCCGCGCACCACCCAGTGGGTGGCGTGGATGGCGAAGCTGTACAAGGAGGGCGCGATGCCGAAGGATTCCCTGTCCTCCAGCAACGACCCGTCCACGCTGTACAGCCAGGGCAAGGTCGCGTACGGCTCGACGAACCCGAGCTTCGTGCGGTTCGTGAAGCAGAACAGCCCGTCCGTCTACGACAAGACGGCCGTCGGCCAGCAGCCCTACGACGCGCTCGGCCGCGCCTCCGCCGGTGCCCCGCAGTACATCTCGGTCGCCGCGACCAGCAAGCACGCGCCGGTCGCCCTGTCGTTCGCGGAGTTCCTCACCAACGCCGAGAACCAGACGGCCTGGTGCAAGGACCCGGACGTGGTGATCTTCCCGACCACCACCGAGTCGCTGAACGACCCGTTCTTCCAGAACGTCACCGGCAGCGACCCGTTCTCACAGGCCCGCAAGCTCGTCGCCGACCAGCTCAAGACGGCCTCCACCAACCAGACCAGCCTCTCCCCGGCCGTGCAGAACGCCATCGTGTCCCAGGTGCAGCTGGCCATGCAGGGCAAGAAGAGCGCGGCGGATGCCGTGAAGGACGCCCAGGAGAAGTCGAACGAGCTGCTGAAGCAGGGCAGCTGACGGTGACGGCACAGACCATGAAGCCGGCGTCCGGCGTGGCGGAGTCCCCGACCCCCACGCCGGGCCCGGGCCCCTCCCGCCTCCGCCGACTCGCCAGGGCCGCGCTGCCCGGTCCCGCTCCCGGGGCCAACGGCGCGGCCATGTACCGCCGTTGGTGGCTGCCGTGGCTGTGGACCGCCCCCGCGATAGCGTGCGCGGTCATCTTCGGGGTGTTCCCGTTCCTCAACACGGTCCTGCTGTCGTTCACCAACGCCAAGCCGCTGGGCGGCACCGCGGGTTTCGTCGGACTCGACAACTACACGCGGATGCTCCAGGACGACGACTTCTGGCTCGCCACCCGCAACAGCGTCCTGTACGCGCTGATCGTCGTGCCGCTGATGGTGCTGCTGCCGCTGATGCTGGCCGTCCTGGTGGAGAAGAACCTGCCCGGCATCGGCTTCTTCCGCTCCGCCTTCTACACCCCGGTGCTCGCCTCCAGCGTGGTCGTGGGCCTGAGCTGGCAGTGGCTGCTCGCGGACGACGGACTGGTCAACACCTGGCTCCAGAAAGCCCACTTGATCAGGTCGGCGATCCCGTTCCTCTCGGACTCCTGGCTGATCCTGCTGTCCGCGATGGGCCTGACCCTGTGGAAGGGCCTCGGCTGGTACATGGTGTTCTACCTGGCCGCCCTCGGGAACGTGCCCAAGGAACTGCACGAGGCAGCGCAGATGGACGGCGCCGGTGCCGTGCGCCGCTTCTGGCACATCACGGTCCCCGGTGTACGGCAGGCCATGATGCTCGTCGGCACCCTCACCGGCATCGGCTCGCTCAGGGTCTTCACCGAGATCTACATGCTCGGCAGCTCCACCGGCGGCCCCGGCGGCGCCGACCGCACCCTGCCGTTCTACATCCGGGACGTGGGCCTGGACCCGATCACCGGCAACGCGGGATACGGCTCGGCCGTCAGCGTGGCCCTGTTCGCGCTCACGCTGGGGCTGACCCTGCTGGCGCAGCGTCTGACCAAGGAGGACGAGGCATGAGCACGGCTCTGGACAAGCGCCGCGTGGTGCCGCGCTGGCGTGACTACGGCCGCCCGCGCGAGCTCGTCGTCCGCTATCTGCTGCTCTTCCTGGTGCTCGGCCTCACCGTGGGCCCGCTGCTGTGGCAGCTGCTGGCCTCCCTGAAGGGCACGAGCGAGGACGTCTTCGGCGCGGACGCCACCCTGCTGCCGCACCACCCGACGCTGCGCGCCTACCGGACGGTCTTCGACCAGGTGCCGGTGTGGTCGTACATCAAGAACAGCCTGATCGTGGTCGCCCTGTCGATCACCAGCCAGCTGGTCTTCTCCACCACCGCCGGCTACATGCTCTCCAAGCCCGCCTGGAAGGGCCGCAAGTCGGTCTGGGTGGTGCTGGTCGCCTCGATGATGTTCCCGTTCGAGTCGATCATGGTGTCGCTGTTCATCAGCATCCGCGACCTGGGCCTGGTCGACCACCTGGCCGGTGTGTGGCTGCCCGGCTTCGTCGGCGCCATCAACGTCCTCCTCATGCGCGGCGCGTTCCTCGCGGTCCCGCGCGAGATCGAGGACTCGGCCATGCTCGACGGCGCCAACGAGTGGCAGCGCTTCCGGTACCTGTATCTGCCGTCCGCGTGGGGCGCGATCCTCGTGGTCGTCATCAACACGTTCATCAGTGCCTGGGACGACTTCCTGTGGCCGCTGATCGTGCTGCGCTCCGAGAGCAACATGACACTGACGCTGGGGCTTTCGCGGCTGCAGAGCTCGTCGTTCGGCTACGACCAGCGGATGGTCATGGCCGGTTCGGTGATCTCGGTGGTCCCGGTGCTGCTGCTGTTCGTGATCACTCAGCGGTGGTTCTACAAGGGCGTGTCGTCGGGGGCCGTCAAACTCTGACCCCGTACGTCGAGCGCCTCGCGGGCCGACGCGGCGACCCTGATCTCGACCGTGCCGCCGATGCCCTCCAGGGGCAGCGTGACCGTACGGCGCTCGCCCGGCGCCAAACCGACACCCTCGAACGCGCACAGTTCGAGGGTGCGCGGCCAGGTGGCGGCGATCAGGCGACGCAGATACACCTGGACGACCGAACGCCCGTACCGGGCACCGGTGTTGGTGACGTCGACGGTGACCGTCGCGCCGTCGGTCGTGGGCTCGCCGTACGCGAAACTCGTGTACGAAAGACCGTGCCCGAAGGAGTACCGCGGCTCGGCGCTCTCGTCGGCGTATCCGCCGTACTCGGTGTCCTTGTGGTTGTAGTAGACGGGGAGCTGGGCCGCCGAACGGGGGACGGACACGGGCAGCCGGCCGGCCGGTTCCGCGAGCCCGAGCAGGATCTCGGCGATCGCCTCGCCGCCCCACGGGCCCGGGTACCAGGCGGTGAGCAGCGCGCCCGCGGTGTCGGGCACGACATGCGGGCGGCCCTGGACCAGGACGACGGCCGTGGGCGTGCCCGTCGCGACGACGGCGTCCAGGAGCGCGTACTGGGCCCTGCCGAGCCGCAGCCCTGCCAGGTCGACGCCCTCGCCGCAGGTCATCTCGGACACGGCCGACAGCGCGGCCCCGTTGGTGTCGAACTCGGTCTCGGGGGTACGGGCGCTGCTGCCGCCCAGCACCAGGACGGCCAGGTCGCAGGCGGCGGCCGCGGCAACGGCCCCGGGGATCCCGGAGAGGTCGTCGCCGGTGAGGGCGCAGCCGCGGGCGTGGCGGATGTCGGTGCCGGGCGGTGCGAGCCGCCGCAGGGCGTCGAGGACGCTGCTTCCGGTGCCGGGGCGCTGGGGAGCCGTGTAGTCGCCCGACTGGTGGGCGGTGGTGGCGGACTGGGGGCCGATGACGGCGATGCGGGCCACGTTCTCGCCGACGGGCAGGATGCCGTCGTTGCGCAGGAGTGTCACGGCGGCCCGGGCGAGTGCCCTGCTGAGGTCCCCGCTGCCGGTCGGCGCGGTCGCGGCCGGCCGGCGTCCGTCGAACAGCCCCAGGCGGAACTTGAGCCGCAGGACGCGGGCGACGGCGGCGTCGAGGGTCTTCTCGCTCACCAGACCGCGCTCGACCGCCTCCTCCAGATGTGTGAAGCCCTCGTCCCAAAGGCTCAGGTCCACACCGGAGTTGAGGGCGAGGGCGCCCGCTGAGACCTTGTCGCCGGTGATGCGGGCCAGCCGGTCGACGGCGAGGCCGTCCGCCATGACGAGCCCTTCGAAGCCCCAGTCCTCGCGCAACAGGCCGGTGAGCAGGGCGCGGTTGCCGGAGCAGGGCATCCCGTCGACCTCGTTGTACGCGGCCATGACGGCGGCGGCGCCCGCGCGGACCCCGGCCCGGGCGGCGGGGAGGTGGATCTCGCTCAGCTCACGCCAGCCCAGTTCGGACTCGGCGGAGTTGCGGCCGCCGACGGTGGCGCCCTGGCCTGCGAAGTGCTTGAGGACGACAGGGGCCTTGTCGGGGGCGAACTCGGCGTCCGGGCCCTGCATGCCCCGCACCAGCGCCCGGGTCAGCCGGGCGGCCAGGTGGGGGTCCTCGCCGAAGCACTCCTCGGTGCGGCCCCAGCGCGGGTCGCGGGCGATGTCGAGGGCGGAGACGAGGGCCACGTGGCCGCCGCGGGCGCGCAGTTCGGCGGCGGCGTGGGCGGCGGCACGTTCGTACAGGTCGGGGTCCCAGCTGGCGCCGATCGCCAGGTTGACGGGCAGGACCGTGCCGTCGAGGGCCATGAGGCCGTGCGGGACCTCCTCGACGAACAGTGCGGGGATGCCGAGCCTGCTCCGGTCCACGACATGCCGCTGCACCAGCTCGGCGAGCGCGGTTCCGTCCTCGGCGCCGGGTCCGCTCCCGTGCGTCACGCCGGACCAGGCGTCGGCGCGCTGGAGGCCGTACAGGGCGCCGAGCCCCTCGAAACGGTCGGTCTCGGCGCGCAGCGCGTCGGTGAGTTCGAAGCCACCGTCGGGGGTGCGGCGGTAGGCGTCCCAGCCGTACATCCGCTGGTTGAGCTGGCCGACCTTCTCCCGCAGGGTCATCCGGGCGAGGAGGTCGCTCACCCGGGCGTCGACGGCGGCGGTGGGATCGCGGTACACGGCGTCACTCATGACCGGTGCGCCAGACGGGCGAGAGCGACCGCGCCGGGACACCCGTCGGCCACCCAGTCGAGGCTGAGCCCGTGCGCGTGGAGCCCTTCGGTCAGCGGGGCCGTGAGCGGGCCCTCGGGTCCGAGGAGCCCGCCCGTGGCGACGATCCGCTCACCGGGGCTCGGGTCCAGCGCCCGTACGGTGTCCAGCAGATGGCCGGCCGCCTCGCCGAGGATCTCCTGGGCCACGGCGTCCTTCTCGGCGGCCGCCTCGGCGACCAGCGGGGCGAAACGCGCCAGCCGGATCGGCGGATCCGCCATCACGGCGGGCAGCAGATGGCGGCGGAAGTCCTCACGCCGGGCGCGTGACCAGCCGGGGACCCCGGTGAGGTGGGGGGCGGTGTCGCTCGGCGTGACGGTGCCGCCGTGGTCGTACGACGGGATTCCGCATGTGGGGAGGACGTCGACGGGCAGGCCGAGGGTGCGGCCGACCCAGCCGGCGAGGATGGTCGCGCGGCCGCGGCCGTCGGCCATGCGCAGGGCGGCGCGTACCGCGCTGCGGCCGATCCAGAAGCCGCTGCCCTCGTCGCCGAGGAGCCAGCCGTCGCCGTCCACGGTGGTCGTGGCGTGCCGGCCGGTGATGCGCATGGCGACCGCGCCGGTGCCCGCGACCAGGGCGAGGCCGTCGGCCGGGGTGCCGGGGGCCGAGGCGAAGGCCGCCTCGATGTCGCTGCACACGCCGACCGGGACGGCCGGGACGCCGAGGCGGCGCAGGGCCTCGGTGAGGGCGGTGCGGGCCCGGACGGTGCCGGGGTCCTGCGCGGAGGCGGCCGTGGCGCCCGCGAAACCGCCGGTCACGGCGACGACCCGGGCGCGCACCGGCTCGGGGACCACCTGGGCGAGCGCTTCGGTGAGGTGCTCGGTGAGCTGCGGGAGGGGCACGGTGAGGGCGTTGCCGGGGCCGCCTGCGGACTCGTCCAGCACCCGGCCGTCGGCGGCGTCGGCGAGGACCGCGCGGGTGCGGGTGCCGCCGGCGTCGAGGCCGATGACCAGGCCGCCCGATTCGTGGTTCAAATAATTACCCATCGATGACTATGGTGATTGATACATTCGCCCAGGACAAGAGCAGGACCAGGGCAGAACAGCCGCGGACCGAGGTCGGACCGGGCCGAACCCGAGGAGGATCCCATTCCCACGCTCCGCTTCGGCGTCAACTACACGCCCCGCCACGGCTGGTTCCACGCCTGGCACGACTTCGATCCCGGCCGCACCCGCGAGGATCTCGCCCAGATAGCCGGGCTGGGCCTCGACCACATCCGGGTCTTCCACCTCTGGCCGCTCCTCCAGCCCAACCGCACGCTGATCCGCACCGCCGCCGTCGACCAGCTGGCGCGGCTGGTCCACCTGGCGGCCGAGGCGGGCCTCGACGTCATGGTGGACGGCGTGCAGGGCCACCTGTCGAGCTTCGACTTCTACCCGGAGTGGACCCGCAGCTGGCACCACCGCAACGTCTTCACCGACCCGGAGGCCATCTCGGCCCAGGCGGACCTGCTCCGCACGCTCGGCCGCGCCCTCGCCGGCCACCCGAACCTCATCGGTCTCCAGCTGGGCAACGAGCTCAACAACCTCATCGAGCACAACCCGGCGACGGCCGGCGAGGTCGACCACTACCTGGACTCGCTGCTGGCCGCCGCGCGTGCCGGCCTGGGCCCGGCCGGCCTGGTCACACACTCGGCGTACGACGCGGCCTGGTACGGCGACGACCACCCCTTCACCCCGGAGGCCTCGGCCCGCAAGGGCGACCTCACCACCGTCCACCCGTGGGTCTTCTCCGGCGGCTGCGCCCAGCTGTACGGCCCGCGCTCCCCCGAGGTCCTGCACCTCGCCGAGTACGGCACGGAACTGGCCAAGGCCTACGCCGAGGATCCGTCCCGCCCGGTGTGGATCCAGGAGACGGGCGCCCCCGAGCCCCACATCCCGGCCGCCGACGCCCCCCACTTCGCCCGCGAGACGATCCTCAACGCGTCGGGGTGCCAGAACCTGTGGGGCGTGACGTGGTGGTGCTCCCACGACGTGGACCGGGCCCTGTCCGACTTCCCGGAACTGGAGTACACGCTGGGGCTGTTCGACGCGCAGGGCAGGCGGAAACCGATCGCGGAGGCCGTGGCGGCGACGGTGGCGGAGCTGCGGACGGGCCCCGCGCTGCCCGAGCCCCGCGACACGGCCCTGGTCCTGGACTGCACCGCGTCCACCCGGTCGGTGTCGGGCCCGGGCGGGGCGTACTTCGAGGAGTGGATGGGCCTGCGCCGGCAGGGCGTCCGCCCCGCGGTGGTACTGGCGGAACGGGCGAAGGACGCCGGGTACCTCGCCGCCCGCGGAATCCACAAGCTCATGTAGAAGGTCGTGCGGAGGTCGTGAGGGCGACGGGGCACCGGCTGCCGGGCTACGCCCACCGGGCGAGTTTCACGCTCGTCCCCTGCCCCCCGGGGAGCGCGACAAGGCTCCGCAGCCGCACCTACGGCCTGGCGCCCAACACCTCTGCCATCGCCCGCAGATTGGCCTTCCCGCGCCCGTACGAACACAACATCGCGCTCTCCTCCGGCAGGCCGGTGGCAACCCGCACCGCCCCCGGCCGCCGGGCCACGAGCGCGTCCCGTACACGGGCCTGCCAGGGATACAGACCGGCATCGCACGTGGCCACGACCAGCGGCGCGGCTCCGGTCCTGACCAGGATCTCCTCGACCACACCGTCCGGATCGGCCGGCTCCCCGGCGACCGCCGTGCCCGTGGCCGTCGGGTCGACGGCGAGCACCTCGGTCAGCAGATCCTCCCCGCCCCAGTTGAGCGCGGGGTGCGGGGCCGGGAACAGGTCCACGACATGCGCCCCCGACACGGCTTCCGGCACGGCATGCCCGCGTACGGCACGCCGGGCCGCCTCCAGTCCGGCCTCCGCGTCCCACGCCGTGACCATCGCGTCCGGTGTCGCATACCGCTCGACCAACCGCTGCACCCGCCGGGCGGCCTCCCGCACCCGTTCCTCGCCCAGCACCCCGTCCCGCAGCGCCTCCAGCACGGCGTCGCGGCACTCCAGGCTGACCCCCAGATCCGGTACGGCGACGATGACCTGGTCCGCCCCGGCGGCCAGGGCGATGCGCGCGCCCGCGGCCTCCCCGTACAGGTCGGCGATCGCCTTCATCTCCAGCGCGTCGCTGACCAGCACCCCGTCGAATTCGAGCTCGTGCCGCAGCAGGTCACCGAGGATGCGCCGGCTGAGCGTCGCAGGGCGGTTCGCATCGAGGGCCGGGAAGACGACGTGTGCGCTCATCAGCATCGGCACCCCCGCGGCGATCGCCGCCCGGAAGGGTCCGAGGTCGAGTTCGTCGAACGGCCGCGGGTCCACGGCGAGTTCGTGGTGGCTGTCGGTGACGGTGCCGCCGTGCCCGGGGAAGTGCTTGGCGCAGGAGGCGACGCCCCGTGCCTCGGTGGCCGCGATCCAGGCGGCCAGGTGCCGGGAGACCAGGTCGGGGTCGGTGCCGAAGGCGCGGGTGCGCACGATCGGGTTGTCGGCCTGCCGCTGGATGTCGGCGACGGGGGCGTAGGAGGCGGTGATGCCCAGCGTGGCCAGGTGGCCGGCGAGCGCGTCGGCGCAGCGGGCGGTGAGGTCGAGGTCGTCGACGACACCGAGGGCGTAGGAGCCGGGGACCTCCGGGGCACCCGCGGCCACCAGGTGTCCGATGCCGCCGCCCTCGTTGTCGATGGCGACCAGCAGGTCAGGGCGCAGTGCCCGCAGGGTGTCGGTGAGCCGGCGCACCTGTTCGGCGTCGCGCACGTTGCGGGTGAACAGGATGACCCCGCCGAGCCCGCGGTCGATGAGCCGCTTCAGGGTGTCGGGGACGGCCGTGGTCCCTTCGAACCCGGCGACGAGACAGCGGTGTGCGGCCTCGTCGAGGTCGACGGGGAGTGCGGTGCGGGCAAGCGGGCGCTCGGTGTGGGTCACTCCTGGAATCCTCTGGCTCACCCAGCCGAAAGTCAACACACCCATGGCTGGACCATTCACATGAGGGGACGCGCAGTCGCACCGACCCGCCGGTGCCGGTGACGCCCGAGGTCCGGTCCGGTGAGCGGCGATCCGGCCCAACCCGTCCCCGGAGAACGTTAGTTGCCCGGACTCGGCCGCGCCGGAGGTGTCCGGCGGGTCGCCGCAGCGGGCCCGCTACGGGAGGCCTCTGCCGGTGCGGAAGGTCTCACCGACGAGCTTGGTGGACAGCAGCGGCTTCACTCCCGGCGCAGGAGGTGTGCGGGGGCAGGGGGAGACGCGCGGTCAGCAGGGGGAGACGCGCGCGGTCAAGGGAGTCATGCCGGGTCGTGGGGTCACACGGTCAGCCAGGCGCGGATCGCCGCGGCGGTGGGGCCGGCGTCCTGGTGGACGACGGTGTAGTGGTCGCCGGGCACGTCGGCGCTGTCGTGGGGCAGCGGCCAGTGCGGCAGCCAGTCCCCGTCGGCGTCGATGCTCCGCATCTCGGGGGTCGGACGGCCTCGCAGCAGCAGCGTGGGCACAGGGCCGGGGGCACGGACCGGGGTGGGTGACGGTCCGGAGGGCGCTGTGGGGTCCCATCCCTCCAGCACGCGCGCATAGCCGCCGCCCGCGATCAGCAGCGAGTCGTCGAACTCCTCGACCACGTCGTCCGGCAGGGCGGCCCCCGCGGCCATCAGGGCGAGTGCGCGTGCGTCGCCGCGCCGCAGCAGGCCCGCGTGGGAGTCGATCAGGACGGCACCGGCCGTGGGCTCTCCGGCACCGGCCAGATGTCGGGCGACCTCGTGCGCGATCACCCCGCCCGCGCAGTAGCCGACCAGCACCACGGGGCCGCCCCGGGCGATCTCGCGCACCGCGTCGGCATGCGCCCGCACCAGCGTGTCCATCGAGTCCGGGACCGCCCTGCGCGCCCCGAACCCGGGATGCTCCAGCAGGATCAAGTCCCTTTCCCCGTCGAACTGTCGGGCCAGTCCGGTGGGCACGCGGTGGAAGGGGGCGAGGTAGTCGGGGACGTACACCAGAGCCGCAGCGGTACGCCCGCCGGCCGCTCCCGCGTCGCCGCCACGGGCGAGCCGGACGGGCTCGACGGTGTGGTGGGCGCGGTCGGCGGCGGTGAAGGAGGGCAGGGCGTACGAGGCCACGTACCGCAGGGTCATCGCTTCCAGCGGACCCTGCTCGCGCAGGACACGGTGATAGACGGCACTGAACCCGTAGGAAGGGGTGGGGAGTTGCCCCGCTGCCTCCGGGTCGGCGCTCTCCGGTGCGGCCGGCACCCCGGGTCCGGCCTGCGTCCCGGGTCCGGCCGGCACCCCGGGTCCGTCCGAGGCCTCCGTGCCGGTGTCCGGCAACGCGCCCGCGTCCCGCAGCGCGGCAAGGACGTGCACCGCCAGCGCCTTGAGCGTGGGGTGTTCGAAAACGACCGACGGCGCCAGCCGCACCCGCGTGAACGCGCTGAGCCGGTTGCGGAACTGAAGGGCGGTCAGCGAGTCGAAGCCGAGCTGTCCGAACTCCCGGTCGGCGGGGAACGCGTCCGCGTCCGGGAAGCCGAGCACCGCCGCCAGTTCGGTCCGCAGCAGACCGGCCAGCACGCTCTCGCGGTCGGCGTCGGGAGTGGCCAGGAGCGTCTTGCGCCAGGCACCGGGAGCCTGGTGGGCCGCCGACGCGTCGGGCGCCGGGGCCGGGCCCGCCGGAAGCAGGTCCCCGAGCACCGGCGGCACGGCCGGGCCGCCCGCCGTCACCCGGCCGAACGGAACGGTTACCAGCACCGGTTCCGCCGTGCGCAGCGCGGCATCCAGCAGTTCGACACCCTCCTGCTCGGTGACCGCGGGCACCCCGCCCTCGGCGAGCAGGTCCGGAGCGACCCGGCCCGCCATGCCCTCGTCGTGCGCGGTGGTCCACGGACCCCACGCCAGGGACTGCGCGGGCAGGCCCCGGGCGACCCGGTGGGCGGCCAGCGCGTCGAGGAAGCCGTTGGCAGCCGCGTAGTTGGACTGCCCCGGCCGGCCCAGCACACCGGAAACCGAGGAGTACAGGACGAACGCGACCGGCTCCAGACCCTCGGTCGCCTCGTGCAGATGCCAGGCGGCGTCGGCCTTGGGCGCCAGCACCCCGGCGACCCGTTCTGGCGTCATCCCGTCCACCACGCCGTCGTCCACCACTCCGGCCAGATGGAACACGGCGGTCAGGGGCGGCTCGCAGGAGGCGACCAGCGCGTCGACGGCGGCCCGGTCACTCACGTCACAGGCCACCACCCGCACGCGCGCGGGCAGTTCGGCCGCCCAGTCGGGGGTACGGCCGTGGCGGCTCGCCAACAACAGGTGCCGTACGCCGTGTTCGGCCACGAGGTACCGGGCGAGGCTCGCCCCGAGCGCGCCGGTGCCGCCGGTGACCAGCACGGTGCCGTCGGGGTCGAGGGCGAGTGGCCCGGCCGGCACCGAGGCCGCTGTGGTCAGCCGGGGCACCAGGACCGTGCCGTCGTGCAGGGCGAGTTGGGGTTCTCCGGTGCGCAGGGCCGCTTCCAGCGCGGCAGGCGTGGCGGTACCGCCGCGGAGGTCGACCTGCACGATCCGGCCGGGGTGCTCGGACTGGGCGCTGCGCACGAGTCCGGCCACCGCGGCCTCGGCCGGGTCCGGGTCGTCGCCGGTGGCGTGGTGGGTGAGCACCAGCAGCCGGCCCGGGCGGGCGTCGGCGACCCAGTCGCGTACATGGGCGAGCACGGCCGTGACGAGGTCCCGGACGCGGCCCGGCATGTCCGGGGACGGGTCGGCCGACAGGTCTGCCACGTCGAGCAGTTCGTGCGCGGTGTCGGCCTGGCCGGTTTCCGTCGCGGGCCGCCAGGTCACCTTGTACAGCTCCGCTGGCCGGACCTTCGTCACCCGGGTGACCAGGGACTCGACGCCGGCCAGCGGGCGTCCGTCCGTGCCGGTCAGCGTCACCCGGACCTCGTCCGGCCCGAGCCGTTCCAGACGCGCCCTCGCCCTGGTGGCACCGGTCGCGTGCACGGTGACCCCGGTGCAGGCGAGCGGGACGCGTACCTCACCCGATCCGGCGCCGGACCCCTCGGCGAGGAGCGCGGCGTGCAGTGCCGCGTCGAAGAGCGCGGGATGCAGGGCGTAGGAGCCGGCGTCGGACGCCTCCGACGGCTGCAGCGCCAACTCGGCGAAGATCTCGGTGCCTTGCCGCCACAGCGCGGTGACCGCGCGGAAGGCCCTGCCGTAATGGTGTCCGTGGGCGGCGAGCCGCGGATAGTCGACCGCGACCTCCTCGGCGCCGACAGGAGGCCACGGCCCGGACGGAGCCGCCTCGCCCGCGACCGCGGATGCGTCCCGGTCGTCCTGCCCGGCCGGCCGGGCGACCGTCGCCGTGGCGTGCCGGGTCCATGGTCCCGCCGTGTCGGCCGTCCGGGCCCACACCGTGACCCGCCGTTCCCCCTCCTGGTCCGGGGCGTCGGCGACCACCTGGATCCGCACTTCGTCGGACGCGGGCAGCACCAGCGGTTCGTGGAAGGCGAGTTCGGACAGCCGTGCGGAGCCGGTCGCCGCCCGGAGGGCCAGTTCGGCGTACACCGTCGCGGGCACCAGCACCCGGTCGCCGACCACATGGTCCGCGAGCCACGGCTGACGCACGGTGGACAGCACACCGCTGTACCGCGTCCCGGGCCCGTCGGCGTCCGGCTGCCCCTCGCCGACGAGCCCGTGGCCGTCGCCGCCATGTTCCTGAGGGACGTCGAGCCCCTGAGGGACGTCGAGCCAGTAGCGCTGCCGCTGGAAGGGGTATGTCGGCAGCGGACGCCGCCGGGCGCCGGTACCGGCGTACACGGACCGCCAGTCCACCGGCACGCCGTGCACATGCAGCTCCGCAAGGGCCACGGCCGTGTCGGCGCCGCGGGTGAACAGCGCCCCGGAGTCCGGTTCGACGCACTCCTCGGCCGCCGTGCTCAGCGCCGCCGACGGGCCGGCCTCCACGTACGCCGTCGCTCCCGCCCGCGCCGACCACTCCACCGCGTCGGCGAAGCGCACGGTCTCGCGCGCCTGCCGTACCCAGTACTCGGTGGTCCGGACGGCGTCCGGCTCGGGGCGGCCGGTCAGCGTCGACACCACCGGCAGGGACGGCCGGTGGTAGGTCACCGACTCGGCGACCTCCCGGAACCGGTCCAGCATCGGGTCGATCAGCGGCGAGTGGAAGGCGTGGCTGACCCGCAACCGGGTCGCCGTGCGCCCGAGTCGGGCGGCCAGTGCAGTCACCACCGTTTCGTCGCCGGACAGCACCACGGACTCGGGTCCGTTGACCGCCGCGACGGCGACGCGGGCGCCGGGCATCTCGTCGAGGCACTTCACCACGTCGGCCAGCGGCGCCCGTACGGCGGTCATCGCGCCGCCCGCGGGCAGTTCGGCCATCAGCCGGCCGCGCGCGGCCACCAGCCGCACCGCGTCGGTCCGCGAGAACACCCCGGCGATGTGGGCGGCGGCCAGCTCGCCGACGGAGTGTCCGATCAGGAAGTCCGGTCGGACACCGCAGTCGGCGAGCAGGGCGTGCAGCGCGACCTCGTAGGCGAACAGGGCGGGTTGGGCGTAGTCCGTGCGGTGCAGGAGGTCGCTGTCGGGGTCGTCGATCACCTCGCGCAGGGGGCGGTCGAGCAACGGGGTGAACAGGTCGCACAGTTCGGTGAAGACCGTGTCGAACACGGGGTGGGCCGCGGCCAGTTCTCGTCCCATCGCGGTCCGCTGCGCACCCTGGCCCGGACAGAGCAGTGCCACCTTGGGGTTGCCCCGCGCGATGCCCTTGCGCAGCGCGGGACCTTCGTCGCCGTCGGCCAACTCCCGCAGACCGGCGAGGAGTCCACCGGCGTCGGCGGCGAGCACGGCGGCGCGGCGGGGCAGTGCGGCCCTGGTGGTCGCGAGCGAGTACGCGACGTCCAGGGCGCCCGTGTCGCCGTCCACGTCGGCCAGCGCGACCGCCAACTCCCGGGCGTGGGCGCGGAGTCCGGCCTCGTCGCTGCCGCTGACCAGCCAGGGGAGGGTGCCTGGCAGGCCCGAGCGGACGTCCCCGGAGTCCTCCACCGCATCCTGCGGCTGCCGGGGTTCCTCGATGATCACGTGCGCGTTGGTCCCGCCGATCCCGAACGACGAGACCGCCGCCCGGCGCGGCCGGTCCCGCGCGGGCCAGGGCCGGCCCCGGTCCAGCAGCCGTACCGCTCCCTCGGACCAGTCGACGTGCGGTGACGGCTGCTCGGCGTAGAGGGATCTGGGCAGGGCGCCGTGGCGCATCGCCTCGATCATCTTGATGACGCCGGCCACTCCGGCCGCGGCCTGGGTGTGCCCGAAGTTCGACTTGACCGACCCCAGCCACAGCGGGTCGTCCGGGTCGCGGTCCTGGCCGTAGGTGGCCAGCAGGGCGCCTGCCTCGACGGGGTCGCCGAGCGCGGTCCCGGTACCGTGGCCCTCGACGACGTCGACGTCGGCGGCGTCCAGTCCGGCGTCGGCCAACGCCAGCCGGATCAGCTCCCGTTGGGCCTCGCCGTTGGGGGCGGTGAGTCCGTTGGACGCGCCGTCCTGGTTGACGGCGGAGCCGCGCAGCACGGCCAGTACCGGATGCCCGTTGCGACGGGCGTCGGACAGCTTCTCCAGCAGCACCAGGCCGACGCCCTCGGCCCACGCGGTGCCCTCCGCGCCGTCCGCGAACGACCGGCAGCGCCCGTCCGCCGCCAGCCCGCGCTGCCTGCTGAACGCGACGAACGGCTTCGGACTGGTGAGGACGGTCACCCCGCCTGCCAGCGCGAGCGTGCACTCGCCCGCCCGGAGCGCGGTGGCGGCCAGGTCCATGGCGACGAGGGAGGACGAGCAGGCCGTGTCGATGGTCAGGGCTGGTCCGCGCAGGCCAAGGACGTAGGAGATCCGCCCGGAGGCCACGCTGCCGGAGGAGCCGACGGCGAGGTGCGACTCCAGCGCGTTCGGCGGCATATCGGCGCCGTATCCGCCGTGCATGAGGCCGACGTAGACGCCGGTGGCGCTGCCGCGCAGCGAGGGCGCGGGGATGCCCGCGCGCTCCAGCGTCTCCCAGGCGACCTCGAGGAGCAGCCGGTGCTGCGGGTCGGTGGCCGTGGCCTCGCGCGGTGAGATACCGAAGAACAACGGGTCGAAGTCGGCGGCGTCGGTGAGGAATCCGCCGCGTCGGGTGTACGTCGTCCCGAGCCGGTCGGGGTCGGGGTGGTAGAGGGCGTCGACGTCCCAGCCGCGGTCGGCCGGGAACTCCCCGGTGGCGTCGACGCCGTCGGACACCAGCCGCCACAGGTCCTCGGGCGAGTGCACCCCGCCCGGGTAGCGGCAGCCGACGGCCACGATCGCGATCGGTTCGGCGGCGGGACCGCGGGGCGGGAGTGTCGTCGCGCGGGTGCCGCCGAACAGGCGATCGTCCAGGTGCGCGGCGACCGCGGCGGGGGTCGGGTGGTCCCAGACCAGGGTGGCGGGCAGCCGCAGTCCGGTGCGGAGACCGAGCCGGTGCCACAGGGTCATCGCCCCCATGGAGGTGAGCCCGAGGTCGGCGAAGGCGGCGTGGGGGTCGATCGCCGCCGCGTCGGTCACGGGCGCCTCACGGCCGACGGCCGCCCGGCCGGCGGAGGGAGCCGTGGAGGCCGCGGCCTGTCCGCCGGCCGCAGGTCCACCGGCCGCGAGCGCCCCGCCGATCGCGGCGGTCTCCGCACACACCAGTTCGGTCAGCGCGGCCCGTCGTTCCCCCGGTGTCCGCTCGGCGAGGCCCGCGAGTGCCTCTTCGGCCGGGCGGGCGGCGAGCCCTTCCCGGAGGACGGCCCGCCGGGGCTTGCCGGCCGCGGTGCGGGGGATGGCCGGGGTGAACAGGATGTCGTCGGGCACCTTGTGCGCGGAGAGCACCTCGGCGCAGGCCCGCAGCAGACCGCCCGTGTCCAGGGCCGGCTCCCCCGGTACGACGAACGCGACGGGGACTTCACCGAGCAGCGGATGCGGCCGTGCCACCACGGCAGCGTCCAGCACTCCGGGCAGCCCGCACAGCACCTGCTCGACCTCCACGGGGTCGACGTTCTCGCCCCCGCGGACGATACGGTCGTTCGCGCGCCCGGTGACGGTGAGGCACCCGTGCTCGCCGAACCGCCCCAGGTCACCGGTGCGGTACCAGCCGTCGCGGGCCGCCTCGCCCCCGCCGTGAGCACCGGGCCCCTCGTGATAGCCGAGCATGACGCCCGGCCCGCGCACCCAGATCTCCCCTTCGGCGCCGACGACCTCCGCTCCGCTGCCGGGGTCGACGAGCCGCACCTCCATGCCGGGCAGCACGGTGCCGCTGCTCCCCCGCACCCGCGGTCCCGTCAGCGACTCCATCGCGATCTTGCCGCAGGTCTCGGTACTGCCGTACCCGTCGAGCAGCGGCGCCCCGAAGCGCCGCTCGACCCGCTCCCGCAGCTCCGGGCCGCTCGGTGCCCCGGCGGTCACGCACACCCGAAGCGAGGGCACCTCGCCCAGTCCGGCGTCGAGCAACTGCTGGTAGGTGAGCGGCACTCCGCCCAGGACGGTCGGCTCGTACTGCTCGATCAGCCGTACCAGTGCCGCCGGTTCGCGGTTCGCGGTGATCCGCGCGCTCGCTCCCACCACGGTCGTGCCGAGCACGCAGAGCGAGTGGGCGTAGGTGTGCGAGAGCGGCAGCGGCCACAGCAGCCGGTCGTCCGCACAAAGGCCCAGCCGGGGCACATAGCAGGCGACCGGCGACCACAGTGCGGACCGCTGGCTGGCGACGGCCGCCCTGGGGGTGCCGGACGTGCCGGAGGTGTAGAGCAGCCAGGCCGGCTCGTCCAGACCGAGGTCGTCACGGGGAGCGGGTGAACTGCCGTCCGCCACAAGGTCGTCGAAGTGCTCCACACCCTCCGGGGCGGGCCCCTCTCCGGTGACCACCAGTCGCGGTGACCGCTCTCCGACCACACTGGCGATCCGCGCCAACTGCCGCCGGCCGACCACCAGTACGTCCGGGTCGCAGTCGGCGAGCAGCGCCGCGAGTTCGGCGTGGGTGTGCCGCGCGGGCTCAGCGGCACACCCACGGCGGCGGCCCGGACCGTGGCGAGCAGTCCCTCGACCAGTTCCACGCTGTTGTCGAGGCAGAACGCCACCCTGGCCCCGCGCCCGACGCCGAGCGCACCCGCCAACCGCCTTGTCCGCAGCTCCAGTTCGGCCCAGCTCACCTGCCGCCGGTCGTCGGCGAACGCGAGCTTGTCACCGTGGCGAGAGGAGTTCTCGACCAGCGACTCCACCACCGGCCGGACCTCGACCACTCCCCCGACCCGCATCGGGCCTCCCTCCGGATCACCGAGTCCGCACCGTATCCCGCCGACGCGGCCGACACCGCATCTCAAGTGGGCTTCGGACAACCGGAGTCGACCGGATCGAGCCACCAAGGCAGGCCCGGCCGGGGGGAGTCGGCCGAACCGGAGCGGGACAAGTCACGACGGGGGGCCACCGAGCGCCGTCGGCCTCCCGCCCGGCCACACAGCGACGCGCCGTACGCACACGCGTACGGCGCGTCGGCCACCGACGACCTGTCGTCGGCCCGAGTCCGTGTCAGCCTTCGGCCGGTGTCAGCCCTCGTCCGCCGTCAACCGCAACGAGATGCTGTTGATGCAGTACCGCTGGTCCGTGGGCGTGGCATACCCCTCGCCCGCGAACACGTGCCCGAGGTGCGAGCCGCAGCGCGCGCAGCGCACCTCGGTCCGCACCATCCCGTGGGTCCGGTCCTCGATCAGCTCGACCGCGTCGGTGTCCTTCGGGTCGTAGAAGGACGGCCAGCCGCAGTGGGACTCGAACTTCGTGGTGGAGGTGAACAGTTCGGCGCCGCAGGCGCGACAGGAGTAGACGCCCTCGGTCTTGGTGTCGGTGTACTCACCGGTGAAGGCGGGCTCCGTCGCGGCCTGCCGCAGGACGGAGTACTCGGCCGGGTTCAGCTCCGCCCGCCACTGCTCGTCCGGCTTTTCGACGTCGTACGACATGAAGCTCAGCCCCTTACTTCGCGAGACGGTCCAGGATCAGCGGGCCGAGGTCGGTGACATCGCCCGCGCCCATGGTGAGAACGAGATCACCCGCCTTCGCCATTCCCGCGACCACCGACGGCACCTCCGCCGCGTCGTGGACCGGTGTCACGTCCGCCCCGGCGGCCCGCGCCGCCTCGATGATCAGCTCGCTCGTCACCCCGGGGACCGGGTCCTCGCGGGCCGGGTAGATGTCCAGGACGACCGAGCCGTCGGCCAGCGCGAGCGCCTGGCCCATCTCCTTGCCGAGTTCCTGCGTCCGCGAGAACAGGTGGGGCTGGAAGACGACCAGGATGCGGGCGTCACCGGCCGCCGCGCGCATGGCCTCCAGGTCCGCCGTCATCTCGGTGGGGTGGTGGGCGTAGGAGTCGATGACCTGCACTCCCGCCGCCTCGCCCTTCAGCTGGAGGCGCCGCTTGACGCCGGTGTACGCGGCGAGGGCGGGCGCCAGCTCGGTGGCAGGGACCCCGAGCGCGACACCCGCGGCCAGCGCGGCCACCGCGTTGTGCGCGTAGTGGCGGCCGGGCACGGAGACCGCGAAGGTGAGCTCCGCACCGTCGAGCAGGACGGTGACCTCGCTCTTCAGCCCCTGCGGGACGACCGACAGCACGCGTACGTCGGCGTCCTCGGCGTCGCCGTACGTCACCACGCGCACGTCGCGGGCCGTGACCCGCCGGGTCAGCTCCCGAGCCCCTTCGTGGTCCGCGTTGATCACCAGGGTGCCGCCCTCGGTGACCCGCTCCACGAACGTCTCGAAGGACTCGTAGATCTCGTCCATCGACGCGTAGTTGGCGTGGTGGTCGAGTTCGACGTTGAGGACGATCGCGACCTCGGGGGCGTACTTGTGGAAGCTGCGGTCCGACTCGTCGGCCTCGGCGACGAAGATCTCGCCGTCGCCGTGCAGGGCGTTGGAGCCGGGGGCGTCCAGGTCGCCGCCGATCGCGTACGAGGGCCGCAGCCCCAGCGCGGACAGGGAGACTGCCAGCATCGAGGTGGTGGTCGTCTTGCCGTGGGTGCCCGCGACCGCGATCGGCCGCAGTCCGTCCATCAGCGAGGCGAGGGCGTCGGACCGGTGCACCACGGGGATGCCGAGCTCGGCCGCCCGGGCGAGCTCCGGGTTGTCGGCCCGGATCGCCGACGACACGACGACGCAGGTGGCGTCGGACGCCAGGTGTTCCGCCGCGTGCCCGATGTGCACGGTCGCCCCCAGAGCGCGCAGCGCCTCGGCGGTCGCGGACTCCTTGGCGTCACTGCCGGCCACCTTCGCGCCGCGCTGCGCGAGGATCTTCGCGATCCCCGACATCCCGGCCCCACCGATCCCGATGAAGTGCGGTCGGTCCATGGCGGTAGGAAGGCCGGGTGCCATGCGTGTGTCTCCCCAAGTGGTGCGGTACGGATGCGGGGCCAGCCTATGCCTTGCTGTGCGAGAACAGCTTCAGCACCGGTACGCCCACCTTGTGACGTGCGCGGGACGCCCAGTCCCGGTGGAAGAACTCCTCCACGTAGTGGGGGTCGGTCAGGACGATCACCTCGTCGGCGCCGGTCTCCTCGACCAGCCGCTTCAGCGCGTCCAGGGGGTGGTCCTCGATGAGCCGTCCCTCCGCCGCGCTCCCGGAGACTCTGAGCGCCTGGAGGGACACCTCCAGTGCCTGTTGTCCCACGCCCTTCGCGGCCTCGCCCTCGGGCGTCTCCCGCTCCCGGACCGCCTCGTCCAGCTCGCCCAGTGCCACGTCGTCGATGGCCCGGAGCAACCGGTCGGCCTGGTCGCCCCGCGGCTGGAGCAGCACATGGAACGCGACGGACTCGTCACCGTGCAAGGTGGTGACGAACTCCACGTCGGCGGACGTCAGAGCCTTCTCGATCATCAAAACGCTGGTGAACACCGGGCGTCCCCTTCTCTGCGCTGTGCGCTCTGCGGAAACCATCCTGCCCCGTGATCGCACGGGTACTGCCGGATTCAGTGTGCCCGCCGGAAGCCAACCGGAACGACAGATTCCGGCGATGTCGGCGTCAGCGTGACTGCTCGAACTCGCGTCCGAACAATCACGCCCTGCGGTACCTGCTGAAGAGGAATCCGTCCTCCTCCAGCAGGGAGTCCAGTGCGAACCGCGCCGGGACCGCGACCGACGGCCCCCCGGCGATGCGCTGCGCGCCCCCCGCGGTGAGCATCGGGGACAGGGTGAGACAGAGCTCGTCGAGCACACCGGCGGCCACCAGCTGGCCCAGCAGCCGGGGGCCGCCCTCGGTCAGCAGCCGGGTGTGCCCGAGCTCGGCCAGCGCCCGTACGGCCCGCGCGGGGTCCACGCCGGCGCCGTCCCCGGCGATCACCACCCGCGCGCCCGCCTTCTCGGCCGCGGCGATCCTGTCCGGGGCCGCCGCGGCACCCGTGAGGATCAGCGTGGGCACCAGGGGCGAGGTGTACAGCGGGAGCGAGAAGTCCAGGTCCAGGCTCGCGGTGATCACCGCGATCGCCGGAACCGGGCCCTGTCCGGCCGCCTCCCGCATCCCCGCGAACTCGTCACGCGCGCGTGCGGGCCGGTACCCCTCCTGGCGTACCGTTTCCGCACCGGCGATCACCACGTCCGCCAGCGCCCGCAGCGTCCCGAAGATCCGCATGTCGGTCGCGGTGGAGATGGGCTGCGAACGGCCGTCGTGCTGGGCGGCGCCGTCGAGCGTGGAGACCATGTTGGCGCGGAGCCAGACCCCGGGGGTGCCGGGGCCGGGGCCGAGATCGGGGTACGCGTAGGCGGCGGCCAGCTCGTCGAGGCTCCAGTCATGGCCGGACCCCGGTTCCGGGCTCCGGGCCGCTGTCTCGTCGGTCACAGGGAACAGGCGTCGCATGTCGTGCAGTGTGGCACGGCCCTTAGCATGGTGAACCGTGTCTACTTCCCCCGCCGCGTCCGGGTTCGGCCCGATAGCCGACACCGCCCCGCCGTCCCTGTGCGACCGTGAGCCGCACGTCCCCGCGGACCGGCTGGTCGCCGAGATGGTGCCGCCGCCGCGGTTCGACTCGGTGCGGTTCGACACGTACATCCCGGACCCGAACCAGCCCACCCAGACCGAGGCCGTCCAGGTCCTCGCGGGCTTCGCTGCGGGGCTCGGCGGCGCGCACGCGCTGGGCGGCGGCAAGCGCGGCTTCCTCGGTTTCGGCAGGCCCAAGGCTCCGAAGACCCCGGCGGGCCCCCGAGGCGTCTACCTGGACGGCGGCTACGGCGTCGGCAAGACCCACCTGCTGGCCTCCCTCTGGCACGCCACCCCCGCCGAACCGTCCCTCAAGGCATTCGGCACCTTCGTCGAGCTGACCAACCTGGTCGGCGCCCTCGGCTTCCAGAAGACGGTCCAGACGCTCTCCGGCCACCGCCTGGTCTGCATCGACGAGTTCGAGCTGGACGACCCCGGCGACACCGTTCTCGTCTCCAGCCTGCTGGGCAAGCTGGTCGACGCGGGCGTGGCGCTCGCCGCCACCTCCAACACCCTGCCGGGCAAGCTCGGCGAGGGCCGGTTCGCGTCCGTCGACTTCCTGCGCGAGATCCAGGGCCTCGCGGCGCACTTCCGGCCCCTGCGCATCGACGGCGAGGACTACCGCCACCGTGGGCTGCCGGAGGCGCCGGCGCCGTTCGCCGACGAGGAGGTCACGAAGGCGGCGTACGCCACCGAGGGCGCCTCGCTCGACGACTTCCCGGGCCTGCTGGCACACCTGGCCAAGGTCCACCCGAGCCGGTACGGCGCCCTGACCGACGGGCTGAAGGCGGTGTGCCTGACCGATGTCCAGCCGGTGCCGGACCAGTCGACGGCACTGCGGCTCGTGGTGCTCGCGGACCGCCTCTACGACCGCGAGGTGCCGGTGCTGGCCTCCGGCATGCCCTTCGACCGGCTGTTCAGCGAGGAGATGCTGAACGGCGGTTACCGCAAGAAGTACTTCCGTGCGATATCCCGGCTCACCGCGCTGGCCCGCGACGCGAAGGGCCTGGTCGAGGGAGCCTGAGGCGCTTTCTAGCGCCCCAACTCCACAAGATCAAGAGCCGGTTCGCGCCAGACACCCGGCGCGCTTCAGCCTCTCTTCAGCTCGAAACGTTAAGTTAACCCTGCAAACAACTTTGCCGAGCTAAGGTGTTTCTTGACCAGTCATTGACCAGCGGTTGGCCAGACCTAGAAGTGAGAACTACCGGGAGGGGGGCGCATGTTCCGAGGTGCGACGGCACGGACCGTGGTCACGACCCTCGCCGCCGTCCTGCTCGCCCTCCCGTTCTTCGCATCGACCGAGGCCTTCGCATCCGCGCACACAGGCCGTCAACTTGAGGCCAAAGCTCAGCCCGGAATCAAGCTCTCCGGCAAGGCACTGCGCGCCGAGGCCGCCTCGAAGCGCCACTGCAACCCCGTAGGGGATCCGACCGGTCCCCTGCGCACCCGCGACCGGCACCGCGCCGTCGGTTTCGCCCCCGCGGGGCCCGAGCGCCCGCTGTCGGCCCAGGAGCCGGCGGCCACCGCCACGAAACAGGTCGCGTCCGGCGGGTTCACGCTGTCCAGACCCTCGACAGCCCATACCCCGGCGGCACTTCAGGTCTTCCGCTGCTGACAGCAGAGCAGTCCCCCACCCCTGTTCCCCCACCTGTCATGTAAGCCCGACGCGCACCTCGCGCGCCGGGCACGTCCGACGCGCCGCTCGGCGCGCCAGGAGGAGTCCCCCCATGCAGCCCCTCATCGACAACGCCCGCACGTTCGGACAGCGCCCTGAGGAGTTCGCCAAGCTGGCCGAAGGTCAGTCCCCCCAGGTTCTGTTCATCACCTGCTCGGATTCCAGGGTCGTCCCGGCCCTGATCACGGGCGCCCGCCCGGGCGAGCTCTTCGAGCTGCGCACCGCGGGCAACATCGTCCCCCCGTACGGCTCCGAGCACCCCACCAGCGAGGCGGCCACCATCGAGTACGCCGTGGAGGTACTGGGCATCCGCGACATCGTGGTCTGCGGACACTCCCACTGCGGCGCCGTCGGCGCCCTCGTCCGCGGCGACGACCTGGACGCCGTGCCGGCCGTGCGCGACTGGCTCACCAACGCCACCCCGCGCCCCGCGGGTGCGGCCGAGGACCCGTGCGTCACCGAGGGCGTGCAGAGCCACGTCCTGGCCCAGGTGCTGCGCCTGCGGTCCTACCCCTGCATCGAGAAGAAGCTGGCCGAGGACCAACTGACCCTGCACGCCTGGTACTACGAGGTGCACACGGGCGCGGTGCGCGTCCACCGCGCCGAGACCGACGCGTTCGAGGGTCTGTGATCGCCATGATGACCAAATACCCTCACCTGCGGCAGGACTTCGCCGCGTCCCTGGTCGTCTTCCTGGTCGCGCTCCCGCTCTGTGTGGGCGTGGCCGTCGCCTCCGGTGTCCCGGCGGAGCTCGGACTCGTCACCGGCATCGTCGGCGGTCTGGTCACCGGTTTCCTGCGGGGCAGCAGTCTCCAGGTCTCCGGTCCGGCCGCCGGTCTGACGGTCCTCGTCTTCGAGGCGGTCGACGAGTTCGGGCTGCCCGCGCTCGGTGTCATCGTGCTGAGCGCCGGTCTGATCCAGCTCGCCATGGGCGCCCTGAAGCTGGGGCGCTGGTTCCGGGCGATATCCGTCTCCGTCGTCGAGGGCATGCTGGCCGGAATCGGCCTCGTGCTCATAGCCGGCCAGCTGTACTCCGCGGCCGGACTGAAGGCGCCCACCACCGGTGTCGACAAGATCCTGGGACTGCCCGGTGCCGCCGTCGACGCAGTCGGCAGCACCACCGCGCTCACCTCGCTCGCCGTCGGCGCGGGCACCGTCGCGGTGCTGGTGCTGTGGAAGAAGCTGCCCAAGAAGGCGCAGACCGTGCCGGGCGCGCTCGCGGCGGTCCTGCTGGCCACCGTGGTCACCCAGGTCTTCGGCCTGTCGATCGCCACCGTCGAGGTGAACGGCCTGCTTGACTCCATCCAGCCGCCCGGCTCGGAAGCCTTCGGCGAGCTGGCCAACCCGGCGATCTTCGGCACCATCCTCGCGTTCACCCTGATCGCCTCCGCCGAGAGCCTGTTCAGCGCCGCCGCCGTGGACCGGCTGCACGACGGTCCGCGCACCGAGTACGACAAGGAGCTCATGGCCCAGGGCGCGGGCAACGCAGTCTGCGGCGCGCTCGGCGCCCTGCCCATGACCGCGGTCATCGTGCGCAGCTCCGCCAACGTCCAGGCAGGCGCGAAGACCAAGGCGTCCCGGGTCATGCACGGCGTATGGCTGCTGCTGTTCGCGGCCCTGCTGCCGTCGACCCTCGCCCTGATCCCGCTGCCCGCGCTCGCCGGCATCCTGGTCCACGCGGGCTTCAAGCTGATCCCCTTCCGGGGGATCGTGACGCTGTGGCGCGGTCACCGCGGTGAGGCACTGATCCTGGTGGTCACGGCCGTCTCGATCGTCGCGGTGAACATGTTCGAGGGCGTGCTCATCGGTCTGGCGCTGTCCGTCGCCAAGACCGCCTGGGAGGCCTCGCACCTCAAGCTGGAGATCGTCGACAAGGGCGCGGGTCCCATCCAGGCCCACCTGTCGGGCAACGCGACCTTCCTCAGGCTGCCGAAGATCCTCGACAGCCTGGAGTCGCTGCCCCAGGACCGGCCCGTGGAGCTGGACCTGTCCGGCCTGCACCACCTGGACCACGCCTGCCGTACGGCGCTGGAGAACTGGGCCGAGCGGCACAGCTCGGTCGGCACGGAACCGGTCCGGGTCACCGAGCCGGAGCCGGCGCGGGTCACCGCCCCGTAGCCCGCGCCCGCCTGGTCCGGAGCCGATCGTGGCCCCGGACCAGGCACCGGGCATATCGTGGCAGGAGCAGACATAAGCACCTCTCGACGAGGAGGTCGCGATGCTCCCAGAGCTGTTGGCGGCGGCCGCGGCGACCGGTTCCGCGGCGCTCGTCTACGTCGCGGCGGCGGCCCGGGTCGTCAAGCAGTACGAGCGCGGGGTGGTCTTCCGCCTCGGACGCCTCGCGGGCGAGGTGCGCGAGCCCGGATTCACGCTGGTCGTGCCGTTCGTGGACCGGCTGTACAAGGTGAACCTTCAGATCGTCACGATGCCCGTGCCTGCCCAGGAGGGCATCACCCGGGACAACGTGACCGTGCGCGTGGACGCGGTCGTCTACTTCCGGGTCATCGACGCGGCGAGCGCCCTCGTCAAGGTCGAGGACTACAAGTTCGCCGTCTCCCAGATGGCCCAGACCTCGCTGCGCTCGATCATCGGCAAGAGCGAGCTGGACGACCTGCTGTCCAACCGCGAGAAGCTCAACGAGGGCCTGGAGCTGATGATCGACAGCCCGGCCGTCGGCTGGGGCGTCCAGGTGGACCGCGTGGAGATCAAGGACGTGTCCCTGCCGGACACGATGAAGCGCTCCATGGCCCGCCAGGCCGAGGCCGACCGTGAGCGGCGTGCCCGGATCATCAACGCGGACGCCGAACTGCAGGCCTCCAAGAAGCTCGCGGAAGCCGCCAAGGAGATGTCCGAGCAGCCCGCCGCACTCCAACTCCGGCTGCTGCAGACGGTCGTCGCGGTGGCCGCCGAGAAGAACTCGACACTCGTCCTGCCGTTCCCGGTGGAGTTGCTGCGGTTCCTGGAGCGGGCGCAGGAGCATCCGGCCGGAAAGTGACGCGAGGGGACGGAGCGGGGCCGGGAGGGGACACGCTACGCGCGTGGTTCACGGAGCCCGGCCCAGGTGATAGACACAGCGGAGTCACAGTCCTGTCCGCCAGCAGGAAGGTTGCTTCTCCATGTCCGCAACACGACGTCAGGTCCTCTCCCGCTCGGCCGCCGTCGGGGCCGGCATCGCCTTCACCGGCGCCCTCTCCGAACTCTTCGCCGGCACCGCCGCCGCCCAGTCCCTCGGCCACACCGGCTACGGCCCCCTCGTCCCCGACCCCAAGGGCCTGCTGGACCTGCCGAAGGGCTTCCGCTACAAGGTCCTCTCCCGCGAGGGCGACCAGCTCCGCTCCGGCGAGGGCAAGGTCCCCTCCAACCACGACGGCATGACCGCGCTGCCGGGCAGACACGGCCGGGTCCACCTGGTCCGCAACCATGAGAACCGCGTCACCGCGGCCATCGCCGTCCCGACGGTCGCTGGTCTCACCTACGACCCGGCGGGCAAGGGCGGCTGTACGGCCCTCACCCTGGACAGCCACGGCAACGTGCTGTCGGAGCGGGTCGCCATCGCCGGTACCGCCGTCAACTGCGCGGGCGGGCCCACCCCTTGGGGCACCTGGCTGACCTGCGAGGAGACCGAGGACAGGGCCGGCACCAACGGCTACACCAAGGACCACGGCTTCATCTTCGAGGTCGACCCGGTCGACCCGCACCGCTCCGGCGCCGTACCGCTGACCGCGATGGGCCGCTTCCAGCACGAGGCGATCGCGATCGACCCGAAGCGCGGCATCGTCTACGAGACCGAGGACGCCTTCCTCAAGCCCTTCGGCCTCTTCTACCGCTTCCTGCCCAACAGGCCCGAGGGCGGCCTCGGTTCGCTGCGCGCGGGTGGCCGGCTCCAGGCGATGCGGGTGCCGGGCGTGCCGGACCTGTCCGCGATCCAGGAGACCGGTGCCTGCTTCGAGGGCATCGAGTGGGTCGACGTACCGGACCCGCTGGCCACCGAAACCCCGGTCCGGCTCCAGGACTTCGGCCCGAAGGGCATCACGCACGCCCAGAAGCTGGAGGGCTGCTACTGGGGCGGGAAGAGCGTCTACTTCGTCTCCTCGTTCGCGCACAGCGCCGAGGGTTCGGCCGCCGACCACTTCGGGCAGATCTGGCGCTACGACCCGTCCGCGCGCCGGCTGACCCTGGTGATCGTGTTCGGCCCGGACACCGATGTGCAACTGCCCGGCGAGTCCCCCGACAACATCTGCCTCGCCCCCAGCGGCGGCCTGATGGTGTGTGAGGACGGCAACGGCGCCCAGCACGTCTTCGGTGTCACCCGGCACGGCGAGGTCTACGCGATGGCACGCAACGCGCAGAACATCGGCACGCCCGAGGCCCCGGAGTGGGGCGAGTTCGCCGGCGTCACCTTCTCCCCCGACGGGCAGACGATGTACGTCAACTGCTACACGCCCGGGACGACCTTCGCGGTGACGGGGCCCTGGCGCAGGTAGCCGCCTCCGCGACGGCTGGCGCGCCCCGGTCCCCCGGCGCAGGATCGAGGGACCGGACCCGGCCGGAAGGGGTGCCCCATGGCGAAGAAGGGCTCGAAGTCCCACGCGTCCGAGAAGAGCGCGAAGGCCCGCGACGAGACCGACCTCCGCGAGCTGCTGCGCATACCGGGCGGCAAGCCGGTGGATCTGTCCGCGTACGACGCCCGGGAGACCCCGGCCGGTCCCCGTGACAAGCAGGCGGGCCGGGCCGCGACGACGGCGCTGGCCACTCCGCTCGCCGACCTCCAGGAACGTCTGTGGGCGGCGAGCGCGGCTGGCGACAGGCGCCGGATCCTGCTGGTGCTGCAGGGCATGGACACCAGCGGCAAGGGCGGCACGGTCAAGCACGTCATCGGCGTGTTCAACCCGTCCGGCTGCCGCATCCACGCCTTCAAGGCACCCACGCCCAAGGAACTCGAACACCCCTTCCTGTGGCGCGTCAGAAGGGCCCTCCCGCAAGCCGGCGAGCTGGGCATCTTCGACCGCTCGCACTACGAGGACGTCCTCATCGCCAAGGTCCGCGAACTCGCCCCGCCGGCCGAGATCGAGCGCCGTTACGACGAGATCAACCGCTTCGAGAAGTCCCTCACCGACGACGGCGTCACCGTCGTCAAGTGCTTCCTGCACATCTCCTACGAGGAACAGCGTGACCGGCTCCTCAAGCGCCTGGACCGCCCGGACAAGCACTGGAAGTTCAACGTCTCGGACATCGACGACCGCGCCCTGTGGCCCGCCTACCAGCAGGCGTACGAGACCGCCCTGGAGCGCTGCTCGACACCGCACGCCCCCTGGTACCTGGTCCCCGCCGACCGCAAGTGGTACCGCAACTGGGCGGTCAGCCGGCTCCTGCTGGAACACCTGTCGGCGCTGGACCCCCAGTACCCGGAGGCGGCCTTCGACGTGGAGGAAGCCCGCAGGCGGCTGCTCGAAGGGTGATTCCCGGGGTACTCGGGGCGCATGACCGAGAACCGGCACGTCAAGGGCTCGTACTGGCTGGAGACCGCGCCCGGCGGGTCCCGGCCGCCGCTCACCGAGGATCTCGACGTCGACGTCGCCGTGATCGGCGCCGGGATCGCCGGGCTCAGTACCGCGTGGGAGCTGGTGCGGGCCGGAAAGCGGGTCGCGGTCCTGGAGGCCGGGCAGGTGGCGGCCGGGGTCACCGGGCACACCACCGCCAAGCTGACCGCCCTGCACACGCTGATCTACGACAAGCTGCGCCGCACACGCGGCCCCGAGGGCGCCCGGCTCTACGCGCGCTCACAGAGCGAGGCGATCGAACGGGCCGCCGAGATCGCGGAAGAGCTGGGCGTCGACTGCGACTGGGAGCAGCGCGACGCGTACACCTACGCCTGTGACGAGGGCCGGGTCGAGGAGCTGCGGGCCGAGGCGGCGGCCGCCCGGGAGGCGGGGCTGCCGGCGTCGTTCGTGACGGAGACCGGGCTGCCGTTCCCGGTGGCGGGCGCGGTGCGGGTCACGGGTCAGGCGCAGTTCCATCCGCGCAAGTACCTGCTGGCCCTTGCCGAGGATCTGGTCGCCTCCGGGGCCGCCGTGCACGAGCACACCGCCGTCCTCGGCCTCGACGAGGGCGAGCCGTGCCGGCTGTCGACCGACACCCGGGCCACGGTGACGGCCCGGGACGTCGTGGTCGCCACCCACTACCCGATCTTCGACCGGGGCCTGCTGTTCGCCCGGCTCTCCCCGCGCCGTGAGCTGGTCGTCGCCGGGACGATCGACCGGGATCGGGATCCGGACGGCATGTACATCACGCCGGAGGAGGGCACCCGCTCGGTCCGTACGGCTCCCTGGAGCGCCGACCGGCGCCTCCTCATCGTCACCGGCGAGCACTTCACCCCCGGCACGGGCGACACCAGGACCCGCTTCGACCACCTGTCCGCCTGGGCCACCCGGCGCTTCCCCGGTGTGGATCTCACCCACGCCTGGGCCACCCAGGACAACGACCCCACCGACACCGTGCCGCTCGTCGGCCCCCTGCACCCGGGCGCCCGGCACGCCTACGTCGCCACCGGCTTCGGTGGCTGGGGCATGAGCGGCGGGATCATGGCGGGCCGCCTCCTCACGGCGCTGATCACCGGCGAGGAGTGCGCGTGGAGCGAGCTCTACGACCCCCGCCGCCTGCTCTCGGCGGTCCGTGAGGCCCCGTCCTTCCTCAAGACCCAGGCGCAGGTGGCCCGTCACTTCGTCGGCGACCGCCTGCGTCCCGCACCCCCGCTGGAGTCCCTGCCGCCCGGGGAGGGTGCCGTGGTCCGCGTGGACGGCGACCGCCTCGCGGTCTACCGCGACGAGGCCGGCGCCCTGCACGCCCTGTCCCCGCGCTGCACCCACCTGGGCTGTCTGGTCTCCTTCAACGGCGCCGAGGACGCCTGGGAGTGCCCCTGTCACGGCTCCCGCTTCGACACGGACGGCAAGGTGATCCAGGGCCCGGCGACCCGGCCGCTGGAGCAGCGGGACATCTGAGCGGGTGACCTCACGGCCGGGCCGACCGTGCATATAAGCCACATCACCATACGTTCGTACGGTGATCACTCCCGTACGCCGTGCCCTCGCCGTCTGCGCCCTGGGCGCCGCACTCGCCGCGTGCGCCACGCACGCGCCCCCAGCCGTCCGAGCGGCGGCGCCCACCACGACCACCGCGTCCCCGTCCGCGCCACCCACCCTCGCCCCCGGCCCCGGCGGCCTGACCCCCGTCTTCACACACGGGTCCCGCACCCACGGCAGGACCGTCGCGCTGACCTTCGACGCCGACATGACCGCCGGCCAGGGCGCCCGGGCCGCGGCGGGCGAGCACTTCGACAACCCGGGGCTGATCGCGGCGCTGCGGGCGCTGAAGGTGCCGGCCACCGTGTTCATGACCGGGAGATGGGCCGAGGAGTACCCGGACCAGGCCCGTTCCCTCGGACGGGATCCGCTCTTCGAGGTCGCCAACCACTCCTACAGCCACTACGCCTTCACCGACGACTGCTACGGGCTGCCGACGGTGTCCGGTGACCGGATGCGGTCGGACGTGGAGCGGGCGTACACGGCGTTCCGGGCGGCGGGGGTGCCGGACGCGATGCCGTACTTCCGCTTTCCCGGCGGCTGCTACGACCGGCGGGCGCTGCGGGCGCTGACCCCGGTGGGCGTGACCGCGGTCCAGTGGGACGTGGTGAGCGGGGACGCGTTCGCGACGGACGCGGAGGCTGTGACCCGGCAGGTGCTGGAAGGGGTGCGGCCGGGGTCGGTGGTGGTCATGCACTGCACGCGCAGCGCCGCACCGACGACGGAACGGGTGGTGCGGGCGGTGGTCCCGGAGCTGCGTGCGCGGGGCTTCCGGTTCGTGAAGGTGTCCGAGCTGATCGAGTCCTAGGCTGGAGGTATGAGCGAGGAGTACTGCACGACCGGCGACGTGCCGAAGCCGCCGGTCGCCGAGGGGCCGCCGTACGCGGAGTGCGTGCTGTGCCGCAAGCCGACGGAGTATCCGGAGTCGCACAAGGGGATCACGCTGTGCCCGGTGTGCGAGTGGCAGGAGGCTCAGCGGACGGCCTGTTCGGGGTGACCTTAGGGTTGTCCGGGTGAGCCACGACGTGACGCCCTCCACCGACAGCCCCTTCCACTCCGAGCCGACCGCACGCGACGAGGCACCGCAGTTCGTGCTGCCCCTGGTCGTGCGGATCGAGCGGGACGCACCGCCCGCTCGCACCGACGCCCTGGAGACCGCCGCCCGCGCGGTTCTCGTCATGCTCAGCGATGAGCGTTCCGCCGGCGACGGCGAGTGGGCCGAGGTCATGCGGGACTGGCAGGACGCCCGCATCCGCAAGGTGGTGCGGCGGGCCCGGGGTGCCGAGTGGCGGCGGGCCGAGGCGCTGCCCGGGATCACCGTGGCGGGGAAGTCGGCCCAGGTGCGGGTGTTCCCGCCCGTGCCGCTCGACGGCTGGCCCAAGGAGCTGGCCAAGCTCCAGGTCTCCGGCACCGACCTCGACGATCCCGAGCCGCCCGTGGCGGCGGACCCGACGGCACCCGTGCTGTGGCTCAGCCCGGACCTCGACATGTCGGCCGGCAAGGCGATGGCCCAGGCCGGTCACGGCGCCCAGCTCGCCTGGTGGGAGCTGTCGGACGAGGAGCGGACCGGCTGGCGGGACGCCGGGTTCCCGCTCGCCGTACGGACCGCCGACGCCGGCCGGTGGGGTGAACTCACCACGAGCGGGCTGCCGTTGGTCCGTGACGCCGGTTTCACCGAGATCGCACCGGGCTCCTGCACGGTCGTGGCGGACCATCCGGCGCTGCGGTGAACCGGCTCGACGGGCGGGCCGGGGTGCGCGGCCGCGGTGGACCTTCCGGGGTGTGAGATCACCGGCCGCCCCTGCCCGAACCTCAAATGTTGCTCTGAACGTCCCGTGGGCACGGTTCGCACCCGCGGCCCGGGGCCATACCTCCGTCACACCGGGCGGGCGGTCGGAGAGAACGGGGAGGGGACGGACATGGAGCGACTGGGAACGGGCATCGGATGGCGGCCGGAGATCGCGGACGCCGTGGAGGGCATGGCGGGCATCGACTGGGTCGAGGCCGTGGCCGAGAACGTCTGCCCCGGGCATCTGCCCGAGTCGCTGCGACGGCTGCGCGAGCGCGGGGTGACCGTCGTCCCGCACGGCGTCTCGCTCGGACTCGGCGGCGCCGAGCGGCCCGACGCCGGGCGGCTGACCGCGCTGGCCGAGCGCGCCGAGGCGCTGGGCTCGCCGCTGGTCACCGAGCACATCGCGTTCGTCAGGGCGGGCGGCCCGCTCACCGCCTCCCCGCGTCTGGAGGCCGGACACCTGCTGCCCGTCCCCCGCACCCGGGACGCCCTCGACGTCCTCTGCGAGAACATCCGGATCGCGCAGGACGCGCTGCCGGTGCCGCTCGCCGTCGAGAACATCGCCGCGCTCATCGCATGGCCCGGTGAGGAGATGACCGAGGGGCAGTTCCTGTACGACCTCGCGGACCGGACGGGGGTGCGGCTGCTGATCGACGTGGCCAACCTGCACACCAACCACGTCAACCGCGGCGAGGACCCGGCCCGCGCGCTCGCCGAACTTCCGCTGGAGGCCATCGCCTACGTCCATGTCGCGGGCGGCTTCGAGCGGGACGGGGTGTGGCACGACAGCCACGCCCACCCGGTCCCGCGGCCGGTCCTCGACATCCTCACCGACCTCTCCTCCCGCCTCTCACCGCCGGGGGTGCTGCTGGAGCGGGACGAGAACTTTCCCGAACCGGGTGAACTGGAGCGGGAGTTGGCAGCGATCAGGGAGGCGGTGGAGAAAGGGGGTGGCGCAGCGGCCCGCGGTGCGTGGCGTCCTGCCGTCACCGAGGGGCCGTCGGGCGTTCCGACGGAACCCGCCCGGCAGCGGGTCGCCCTCGCCCAGACCGCGTTGCTGTCCGCGCTCGTGGCCGGGACGCCCGGGCCGGAGGGGTTCGACCGGGCGCGGCTGGGGGTGCAGGCGCGGGCGCTCGCGGGGAAGCGGGCGGACGTGGTGGCGAAGGTCGCGCCCGAGCTGCCGGTGATCCTCGGGGCGGTGTACCGGCCGGCGTTTCTGGCGTACGCGCAGGGCCGGCCGATGACGGACGGGTACCGGCGGGACGCGTTGGACTTCGCCGAACACCTGGTGCTGGGCGGCGAGCCGGGGGACGCGAGGGTGCGGCGGGAGCTGCGGGAGTGGTGGCTGGAGCGGTCGGGTCCGGTCCCGAGGTCACGGCGACCGGGGGTGCGGTTGACGCGGGCCACGCGCAGGGTGCTGCTGCGGCGGTGACGGCGTGCCGCCCGCTGCGGTGTGCCGGGAATAACACCACAACCACTCCGCACATCCGACCTCTACGTTTCGCCCCCATTCCTCCAGGAATTCCACCCCGTTTACCCTGCCCTTTCGCCCCGTCTCGCCCCCGATGCAACCATTCGCTCCCGTACGGCAGTTGACGTTGACCCGGCAGTAATATGTCAACCCCGCACCTGAGACTCCCTAGCGTGCGGTGCCGCAACAGGAGGCACCATGCGATCGCGACCGCCCGTCAAGGGGCGAGGCATCTTCACCGGCACCGGCGTCATCATCACCGGCCTGGTGGCGACCGTCGTGGCGTTGCTCATCCCGATGTGGACCTACGCCGACCGCTCGGACACGGGACTGAGCGTGCTCAGCGCCGGGACCGTGACGACGCCGTACGGCCCGCTCTCCGCACTGGACCGGGACTTCGTCACGAAGGTGCGGCTGGCGGGGCTGTGGGAGCTGCCCGCGGGTCAGCAGGCGGAACAGAAGGGGACGACCCAGGCCGTACGGACGGCCGGCGCGCACCTCGTCGAGGGACACACCTTCCTGGACGCACGCGTGCGTGACGTGGCGTCGAAGCTCGGACTCGCCCTGCCTAACGAGCCCAGCGACCAGCAGAAGCAGTGGCTCGCCACCCTGAACCAGGCCCAGGGCGTCGACTACGACCGCCAGTTCGCCAACATCCTGCGCCTGGCGCACGGCAGGGTGTTCTCGGTCGTCGCCCAGGTCCGTGCGAGCACCCAGAACTCCCTGGTCCGCGCCCTCGCCGACGACGCCAACACCACCGTGCTGGACCACATCAAGGTCCTGGAGGCGACCGGCTACGTCGACTTCGCCACCCTGGCCCAGGAGTTGGCCGCCGGCAGCGCCCCGCCACTCGTCAACTCCCCGGCCCCGGCCGGCCCGACGGCCGACCCCGGCATCGTCGTACCGGTCACCCCGTCGCCGTACGCGACGCCCTTCTCCCTGCCTCCGGCCGCCTCCAGCCCGGCGCCGGTTCCGTCGTAGCCGGATCGCTTCCGGACAAACGGAACGTCACACACCGACAACACTCCGTCCGGATCGTGAACAGGCCATGGCGCCTCCGGGAGCCTTTGGCATAGAAACGCGGCATGTTCTGGGTTCTTCTTCTGCTGCTGGCCTGGGCCGCCACCGGCACCGCGTGTACGCGGCTGTGCCTGGCCGCCGTACACGCGGCGGCCGCGGACGCGGATGCCCGGGCACACGATCTGACGCTGTACGAGGCCGCGTTCCTGTCCGGCGGCCCCCGGCGGGTCGCGGACCTGACGCTCGTCTCCATGGCCCGCCAGCACCGTCTGCTGCTCGCCCGCACCGGCTGGGCTACCGTCGTCGATCCGCGCGGGCGCGACGAGATGGAGCGGACCGTCATCGGTGCCATCGGGCCGGAGGGACAGTCCCGGATCGCGCCGGTGCGCGCCGACGCGGCCTCCGCGGACGCGGTGCGCAGCCTCGCCGACCGGCTCGTGGACGCCGGTCTCGCCGTGCCCGACAACGCCAGGTCCGGCATCGCGGCGGGGGTCCGCCAGGTGCGGCTGGCCGCCGTGGCCGTGGTCGCGCTGGGCGCCGTCGCGCTGCTGACGCCGGCCCCGTCGGAGATGCCTCGGCACCTGGTCGCCCTCTGGTTCGCGCTGCCTCTCACACTGAGCCTGAGCTGCCTGGCCATCGCCCGGGTGGAGGTCCACCCGTACTCGCGCTGGGCCTCCCCGGCCGGTCAGCGGCTGCTCGGCGCCCTGAGCCGGCGATCCGGCGGCACGCCCGAGCGGACGTACCTCACCTCCGTCGCCGTACGCGGCATCAGCGCCGTCGCCGAACCGGACCTGCGCGCGGCCTTCGCCCACCGTGAGCACCCGGGCGAGGTGCACCTCGGGGGCCACCGCGAGCAGCGGCGCGACTGAGCGCGCCCGGGGGCGCACGGAGGCATTGGGGCCGACATCGGCGGGGCGGTGCTTGCCTTCGCCCGCACCCGAACGAAACTTCCCCTTTGTCGCTGCCGCGCACCGAAGGGATACCGATGAGAGCTCCCGCCCTCTACACGGCCGCCGGTTCCTTGCTCCTGACCACACTCGCCGCAGGCCCGGCCGGAGGCGCGCCCGCCGCCCCGGGCGTGGCGGAACTGCACGGCACCGCCATCGCCGCCGCGCGCGCAGGGACGGCCGGGGTCCGCTTCGGCGCCTGCCCCGAGGCCGAGGACCTGCCCGGCACCGTGCGGTGCGGCACGGTGTCCGTCCCGCTCGACTACGCGCACCCCGACGGCAAGCAGATCAAACTGACCGTCAGCCGGGTGCGGGCCACACAGAAGGACCCGCACAACAGCAAACACCGGGTGCCCCGGCAGGGCGCCCTGGTCTACAACCCGGGCGGCCCCGGAGCCTCCGGCATGTACTTCCCGCTGATCGGCGCCCTGCCCGAGTGGAAGGGCCTCGCGGCGGCCTACGACCTCGTCGGCTACGCCCCGCGCGGGGTGGGCCGCTCGGCACCCCTGTCCTGCAAGGACCCGAAGCACTTCTTCACGGCCCCCACGCAGGCGCCGGCCCACCCCTCGCAGTCGTACAAGAAGGAGCGCATCGCCCAGGCGAAGGCCTACGCGCGCGGGTGCGCGAAGCGGGCGGGCGCGGCCCTGCGGCACTTCACCTCCCTGAACAACGCCCGCGACCTGGACGTCCTGCGGGCCGCGCTGGGCGAGCAGCGGCTGACGTTCATGGGGGCGTCGTACGGGACCTACTTCGGCGCGCTGTACGCGACGCTCTTCCCCTCGCATGTGCGGCGGATGGTGTTCGACGCGGCCGTGAACCCGGACCCGGAGCAGGTCTGGTACCGCAACAACCTCGACCAGTCGGCGGCGTTCGAGGAGCGCTGGGCGGACTTCCGCGAGTGGGTCGCCCGGCACGACGACGTGTACGGCCTCGGGGACACGGCCGAGGAGGTGCTGCGCAGCTACGAGAAGGCGGCGGCACAGCTGGCCGCCGAACCGGCCGGCGGGAAGGTCGGACCCGGGCAGCTGCAAGGAGCGTTTCTGTCGACGGGGTACTACGACGACTTCTGGCCGCATCGCGCGCAGGCCCTGTCTGCCTATCTCAAGGGCGATCCGAAGCCGTTGATCCAGCAGGCCGGGCCGCACCAGGAGGCGGCGAAGGAGGCGGAGAACTCCAGCGCCGTCTACACGGCCGTCGAGTGCAACGACGCGCCCTGGCCGACGGAGTGGGACGTGTGGGACCGGGACAACACACGGCTGGCACGGGTGGCGCCGTTCGAGACGTGGGACAACGTGTGGATGAACCTGCCCTGTGCGTACTGGAGCGCCCCACGTCAGCAAGCCCTCGACGTGCGCACGGGGGCCGGTGAGTTGCCGCCGACGTTGATCCTCGCCGCGGAGCGGGATGCCGCCGCGCCCTACGAGGGGGCCCTGCAGTTGCACCGGCGGCTGTCGGGGTCGGTGCTGGTGACCGAGCGGGACGCGGGCACGCACGGCATCGCGGGCGGCCCGAACGCCTGCGTCAACGGATACCTGGACGCCTATCTGCTGGAGGGCCGCCTCCCGGTGCGGCGCGCCGCGTGCGCCCCGCACCCCGAGCCGAAGCCGAGCTCCCGGGAGGCGGCCGTCGAACCCGCCCGCTGATCAGCACTCGCTGATCAGGCGAGGCCCGCCACGAGGTCGCCGATGTCCTTGCGGCGGCCCGTGTAGAACGGGACCTCCTCGCGGACGTGCATACGGGCCTCCGACGCGCGCAGGTGGCGCATGAGGTCGACGATCCGGTGGAGCTCGTCGGCCTCGAAGGCGAGGATCCACTCGTAGTCGCCGAGCGAGAAGGAGGCGACGGTGTTGGCGCGGACGTCCGGGTAGCCGCGGGCCATCTTGCCGTGGTCGGCGAGCATGCGGCGCCGGTCCTCGTCGGGCAGGAGGTACCAGTCGTAGGAGCGGACGAAGGGGTAGACGCTCACGTAGTCGCGCGCGTTCTCGTCGGCCAGGAACGCCGGGATGTGCGAGCGGTTGAACTCGGCGGGGCGGTGCAGTGCCATGTTGGACCACACGGGCTCCAGGGCGCGCCCCAGCTTCGTGCGGCGGAAGAGGTTGTACGCCTCCTGGAGCTGGTCGCTGGTCTCCGCGTGCCACCAGATCATGACGTCGGCGTCGGCGCGCAGCCCGGACACGTCGTAGGTGCCGCGGATGGTGACGTCCTTGGCGGCGAGCTGGTCGAACAGCTCCTGGACCTCGTCGGCGTAGCCCGTGCGGTCCTCGGGGAGCACGTCCTTCAGCTTGAAGACGGACCAGAGCGTGTAACGGATGACCTCGTTGAGGTCCTTGGCCAGCTTGCCCTTGTTCGGGACCCTGCCGGACTCGGGGGTGGGGGCGTCGTTGCTCATGGCCTCATTCTCCCGCTCCGCCGTGCAGACTCTGCACCGGGTTGGCCGTGAGCTCCCGTACGGCGGTCGGGTCGCCCTCGATCTGGTCCACGGCGGCGTAGGCGCTCGCGATGCAGGCCGGGATGCCCACGCCGTCGTACTGCGCGCCGCACAGCGCGAGGCCGGGGACCTTGGCGACGTGCTCGCGGATGCGGGTCACGCGCGCGTGGTGGCCGACGGGGTACTGGGGAAGGCCGTCGGTCCAGCGGGTGACGCGGGTGTCGAGCGGGGTGGCGTCCAGCCCGGTGGCCGCTTTCAGATCGGTGCGGGAGACGTCCACCAGGCCGGCGTCGTCGCGCTCCAGGATCCTCGTCTCGCCGTGGCGGCCGACGGAGGTGCGCAGGACGACGACGTCCGGGTTCTCGTCGGCGATCCAGCCCCACTTCTGGGAGGCGAAGGTGGCCGCCTTGATGGTGCGGCCGTCGACCGGCGGGACGAGGAAGCCGCTGCCGGCGGGGAGGGCGGTGTCGGAGCGGCGGTAGGCGAGGCTGACCAGGGCCATGGACGCGTACTCGACGGTGTCGAGCTCGGTGGCGGCCTCGGGGGCCTCGGCGCGCAGGAGTCCGGCGGCGGCCGGGGCGGGGGCTGCGACGATCACGGCGTCGGCGTGCAGGACTCGGTCCCCGGCCACGACCCTCCAGCCGCCGGACGCCTCGCGGCGCAGCTCGGTCACCGGGGCGCCGGTGACGATCTCGCCGCCGCGCGCGCGGACCGAGTCGGCAACGGCGAGCGGGAGGGTGCCCACGCCGCCCCGGATGCCCGTGAACACCGGGCCGGTCTGCTGGTTGGCCGCCATCTTGGCCTGGATCTCTCGGACGCCCTCGGTGAGCGAGGTGTGGGTCCTGGCGACCTGGAAGAGCTGCGGGACCGCCGAGCGCATCGAGATGCGGTACGCGTCGCCCGCGTACACGCCGCCGAGGAGGGGTTCGATGAGGCGGTCGACGACCTCGCGGCCCAGACGCGCCGCCACGTACTCGCCGACGGCCACATCGTCGCCGACCTCGGTGCGGGGCAGCTCGGCGTCCTGCCCGATGCGGGCGAGCCCCTCGTCGGACAACACTCCGGCCAGCGCGTCGGCGGTGCCGGGGACGCCCATGACGTGGCCCTTGGGCATGGGACGCAGGGCACCGCGGGTCCAGATCGAGGCCGTCGCGGTGGCGGGCGGCTGAAGGCGCTCGTCGAGGCCCACCTCACGCGCGAGGGCCACCGCCTCCGGTCTGCGGGCCAGCATCGACTCGGCGCCGAGGTCCACGCGCGCGCCCGCGATCTCGCCGGGCAGCAGCTTGCCGCCGACGCGGTCCGACGCCTCCAGCACGGTGACGCGCGCGCCGCGCTGCAGCAGTCGGTGGGCCGCGGCCAGTCCCGCGATGCCGGCTCCGACGACGACCACCTGTGATCCGCTCATGGCCCCAGCCTCTCAG
This sequence comes from Streptomyces sp. NPDC031225, assembly GCF_055570355.1. NCBI lineage: Bacteria > Bacillati > Actinomycetota > Actinomycetes > Kitasatosporales > Streptomycetaceae > Streptomyces > Streptomyces sp. NPDC031225. The sequence goes on along the minus strand of NZ_JBVIHJ010000014.1, from coordinate 45,915 downwards.
ACCCCACTGACAGGCCACCGGCGGCCCGGTGTCCTTCACGAGTCCCGACCGTGACCGCATCGGAACCACCGGACTCCAACGTTCGCGACCACTCCGGCGTCGAAGGAGCGTCAGTTGTCCACGACTCTCGGGGGAACGCCCATGCCCACATCACGTTCACGACGTTCACGCCGTTCCGTACGTCCCGTCCAGACCCTGGCCGGGCTCCTGCTGGCCACGGCTCTCGCGCTGACCGGGTGCAGCGGGGGCGCCAACTCCAGCAGCGACGGCGGCAGCGCCCTGTCCGACGACAAGGCCGCGCAGAGCGAGGCGAAGGGCGCGGCCGGCGCCGAGGACAGCGCCGGCGGCAAGCAGGCCACCGCCGCACCCCAGGCCGCCGCGAACCACATCATCCGCACCGCCACGCTGACCGTGCAGGTCAAGAACGTGCCGAAGGCGCTCGCCGCGGCCCGCACCAGCACCGAGAACGCGGGCGGTTTCGTCGGCAAGGAGTCCACCTCCCGCGACGAGGAGGGTGCGGAGCAGACACAGGTCGTGCTGCGGGTGCCCGTCGAGAAGTACGACGAGGTCCTCACCGACCTGCAGGGCACGGGCAAGCTCCTGGAGCGCACCGCGAACGCGCAGGACGTCACCGACCAGGTCGTCGACGTCGAGAGCCGGATCGCGACGCAGCGCGCGAGCGTGGCGCGGATCCGGGAGCTGATGGACAAGGCGACGAAGCTGAGCGACGTGGTCACCCTGGAGGGTGAACTGAGCACCCGCCAGGCCGACCTGGAGTCGCTGCTCGCCCGTCAGGCGACCCTGAAGGACCGCACGACGCTGGCCACCATCACGCTGTCCCTGTCCGAGTCGCCCGTCGTCAAGGCCGAGGAGGACGACGACCCCGGTGTCGTCGACGCGCTCGCGGGCGGCTGGGACGCGTTCGTGACCATGCTGCGCTGGATCGTGGTGGCGGTGGCCGCGGTGCTGCCGTTCCTCGCGGGGCTCGCACTGCTCGTACTGGTGTGGCTGCGGCTGATCCGGCCCCGGCTGGCGCGCCGGCCGGCTCCCGTGGCCGCCTCGACCGCGCTGGGTCCGCTGCCGACGGCACGGCCCGTCCCGGACCCGGAGGCGGGATCCGCGCGGGGGCAGGGCGAGCAGGACTGAAATGCCGCGCCCTCGTAGCGTGTTCGCATGAACATGAGCCGTACGCGGGACACGAGGGAACGTCTGGTAGTGATCGGCGCCGACGCCGCGGGGATGTCCGCGGCGTCACAGGCGCGCCGGCTGAAGGGGCCCGACGAACTGGGGATCGTGGCGTTCGACCGGGGCCACTTCAGCTCCTACTCGGCGTGCGGCATCCCGTACTGGGTGGGCGGCGACGTCACCGAGCGGGACCGGTTGATCGCCCGTACTCCCGAGGAGCACCGGGCCCGCGACATCGATCTGCGCATGCGCACCGAGGTCCTGGAGATCGACGTCGACGGACGGCGGGTCCGCGCGCGTGACCTGGAGTCCGGGGCCGAGTCCTGGACGCCGTACGACAAGCTCGTGATCGCGACCGGTGCCCGTCCGATCCGCCCGGACATGCCGGGCGCCGACGCCGCCGGTGTGCACGGGGTGCAGACCCTCGACGACGGCCAGGCGCTCATCGACACGCTGGCACGCACGCGTGGCCGCAGAGCGGTGGTCGTCGGGGCCGGATACATCGGTGTGGAGATGGCCGAGGCCCTCATCAACCGTGACTACGAGGTGACGGTCCTCAACCGGGGCGGCGAACCCATGTCCACGCTCGACCCGGACATGGGCCGTCTGGTGCACGAGGCCATGGAGGGCATGGGCATCACCATGGTGAACGACGCCGAGGTGACCAAGGTGCTCACGGGCGAGGACGGCCGGGTCCGCGCGGTGGCCACGCAGGACGGCGAGTACCCGGCGGACGTGGTGGTGCTCGGCATCGGCGTCCGCCCGGAGACGACGCTCGCGAAGGCGGCCGGCCTGCCGCTGGGCAGCCACGGCGGCCTCCTGACCGACCTGGGGATGCGGGTGCGCGGTCACGAGGACATCTGGGCGGGCGGCGACTGCGTGGAGGTCCTCGACCTGGTCTCCGGCCAGGAGCGGCACATCGCCCTGGGCACCCACGCCAACAAGCACGGCCAGATCATCGGCACGAACGTGGGCGGCGGCTACGCCACCTTCCCCGGCGTCGTCGGCACGGCGGTCAGCAAGGTCTGCGACCTGGAGATCGCCCGCACCGGGCTGCGCGAGAAGGACGCCCGCCGGGCGGGCCTCCAGTTCGTCTCGGTCACGATCGAGTCCACCAGCCGCGCCGGCTACTACCCGGGCGCGTCCTCCATGACGGTGAAGATGCTCGCCGAGCGCCGCACGGGGCGGCTGCTCGGCGTGCAGATCGTCGGGAGGGAGGGCGCGGGCAAGAGGGTCGACATCGCGGCGGTGGCCCTGACTGCGGGGATGACGGTGGAGCGGATGACGGCCCTGGACCTGGGGTACGCGCCGCCGTTCAGCCCGGTGTGGGACCCGGTGCTGGTGGCTGCCCGAAAGGCCACCGCGAAGGTGCAGGCCTCCTCCTGAGGGCGTCAGGGCCCGAGGGCTACGCCGTCCCGTTGATCCGCTCGATGGCCTGGCGGGCCTGGTCGGCCGGTGGGCGGGGCGGCAGCGCCGACACGGAGGCACTGGTGCTGGTGGGCATCGCGGCCGGCTGTTCACCCCCGGGCTTGGCGTGGGCGGCGGACCGGGTGGACCTGAGCCGGTTGCTCACCGCCTCGTCGAGCGTCACCGGACGCTGCATCTGGGACGCCAGCCGCCCGGCCTCCTGACCGAGCCTGGCCACGTCCTCCCACGGCAGCCGCACCACCAGGGAGAGCTCGGCTTCGCCGTCGGGGAGAGCGTGCATCGGAGGAGTAATACGGTCGTTCATCGCTGTTCCTCACGTAGTCCCCACGGCCCGCCTTCCCCGTGCCGCGGGCGGTTGAGGAGTCATACGCACGCGTGCGTGCGGGTGTTCACCGGTACGGCACCGATTCGCCGGGCCCATCGCGGGCACTACTTCCTTGTGGTCATCCCCGTCCATGACATAAACCCTGTGCGCCGCACCCCCTGGGTGACGCATGCGCTCATCGCCGCGAACGTCCTCGTCTTCCTGTACACGCCCGGCCTGGCCGGCTCCGTGGCGGGCGACAGCAGCGTGTCGCAGCTCTGTCATCTCCAGGCGTTCCTGGACCAGTACGCGGCCATCCCGCAGGAGTTGATCCACCACCAGATGCCGCACCTCGTCCCCACGGGCGACGTCGGCACGAGCGCGCAGGGCGCGACGGGCTGTGTGGTGGCCCCGCCGGACTACGACAAGTCCCCGGCGCTGTCGGTCCTGACGGCGATGTTCCTGCACGGCGGCTGGCTGCACCTGCTGGGCAACATGCTGTTCCTGCTGATCTTCGGCAACAACGTCGAGGACCGCATGGGCCATGTGCGCTTCGCGCTGTTCTACGTCGTCTGCGGCTATGCGGCGTCGTACGGCTTCGCGCTCCTCAACGACGACTCGGGCGACCCGCTGATCGGCGCGTCCGGGGCCATCGCCGGTGTCCTGGGCGCCTATCTGGTGCTGTACCCGAAGGCCAGGGTGTGGGTCCTGGTGCCGTTCCTGGTGTTCCTGCCGCTCAGGCTGCCCGCCTGGCTGGTGCTGGGCTTCTGGTTCGTGCTCCAGGCGGTGTACTCGTCCGGCGAGGGCGTCTCCGCGGCGGGCACGGTGGCGTACGCGGCGCACGTCGTGGGCTTCCTCGTCGGCATGCTGCTCGCCTGGCCGCTCAAGGCGGGCACTCCCCCGCCGCCGGAACCGCGCGGCCTGCTGTTCGGCAGGAGGGCGCGGCCCCGGCACACGTGGTGACTCAGCGCGCGGTGCGGGTGTGGACGTACTCCACGAGCCGGGTCAGCGCGTCCGGGTCGGTGGCCGGCATGACGCCGTGGCCGAGGTTGAAGACGTGGCCCTCCAGGCCCTCGGCCGACTCCAGGACCTCGCGGGCCTTGGCCTCGACCGCCGCCGTGGACGCGAACAGGACCGTCGGGTCGATGTTGCCCTGGAGCGCCTTGCCGGGGCCCACACGGCGGGCGGCCTCGTCGAGCGGGACGCGCCAGTCGACGCCGACGACGTCCGCGCCGGCCTCGCCCATGAGGCGGAGCAGTTCACCGGTGCCGACGCCGAAGTGGATGCGCGGGACGCCGTATCCGGCGACCGCGTCGAACACCTTTGCGGAGGCGGGCAGTACCGAGCGCCGGTAGTCGACGGGGGCGAGGGCGCCGGCCCACGAGTCGAAGAGCTGGACCGCGGAGGCGCCGGCCTCGATCTGGACCTTGAGGAAGGCGGCCGTGATGTCGGCGAGACGGTCGAGCAGGTCGGCCCAGAGCTCGGGGTCGCCGTACATCATCGCCTTGGCGTTCTCGTACGTGCGCGACGGTCCGCCCTCCACGAGGTAACTCGCGAGGGTGAAAGGTGCGCCGGCGAATCCGATGAGGGGGGTCGACCCGAGCTCGCGGGTCAGCAGGCCAATGGCCTCGGTGACGTAGGAGACGTCCTCGGGGGTGAGGTCGCGCAGCTGTGCCAGGTCGGCACGGGTACGGATGGGGCGCTCGACGACCGGGCCGACGCCGGGCTTGATGTCGAGGTCGATGCCGATGGCCTTGAGCGGGACGACGATGTCGCTGAAGTAGATCGCCGCGTCCACGTTGTGGCGGCGGACCGGCTGGAGGGTGATCTCGGTGACCAGCTCGGGCCGCGTGCAGGACTCGAGCATCGGGATGCCCTCGCGGACCTTGCGGTACTCCGGAAGTGAGCGCCCGGCCTGCCGCATGAACCAGACGGGGGTGTGCGGCACGGGTTCGCGCCGGCATGCCTTGAGGAAGGCGGATTCGTACGTGGCTGTCGGCGGCTTGCCCGCGGGGCTCTCGTTGGCGCTCACGGGGCAAGTCTTGCATGGCGCCGGTGCGGCTTTGACGGGGCGTGGGCTGTGCCACGTACGCCGAAGTGCGGGTGTCTAGGAGCGCACCGGGCCCCGGTTCCCTTTAACCTTCCCGCATGGCTGCGGCTCAGGAACGACTGTCGGACGGCACGGGTGGGATGGACGACGCGAAAGCGGGAGACCGGGAGGGGAGCGGTGCGGCTCCACCGGCCTTCCAGGCCGCGGTTCAGGCACTGCGCACCAGTCGGCTGCGGCCGCAGATCGAGATCGAGTCGACGCGGGCACCGCAGCGGCTCGCCCCGCACGCGTACGCCCTGGAGGCCACCGTCGTCGACGGCGACCAGGACCTCGCCGACGGCCGGCTGGTGCTGCTGCACGACCCGGACGGGCACGACGCCTGGCGGGGCACCTTCCGGCTGGTGACGCTGGTGCGCGCGGAGCTGGAGCCGGAGATGGCCGCCGATCCGCTGCTGCCCGACGTGTGCTGGTCCTGGCTGACGGGCGCCCTGGCGGCGCGCGGGCTGTCGTACGGCGAACCGAGCGGCACCGTGACGCGGGCGAGCTCGCACTACTTCGGCGGTCTGTCCGAGCGGCCCGCTGCCTCGCAGATCGAGATCCGTGCCTCCTGGACGCCCCGTGAGGGCCTGGGCGGGGTGCCGGACATGGGGGCGCATCTGGTCTCCTGGTGCGATCTGCTGGCCCAGGTCGCGGGTCTGCCCCCGGCCGGCCCGGGCGACGCGTCGGTGGTGACGCTGCCGCAGCGCCGGGACCCCCAGGCGCGCTGACGGACCGGTGCACGGGCAGGAATCCGTCCACCCGTCCGGCGCATCAATTTGTCGATACGGCCACTTTCAGTCAGGAGTGAACCGTCGAACGAACCGATGTGTTCACCGAACGATCGACCGTACGTCCGAATTGCACTAATTGTTACTCACTAGATCGTGATCATTCTCTAAAGGACGCCGGGTCCGGTGCCGAAGACGTCTGTGACCTTCCAAGCCGTCCCGCACCCCAGGAGGCCCGGTGTCCGTTCTCCTCGAGCAGCCCGCAAGCCTGGTCGCCTATCGCCCGAACAAGCCCACCGCCATGGTGGTCGTGGCCGACCCACGTGTCCGCTCCACCGTCACCCGTCATCTCTGGGCGCTCGGTGTGCGCGATGTCATCGAGGCCTCGTCCGTGGCGGAGGCCCGTCCCAGAATCGCCAACCCCCGCGACATCTGCATCGCCGATGTCCATCTCCCCGACGGCTCCGGCCTGACCCTGCTGTCCGAGACCCGCGCGGCGGGCTGGCCCAACGGCCTCGCCCTCTCCGCGGCCGACGACATCGGCGCCGTACGCAACGCCCTCGCGGGCGGCGTCAAGGGCTACGTCGTCACCGGCACCCGGACCAACCTCGGGCTCCCCACCCGACCGGGCGCCGCACCCATCGGCGCCGCCGCCGCCCGTATGCACCGCCGCCCCCCGGGTTCCCCGAGCCACCCGGGCGGCTACCGCGAGCTCTCCGGCCGTGAGGTCGAGGTGCTGCGGCTGGTGGCCGAAGGGCAGTCCAACAAGGCGATCGGTGTCTCGATGGGGCTGTCCGCCCTGACCGTCAAGAGCCACCTCGCCCGGATCGCCCGCAAGCTCGGCACGGGAGACCGTGCCGGCATGGTGGCGGTGGCTCTCCGTACCGGCATCATCCACTGAGGCTCTCGCGAGCCTCGCTGTTCACGGACGTGAACCAGAGCTTTCACCGGGCTGACTGGTTTACGACCCTCAGGCGCCTGCCGACGGAACGTTCCGTCGGCAGGCGCTGTCCATACACAGATACCCTTGACATGTGACCGACGCCCAAGAGACCGCAGCAGACATTTCACTGCGAACCACCGGAGGCGGCCCTCCGGACGATGGCGGATCTTCTGCAGCGGAGGCGCCGATCCCTCTGCTGGAGCCGCGCGAGGGCATTCCGCCCGTGATCGCCGACGCGGACGCGTTGGCCGAGGCCGTCGCCGCGTTCGCCGCAGGTTCCGGACCTGTCGCCGTCGACGCCGAGCGGGCGTCCGGCTACCGCTACGGACAGCGCGCCTATCTCGTGCAGCTGCGCCGCGCGGGCGCGGGCACCGCGCTCATCGACCCCGTGGCCTGTCCCGACCTGTCGGCGCTCGGCGAGGCACTCTCCGGTGTGGAGTGGGTGCTGCACGCCGCCACCCAGGATCTGCCCTGTCTGCGCGAGATAGGCATGGTTCCCTCGCGCATCTTCGACACCGAGCTGGCCGGGCGGATCGCCGGATTCCCCCGGGTGGGGCTCGGCGCGATGGTCGAGAGCGTGCTGGGCTTCGTACTGGAGAAGGGCCACTCGGCCGTCGACTGGTCGACCCGTCCGCTGCCCGAGCCGTGGCTGCGCTACGCCGCCCTCGACGTGGAACTTCTCGTCGATCTGCGGGACGCGCTGGAGAAGGAACTGGACCGGCAGGGCAAGCTGGAGTGGGCGCTGCAGGAGTTCGAGGCGATCGCGGCCGCGCCGCCGGCCGAGCCCCGCAAGGACCCCTGGCGCCGCACGTCCGGGATGCACAAGGTGCGACGGCGTCGGCAGCTCGGTGTCGTGCGGGAACTGTGGGAGACGCGGGACCGGATCGCCCAGCGGCGGGACGTGTCGCCGGGCAAGGTGCTGTCCGACACGGCGATCGTCGAGGCGGCGCTCGCACTTCCGGTGAACGTGCACGCGCTGGCCGCGCTGAACGGGTTCGGGCATCGGATGGGCCGGCGCCAGCTGGACCAGTGGCAGGCGGCCGTCGACCGGGCCAAGGCCCTCACCGAGGCGCAGTTGCCGCAGCCCGGTCAGCCGGTGACGGGGCCTCCGCCGCCGCGCGCCTGGGCCGACAAGGACCCTGCCGCTGCCGCTCGGTTGTCTGCGGCTCGTGCGGCTGTGTCCGCGCTGGCCGAGAGCCTCAACATGCCTCAGGAGAACCTGATCACTCCGGACACCGTGCGGCGGGTCTGCTGGGAGCCGCCGACGGAGGTGACCGCCGAGTCGATCAGCGAGGCGTTGGCGGGATTCGGCGCTCGGGCCTGGCAGGTGGAGCAGGTGACGCCTGTGCTGGTGGCTGCGCTGTCCGCCTAGCCGCCGTGGGGATTTCTCCGGCCACGGCGGCTGCGGGTCGGCTGAGGTCGGTGGCCCGGTTCCCCGCGCCCCGGGGGAGTCACCTGGTCGCGCCCCTCATGAAGCCGTTGTAGATGAAGCGCTGCAAGCTCAGGAAGACGATCAGGGTCGGCAGGATCACCAGCACCGCTCCTGCCGAAATGACCTCCCAGTGGGCCGCGTAGGGGCCTCTGAAGCGGAACAGCGACGTCGAGATCACGCCAAGATCTTCCGAGGGCATGTAGAGGAAGGGGATGTAGAAGTCGTTGTATACGGTGATCCCCTTCACTATGACCACGGTTGCTATGGCCGGCTTCAGCAGCGGGAAGATGATCTTTCGGTAGATCGTGAAGGCGTTGGCTCCGTCCAGGCGCGCCGATTCGTCCAGCGAGACCGGGATCGAACGGACGAACTGCAGGAAGATGTAGATCGAGACGATGTCCGTGCCCATGTAGAGGGCGATCGGCGCCCAGAGACTGTCGAACATGCCGAAGCTGTTGACGATCTGGAACGTCGCCACCTGGGTCGTGACGCCGGGAACCAGGGCCGCTGTCAGGAAGAGCACCACCACCAGCTTCTTGAAGCGGAAGGTGAAGCGGTCGATGGCGTAGGCCGTCATCGAGCCGATGAGAACGGTGCCGCCGATGGAGACCAGCAGGATGATCGCCGTGTTGGTGAAGGCGGTCAGCATCTCGCCGTCCTGGAACGCCGTCACGTAGTTGTGGAAGTTCAGCAGGTCGTGGGGCAGGTCCAGGGCGCCGCCGGTGTTCGCCATCTCCTTCTCCGTCTTGAGGGAGGTGAGCAGGACGACCAGGAGCGGGAGCAGGACGACCACGGTCGCGGCGATGAGCGACACGTAGACGAGGGTGCGGACGACCGTACGGCGCGTCATACGAGGTCCACCTTGTCGTCGGGGACCAGGCGCCGCTGCACCCAGGTCACCAGCAGGATGATCAGCAGGAGGACGATGGCGGCCGCCGAGGCCAGGCCCGTCTTGTTGAAGCGGAACGCCAGGTTGACCGTCTGGATCACGAAGGTCTCGGTGCCGGTCGCGCCGCCGGTCATGATGTACGGGATCTCGAAGACCGAGAGCGAGCCGGAGATCGAGAGGATCACCGTCAGGGTCAGGACGGGCTTGATGCCCGGCGCGATGATGTGGCGGAACTGGTGCCAGCGGTTCGCGCCGTCCAGCTCGGCCGCCTCGTACAGCTCCCCCGGGATGGACTGGATCGCGCCCAGGAACAGGACGAAGTTCAGGCCGAGGTAGCGCCAGACGGAGACTCCGGCCAGCGAGGTGTTCGCGGAGCCCGGGGTGCCGAGCCAGGCGTGGTCGGTCTTCACCCCGATCAGGCTCAGCACCGAGTCGAGGGTGCCGCCGTCCTGGAAGAAGTAGAGGAACACGAAGCCGATCGCGACCCCGTTGATCAGGTACGGGAAGAAGAGCACGCCCTTGAAGAAGTTCCGGAAACGGACGTCGAAGCTCAGGATCGTCGCGAAGTAGAGCGCGAGGACGATCTGGACCACGGAGGCGGCGAGGTAGTAGCCGCTGACCCAGAACACCTCGAAGAGGTCGGGGCGGGTGAAGACCTCCTGGTAGTTCTCGGCGCCCGTGTAGTGCAGGACGGGGCTCACGCCGTCCCAGTCGGTGAAGCTGTACGCGATCATGTTGAGGAGCGGCGCGTAGGTGAAGGTGACCAGCAGGGCGAGCGGGGCGATCAGGAACAGCCAGGGCGTGACGCCCTGCCAGACGCGGGTGCGACGCGAGGGCGGTGCCGGGACGGGGGCGGCCGGGATCACCTCCACGGCCGCCTTCTGTGTGGTGTCCGTCATCAGGACCCCAGGTTCTTCTGGCTGTCCGTCCAGCGCTCGCTGAGGTCGGCGAGGAAGTCGTCGAGGCTGCCCTTGCGGGCGCCGCGGGCGAGGTCGACCAGTTTCTGGCGGTACTCCGGGGCGAAGATCCCGACCTCGGAGTCGTTGTCGATCTGCTTGACCTTCGCGCCCTGGGCGTCGTCCAGTTCGATGAACTTCACGCCCTGGTCCTCGTACGGCTTGAGGACCGACGGCAGCGGGGCGTCCTTGACCGGGGGAAGGGCGAGGTTGTCCTCGACGTAGGTGGACTTGTCGGTGAACCAGTCGATCCAGGCGCGGGCCGCCTCCTTGTACTTGGAGTGGACGTTGACCGCCTGGTTGTAGTCGGGGCCGATGGTCGCGCAGAACTTCCCGCCCGTCTGGGCCGGGAAGGGCATGAAGCCGATGTCGTCCGGGTTCGCGCCGGCCTTCTTCGCGGCGTCCTGGAACTGCACGATCGCCCAGGTGCCGAGCCACTGCGTGGCGATCTCGCCCTTGGCGGTGCGGGGCTTGGACTCCTCCCAGTTGCTGGTCGTCGGGTCCTTCTCGATCAGTCCCTCGTGGACGATGTCGTACAGGAGCTGGTCGCCGACGCGCAGGTCCGCGCCCTTCGCCCAGGGGTCGCCCTCGGCGAGTTTGTCGGTCGCCTTCGGGTCACAGGTCACCGCGCCGTCGACCTGCGTCCACTGCGACAGCGTCCAGCCGGCCGAGAAGTTGGTGTAGTACGGGATCGCGTCGGTCTTCGCCTTGATGGCCTTGAGGTCGGCGACGAACTCGGCCGGGGTGGTGGGCCATTCGGTGACGCCGGCCTCCTTCCAGATCCGCTTGTTGTAGACGAACCCGGGGCTCACGGCGACGGGGCTCTGCCCGTAGACCTTGCCGCCGACGGTGGTGAAGTCGGTGAAGCGGTACTTCTTCTCGCGCTCCTGCTGGGTGCCGAGCGAGGCGAAGAACCTCGGGTAGTCGGTCTTCTTGATGACGGCCGGGATCAGCAGCACATCACCGTAGTTCTCGGTGTTCATACGGATCTTGACCTCGGCCTCGTAGTCCGTGATGCCCTCGAACTCGACCTTGACCTTCGGATAGGTCTTGTTGAACTCGGCGGCGTACTTCTTCAGCGTGCCGTCCTGCACGAGGTCGGTGCGGACGGTGAGGACCTTGATGGTTCCGGTGACCTTCGACGGGTCGTCGGCGGCCTTGGCGTCGGCTCCCTTCGAGGACCCTCCGGTGCCGGTGCACCCGGGGATCAGCAGGGCGGCACCCACGGCCATGGCCAGGACTGTACGGCGGTTCATGTGCATCAGCTCCGTTCACGGGGCGGACGAGCACGAGCGGGTTGGCTGGTTCGGAACTCTGACAACGTTTTCTTAACCGGTAAAGTCCCTATCTCGCCAACGATGCCAACGACGTCAAAAAGTGTCCGCAGCACAGAACTTGATCGGTTTAGGGAGTGTGTACATGCTTCAGGCCACACCGCTCACCGAGGGATGGATCCTGCGCCACTCCGACGGCACCGTGGACGAACTCCCGGCCGTCGTGCCGGGCTGCGTGCACACCGATCTGCTGGCGGCCGGAGTGATCCCGGATCCCTTTCTCGGCCGCAACGAGACCGAGGTCGCGTGGGTGGGACGGCGGGAGTGGACCTACGAGACCGACCTGGCTCCCGCGAACGGGCACGAGCAGACCGACCTCGTCTTCGACGGACTGGACACCGCGGCCGAAATCCAGCTGGACGGTCAACTGCTGGGCCGGACACGGAACATGCACCGCTCGTACCGCTTCGACGTGACCGGCCTGTCGGGGCGGCTGAGCGTGCGGTTCGTCTCCGCCTACGCGGAGGCCGAGGCGATGCGCGGGAAGCTGGGTGAACGGCCCGGCGCGTACGCCGAGCCGTACCAGTACATCCGCAAGATGGCGTGCTCGTTCGGCTGGGACTGGGGGCCCACGCTGGTGACCGCCGGGATCTGGCGGCCGGTGCGCCTGGAGCGGTGGTCGACGGCCCGGATCGCCCGGGTGCGGCCCCTGGTGACCGTCCAGGAGGGCACGGGCGTCGTGGAGTTGGCCGTGGACGTCGAGCGGGCCCAGGTCGAGGCGCCCCTGACGGTCGAGGCCTCGGTGGGCGGGGTGCGGGCGCGCGCCGCGATCGACGGGACCTCGGGGACCGTACGGCTTCAGGTGCCGGACGCGCGACGGTGGTGGCCGCGCGGATACGGTGAACAGCCGCTGTACGACGTCGAGTTGACACTGCTCGACGAGGACGGGCCGCTTGACGTGTGGCAGCGCCGGGTGGGCTTCAGGACCGTCGAACTGGACCGCTCGGCCGACGAGCACGGCAGCGGGTTCACCCTGGTCGTCAACGGCGAGCGGATCTTCGCGCGCGGCGTGAACTGGATCCCGGACGACGTGTTCCCCTCCCGGATCACCCGCGAGCGGTACCGGGAGCGGCTGCGGCAGGCGGCCGGCGCCGGTGTGGACCTGGTGCGGGTCTGGGGCGGCGGGATCTACGAGAGCGAGGACTTCTACGACGCCTGCGACGAACTGGGGCTGCTGGTCTGGCAGGACTTCCCGTTCGCCTGCGCGGCCTATCCCGAGGAGCAGCCGCTGCGGGGTGAGGTGGAGGCGGAGGCCCGGGAGAACGTCGTACGGCTGATGCCGCATCCCTCGCTCGTGCTGTGGAACGGCAACAACGAGAACCTGTGGGGGTTCCGGGACTGGGACTGGGAGACGCGGCTCGCCGGGGACTCCTGGGGCGAGGGGTACTACCTGGGCGTACTGCCGCGGGTGGTGGCCGAGTTGGATCCGACACGGCCCTACTCGGCGGGCAGCCCCTGGTCCGGGTCGTGGGAGCACCATCCGAACGACCCCGCGCACGGGACGCACCACTCGTGGGAGGTGTGGAACCGGGAGGACTACGCCGAGTACCGGAGTGAAGTGCCGCGCTTCGTGGCCGAGTTCGGATGGCAGGCGCCGCCCGCCCACGCCACGCTGGCGCGAGCGATGGCCGGGGAGGAGCTGGCTCCGGACTCCCCCGGTGTGCTGCACCACCAGAAGGCGGACGACGGGAACGGAAAGCTGGAGCGGGGGCTGGCCCGGCATTTCCCCGTGCCGCACGGGGACTTCGACCGCTGGCACTACCTCATGCAGGTCAACCAGGCACGGGCCGTGGCCACCGGGATCGAGCACTGGCGGTCCCACTGGCCGGTGTGCGCGGGGACGGTGGTGTGGCAGCTCAACGACTGCTGGCCGGTGACCAGTTGGGCGGCGATCGACGGGGACGGGCGGGAGAAGCCGCTCTACCACGAGCTGCGGCGACTGTACGCGGACCGGATGCTGACGGTACAAGTGCGGGGTCGGCGGACGGTGTTGGCGGTGGTGAACCAGGCGGGCGAGCCGTGGGCGGGGGTACTTCGGCTGCGGCGCATGTCGGTCGAGGGTGAGACGATCGACGAGACCGAGGTGCCCTTCCATGCGGACCGACGGGCCGTCGCCGAGGTGGCCGTGCCGCCCGAACTGGTGCCTGCGGGACCCAAGGAGTTCCTGGTGGCGGACGCGGGCGGGCTCGGCGGGGCGGGCCGGGTGCCGGATGGGTTGCGGGCACTGCACTTTCCCTCGCCGGACCGTGACATCCCCTACCCCCGGCCCGAGTTCGACGTGTCGGTCGCGCCAGGTGCCGTGACGGTGACGGCCCGGACCCTCGTACGGGATCTGCTGCTCCAGGCCGACCGGCTGGATCCGGCGGCGCGGGCCGACCGGGGGCTGGTGACGCTGCTGCCCGGGGAACGGGTGACCATCGGGGTGAGCGGCTGGGAGACTCCTGATGCGGACGCCGCCCGAGCCGCCCTGTACTGCCTGGAGCCCAGCCGATGACAGCCCAGCCGGCCTCTCGCGTCACCATCAAGGACGTCGCCGCGCGCGCCGGTGTGTCCAAGGGGGCCGTGTCGCTGGCCTTCAACCACAAGCCGGGGCTGTCGGAGCCGACCCGGGAGCGGATCTTCCGGGCCGCGCGCGAGCTGGGCTGGGCGCCGAACCTCACGGCACGGACGCTGGCCGGGTCGCGGGTGGACGTCGTGGGGCTCGCGATCTGCCGGCCGGCGCGGCTGCTGGGGCTCGAACCCTTCTACATGGAGTTCGTGTCGGGCGTGGAGAGCGTGCTGATCGAGCGGAACTGCTCGCTGCTGCTGCGGCTCGTGCGGAACGTGGAGGAGGAGGTCGGCCTCCAGGAGACGTGGTGGCGGGGACGGCAGATCGGCGGGTCGATCCTGGTCGACTTCCGGGCGGACGACCCGCGCGTCGCGGCGGCCGAGCGGCTGGGGATGCCGGTGGTGGCCGTGGGGCACCCCTCGTTCACCGGGACCCTGACCTCGGTGTGGACCGACGACGCCACCGCCGTGACGGAGGCCGTGCGGTATCTCGCGGCGCTGGGACACCGGCGGGTCGCCCGGGTGGGCGGTGCGGCCGCCCTGGGGCACACGGCGACCCGCACGGCGGCGTTCGACGAGGCCGCGAGGACGCTGGAGCTGGCGGGGGCCTGGCAGGTCACCACCGACTACTCGGGAGAGGCCGGCGCGCGGGCCACCCGGTCACTGCTGACCGCGGCATCGCAGGACCGGCCGACGGCGATCGTCTATGACAACGACATCATGGCGGTCGCCGGGTTGTCGGTCGCCGCGGAGATGGGCCTGAACGTGCCGCGAGACGTCTCCCTGCTCGCCTGGGACGACTCCCAGCTCTGCCGGCTCACCCACCCCACGCTCTCCGCGATGAGCCATGACGTGCACGGATTCGGTGCGGACGTGGCCCGTACCCTGTTCGGCGTCATCACCGGAGAGGGTCCGGGATCGCATCCGGTGCCCACTCCCGTACTGACGCCACGGGGTTCCACGGCGCCTCCCGCGGTGTGACCTTCGCCGCTCCGGGCTCCAGGGGTGTGCAGGTACATTACCCGCAAGTAGCATGGACCTGAGCGCGCGCTCAGCGCGGCCGCAGCAGTGCAGATCCCGCATCTGGAGGAGAGCCATCGTGCCTCGTACCGTCAAGGATGTCGTCTTTGTCGACGGCGTCCGCACCCCGTTCGGCAAGGCGGGCCCGAAGGGCATCTACCACGAGACCCGCGCCGACGACCTTGTCGTGAAGGCGATCCGGGAGCTGCTGCGCCGCAACCCGGGTCTCGACCCGAAGAAGATCGACGAGGTCGCCATCGCCGCGACCACGCAGATCGGTGACCAGGGACTCACCATCGGCCGCACCGCCGGAATCCTCGCCGGTCTGCCGCAGTCCGTACCCGGTTACTCCATCGACCGCATGTGTGCCGGTGCCCTGACCGCCGTCACCTCGGTCGCCGGTTCCGTGGCCTTCGGCGCCTACGACATCGCCATCGCCGGTGGTGTCGAGCACATGGGCCGCCACCCCATGGGTGAGGGCGTGGACCCCAACCCGCGGTTCGTCAGCGAGAAGCTGGTCGACGAGTCCGCCCTGTTCATGGGCATGACCGCCGAGAACCTGCACGACCGGTACCCGACGATCACCAAGCAGCGCGCCGACGAGTACGCCGTGCGCTCCCAGGAGAAGGCCGCCAAGGCGTACGCCAACGGCAAGATCCAGGCCGACCTGGTGCCGATCTCGGTACGCCGCACCAGCCCCGAGGCCGGTGAGACCGGCTGGGGTCTGGTCACCGCCGACGAGCCGATGCGCCCGGGCACCACCCTGGAGAACCTCTCCGGTCTGAAGACGCCGTTCCGTGTCCACGGCCGGGTCACCGCCGGTAACGCCGCCGGTCTGAACGACGGCGCCACCGCCTCCCTCATCGCCTCCGAGGACTTCGCCCGCGAGAACGACCTGCCGGTGAAGATGCGCCTCGTCTCGTACTCCTTCGTGGGTGTCGAGCCGGAGGTCATGGGCTACGGCCCGATCCCGGCCACCGAGAAGGCGCTCGCCCAGGCGGGCCTGTCCATCTCCGACATCGGCCTGTTCGAGATCAACGAGGCCTTCGCCGTCCAGGTCCTCGCCTTCCTGGAGCACTACGGGATCGCGGACGACGACGCGCGCGTCAACCAGTACGGCGGCGCGATCGCCTTCGGTCACCCCCTCGCCTCCTCGGGTGTGCGTCTGATGACGCAGCTGGCCCGTCAGTTCGAGGAACAGCCCGAGGTCCGCTACGGCCTGACCACCATGTGCGTCGGCTTCGGCATGGGCGCGACGGTCATCTGGGAGAACCCGAACCACAAGGACGCCGGAGGCAGCAAGTGAGCACCACTGAGCTCTTGAAGGGTGCGGCCGAGCTGTTCCCGGACGAGGTAGTCACCCAGGCGCACGTACGCCACCTGGACCTGCCCTTCAACGCGGGCCGTTTCGCGCTCATCACGCTGGACAACGGCTTCGACCACACCAAGCCGACCACCTTCGGCCCGGCCTCGCTGGCGAACCTGAACACCGCCATCGACCAGGTCGAGAAGGAGGCCTCGGCCGGCGAGATCATCGGCGTCGGCATCACCGGCAAGCCGTTCATCTTCGCCGTCGGCGCCGACCTGAAGGGCGTCGAGCTCCTCAAGGAGCACAAGGACGCGCTCGCCATCGGCAAGGGCGGCCACGAGGTCTTCAAGCGCCTCGCCGACATCGCCGTGCCGACCTTCGCGTACTACAACGGTGCCGCGATGGGCGGTGGCGTCGAGGTCGGTCTGCACTGCACCTACCGCACGGTCTCCGCGGCCCTGCCCGCCTTCTCGCTCCCCGAGGTCTTCCTCGGCCTGGTCCCCGGCTGGGGCGGCTGCACGCTGCTGCCGAACCTGATCGGCGCCGAGAAGGCCGTCTCGGTCATCATCGAGAACTCCCTCAACCAGAACAAGCAGCTCAAGGGCGTCCAGGTCTACGAACTGGGCATCGCAGACGCGCTGTTCGAGGGCGCGGACTTCCTGGAGCAGTCCCTGCTGTGGACGGCGTCCGTCCTCAAGGGCGAGATCGTCGTCGACCGCCCGGTGATCGACCGCGGTGAGGCCTGGGACCAGGCCGTCGCCAAGGGCCGCTTCATCGCCGACTCCAAGGTGCACGGGGCCGCTCCGGCCGCCTACCGCGCCCTGGACATCATCGAGGCCGCCAAGAACGGCGACCTGCAGCAGGGCTACGACGCCGAGGACCAGGCCCTCGCCGACCTGATCATGGGTGGCGAACTGCGCTCCGGCATCTACGCGTTCAACCTGGTGCAGAAGCGCGGCAAGCGTCCCGCCGGTGCGCCGGACAAGTCGCTCGCGCGTCCGGTCACCAAAGTGGGCGTCGTCGGCGCCGGTCTGATGGCCTCCCAGCTCGCGCTGCTCTTCCTGCGCCGCCTGGAGGTGCCGGTCGTGCTGACCGACATCGACCAGGAGCGCGTCGACAAGGGTGTGGGCTACGTCCACGCCGAGATCGAGAAGCTGCTCGGCAAGGGCCGTATCAACCAGGACAAGGCCAACCGCCTCAAGGCCCTGGTCACCGGTGTGCTGGACAAGGCGGAGGGCTTCTCCGACGCGGACTTCATCATCGAGGCCGTGTTCGAGGAGATCGGCGTCAAGCAGCAGGTGTTCGCGGAGGTCGAGGCGGTCGCCCCGGCGCACGCGATCCTCGCCACCAACACCTCCTCGCTGTCCGTCTCGGAGATGGCGTCGAAGCTGAAGAACCCCGAGCGGGTCGTCGGTTTCCACTTCTTCAACCCGGTCGCGATCCTGCCGCTCCTTGAGATCGTCCGCGGCGAGCAGACCGACGACGCCTCGCTGGCCACGGCGTTCTCCGTCGCCAAGAAGCTGAAGAAGACCGCGGTGCTGGTCAAGGACGCCCCGGCGTTCGTCGTGAACCGCATCCTCACCCGCTTCATGGGCGAGATCCAGAACGTCATCGACGAGGGCACCCCGGTCGCCGTGGCGGAGAAGGCGGTGGAGCCCCTGGGCCTGCCCATGTCGCCTCTCGTCCTCCTGGAGCTGGTCGGTCCCGCGATCGGCCTGCACGTCTCCGAGACCCTCAACAGGGCCTTCCCGGAGCGCTTCACCGTCTCCCCGAACCTCGCGGCCGTCGTCAAGGCGGGCAAGCGCGGCTTCTACGTCTACGACTCCGGCAAGCCGGAGCTGGACCCCGAGGTCGCCGCCCTCCTCAAGCAGGGCGATGTCGTCCTGTCCGAGGAGCAGGTCCGTGACCGCGTCCTGGACGCCGTCGCCCAGGAGATCGGGCTCATGCTCGACGAGGGCGTCGTCGCCGAGGCCCAGGACATCGACCTGTGCCTGATCACGGGTGCCGGCTGGCCCTTCCACCTGGGCGGCATCACGCCGTACCTGGACCGCGAGGGTGTCTCCGAGCGGGTGAACGGCAAGAAGTTCCTGGCTCCGGGGCTGGCCTCGGTTCCGGCGTAACACCCAGGCAGCTGAAGAGGGCCTCCGCTGCGGCGGGGGCCCTCTGTCGTACTCTGTGCACCGGACGGGGGCGGCTGGGCGCTCAGACCTCCTGCCAGGCCGCCAGGGCCAGGCCCGGCTCGTCCTTCTGCCGGGCGACCCGCAGTTCGCCCTCGGGGGTCACCGTCGCGGCGACGATACGGCCGTCCGCGTCCTCGGCGAGGGCCACTGCCGTGTCCACGGGGAGCTGCGGTCCGGACTCCGTCCACCACAGGCCCGCCGACTCCTGCTCGGTGGGATAAGCGGCGAAGGCGACCCGGCCGGAGGCCGAACGCTGGGCGAGCAGCGTGCAGTCGTGGCCCTCCAGGGTGCAGCGCAGCAGGGCCGCCGGGCCGGGGCCTGCCGCGGCGAGCAGGGGGGCGGGTCCGATGTCCGGACGCAAGGCGTAGTACATGCCCTCGGGGTCCGCGAAGAACAGCGTGGTGTGCTCCTTGGAGGTGGGCAGCGCGCTCAGGGTGCCCGGTTCGACGCGGACCGGCAGCGGGTCGGCCGGTACGGGAGGCGCGCCGGGCTCGTCCTGGAGCCAGCGCAGGATGCCGGTGGCGGTGGTGGCGTACAGCTCGACCCGGCCCGACTCCCCCGTCACCGCGGTCAGTTCACCGGGCGCCTCGGAGCCCTTGAGGGCGGACCAGGCGCTCCAGCCGCCGCGCTCCTTCTGCACGAGGGCGCGCACGCCGCCGCCGCGGTCGCCGACGAAGACATGGGCCCTCCCCTCCGCGTCGACGGCCACGGCGGGCACGCCGGTGCGCGCACCCGCCTTGTCGGGGTGGCCGACCGGGATCCAGTCGAGGGCGGCGAGGTGGACGCGGAAGTGGGTGGAGTGCACGAGGCCCGACTCCTTGGCCTTGGTGGGGCGCCAGGAGACGAGGTGTGCGTAGCCGTTGGCGCCCTGGCCCACGGCGAGTGCGGGGTGCAGACGCTGCTCGCCGCCGACCTTGCGCCAGGGCGACCAGGTGCCGCCGGGTCGCTGCTCGGCCCGGCACCACACGGCCTCGTCACGGGTGGTGTACACGCCGAGCCGGCCGTCCCGGGCGCGGATGAGCCAGTTGCCGTTCACTGTACGGACCATGGACACGGGCCCACTCTAATCGGGCGGCCGGTACCGCCTCCCGGCGGGCCGGTCGTGGGACGCTGGGGCCATGAGTGACGTGCTGCTGGTCGTCGTGGACGCCGCGAATGTCGTCGGGTCGGTGCCGGACGGGTGGTGGCGGGACCGGCGGGGAGCGGCGGAGCGGCTGCGGGACCGGCTCGCGGTGGACGGGGTGCCCGGGCGGGACGGCGCCGTGGAGATCGTGCTGGTGGTGGAGGGGGCGGCTCGGGGGGTGGAGTCGGTGCAGGGGGTTCGGGTGGAGAGCGCGCCCGGCAGCGGGGACGACCACATGGTGGAGCTGGTGGCGGGGGCGGGTGAGCGACGGGTGCTGGTGGTCACGGCCGATCGGGAACTGCGGCGGCGGGTCGCCGAGTTGGGGGCCGAGGTTGCGGGGCCGCGGACCGTACGGCCCTGAGCGTCGTCGTCCGACTGCGGGCCGGTGGGGGCTGGTCGCGCAGTTCCTCGCGCCCCTGAAAACGGTGGGTGCAGCTGGGCAGGCCCTCACTGCACCCACCCAGGGGCGCGGTGAACGGCGCGACCGGCCCGCAGCGACCGGCTGCGGTGCGGCCCCTGGGTGGCTGGGCAGGCCCTCACTGCACCCACCCAGGGGCGCGGGGAACGGCGCGACCGGCCCGCAGCCGACAACGGATCCCCGGGAGTTACTTCGTCTCGGTCTGCTGGTTGAGGCGGCTGTGGGTGCGGCCGTAGAGGAAGTACACGGCGAACCCGAGCACCATCCAGATCCCGAAGCGGAGCCAGGTCTCGGCCGGCAGGTTGAGCATCAGCCACATGGAGGCCAGGACCGAGACGATCGGGACGACCGGGACCCAGGGGGTGCGGAAGGCGCGGGGCAGGTCGGGGCGGGTGCGGCGGAGGATGGCGACGCCGATCGCCACGACCACGAACGCGAACAGCGTGCCGATGTTGACCAGTTCGGCGAGCTCGCTCAGGGGCGTGAAGCCCGCGACGATCGCGATGATCACGCCGAGCAGGATGGTCGGGCGGTGCGGGGTCCGGAACTTCGGGTGGACGTGGGAGAAGAACGTGGGCAGCAGTCCGTCGCGGCTCATCGCGAAGAACACCCGGGTCTGGCCCAGGAGCAGGATCATGCAGACCGTCGTCAGGCCCACCGCCGCCCCGAAGCTGATGAAGCCCGCGAACCAGGGGTGGCCGGTGGCCTTGAAGGCGTCGGCGAGCGGGGCCGTGATGGACAGGTCGGTGTACTTCTGCATGCCGGTCACGACGATCGACACGGCGACGTAGAGGGTCGTGCAGATGAGGAGGGAGCCGAGGATGCCGCGCGGCATGTCGCGCTGCGGGTTCCTGGTCTCCTCGGCGGCCGTGGCGACGACGTCGAAGCCGATGAAGGCGAAGAAGACGACCGAGGCGGCCGTGAAGATGCCCATCACGCCGAAGTTGGCGGGTGCCCAGCCGAACATCAGCTGGATGAGCGGGGACTGGAGGCCGCTGCCCGCTTCCACCGGCTTGGACTCGGGGATGAACGGGTCGTAGTTGCCGCTCTTGACGAAGAAGGCGCCCGCGATGATCACGACGAGGACGACCGTCACCTTGACGGCGACGACGATCGAGGTGACGCGCGCGGACAGCTTCGTGCCGAGCACGAGGATGCCGGTGAGCACCAGGACGAGCGCGGCGGCGAGGATGTCGAAGCCGAAGCCGTCGGCCCCGTCCCGGCCGCTGAGCACCTCCGGCAGGTGCCAGCCCGCGTTGTCGAGCAGCGAGGCGATGTAGCCGGACCAGCCGACGGCGACCACCGCGGTGCCGAGCGCGAACTCCAGGACCAGGTCCCAGCCGATGATCCAGGCGGGCAGTTCACCGAGGGAGGCGTACGAGAAGGTGTACGCCGATCCCGCCACCGGGACGGTGGAGGCGAACTCGGCGTAGCAGAGCGCGGCGAGCGCGCAGACCACGCCGGCGACGACGAAGGCCAGGGCGACGGCCGGGCCGGCGTTGTTCTTGGCGACGGTTCCGGTCAGGACGAAGATGCCGGTGCCGATGATGACGCCGACGCCGAAGACGGTCAGATCCAGCGCGGACAAGGATTTCTTGAGCGCGTGCTCCGGTTCCTCGGTGTCGCGGATGGACTGTTCTACCTTCTTCGTCCGGAAGAGGGTGCTGCTCACGGGTACCTCCCACGCTGTGTCGTCCTCGACATGATCGAGAGGGGGCGTAGGTCGTATGCCCCGGCGCGGGCGGATTCACGCGAACGGGCCGGCCCCACCACTGTCAAGAGTGGCGTGACCGGCCCATCCGGGTGCGTCTAGTCGCGGGCGGGCTCCACTTCGGCCCGTGCGTCGTCGTACCGGCCGTCCAGCTTGGAGACCAGGCCGGTGACCTGGCGGGCGATGTCGGGCGCGGTGAGCCCGATCTCCGCCATGATCTCGGCGCGGGAGGCATGGTCGAGGAAGCGCGGCGGGATGCCGAAGTCACGCAGCGGAATGTCGACGCCCGCGTCGCGCAGGGCCTGTGCGATCGCCGAGCCGACGCCGCCGACGCGGGAGTTGTCCTCGACGGTGACGACCACGCGGTGCCGCTCGGCGAGCGGGGCCATGGCCTCGTCCACCGGCTTGACCCAGCGCGGGTCGACGACGGTGGTGGAGATGCCCTGCTTGTCGAGGAGCGAGGCGATCTCCAGGCACATGGGCGCCAGGGCTCCGACGGAGACGAGGAGCACGTCCGGGGTGTCGGTGCCGGGCTCGCGCAGGACGTCCATGCCGCCGACGGTGCCCACGGCGGGTACGGCGGGGCCGACGACGCCCTTGGAGTAGCGCAGCACGGTCGGCGCGTCGTCGACCTGGACGGCCTCGCGCAGCTGGGCGCGCAGCTGTTCGGCGTCGCGCGGGGCGGCGAGCCTGAGCGTCGGGACGACCTGGAGCATCGACATGTCCCACATGCCGTTGTGCGAGGCGCCGTCGTCGCCGGTGACGCCGGCCCGGTCGAGCACGAAGGTGACTCCGCACTTGTGCAGGGCGACGTCCATGAGGACCTGGTCGAAGGCGCGGTTGAGGAAGGTGGCGTAGACGGCGAAGACGGGGTGCAGTCCCCCGGTCGCCAGGCCCGCCGCGGAGACGGCGGCGTGCTGCTCGGCGATGCCGACGTCGTAGATCCGGTCCGGGAAGGTGTCCGCGAACTTCTTCAGGCCGACCGGCTGGAGCATGGCGGCCGTGATGGCGACGATGTCCTCCCGCTCCCGGCCCAGCTCGACCATCTCGTCGCCGAAGACGGAGGTCCAGCTGGCGGCGGAGGCCTTGACGGGCAGGCCGGTGTCGGGGTGGATGGGGCCGATGCCGTGGAAGCGGTCGGCCTCGTCCTGCTCGGCGGGCTTGTAGCCGCGGCCCTTCTCGGTGAGGCAGTGCACGATGACCGGGCCGCCGAACCGCTTGGCGCGGGCCAGCGCCGACTCCAGCGCTTCGAGGTCGTGGCCGTCGATGGGGCCGACGTACTTGAGGCCGAGGTCCTCGAACATGCCCTGGGGCGCGATGAAGTCCTTGAGGCCCTTCTTGGCCCCGTGCAGGGTCTCGTACAGCGGCCGGCCGACGACCGGGGTGCGCTCCAGGAGGTCCTTGCCGCGGGCCAGGAAGCGCTCGTAGCCGTCGGTGGTGCGCAGGGTCGCGAGGTGGTTGGCGAGGCCGCCGATGGTCGGCGCGTACGAGCGCTCGTTGTCGTTGACGACGATGACGAGCGGACGGTCCTTGGCGTCGGCGATGTTGTTCAGCGCCTCCCAGGCCATACCTCCGGTCAGGGCGCCGTCACCAATCACGGCGACGACGTGGTCGTCCCGTTTGAGCACCTGGTTGGCTTTCGCGAGGCCGTCGGCCCAGCCGAGGACGGTCGAGGCGTGGCTGTTCTCGATGACGTCGTGCTCGGACTCGGCGCGCGAGGGGTAGCCGGAGAGGCCGCCCTTGGAGCGCAGCTTCGAGAAGTCGTGGCGCCCTGTGAGCAGCTTGTGCACGTAGGACTGGTGTCCGGTGTCGAAGAGCACCCGGTCCCTGGGCGAGTCGAACACCCGGTGCAGCGCGATGGTCAGCTCGACCACACCGAGGTTGGGGCCGAGGTGGCCGCCGGTCTTGGAGACAGCGCCGACGAGGAAGCTCCTGATCTCCTCCGCCAGCTGGTCCAGCTCCTCAAGGCTGAGCCGGTCCAGATCACGCGGTCCCCTGATACGGGTCAGCAGCGGCACCCGTGCCTCCTTGCATTAGAGCTGATCGAGCTTGCCGGGCGGGTCCGAGTCTAATGTTCCCCGACATGCCGGTCGCCCGGCACCTTGTGGGGTACCGGGCGACCTGACGGGGCCGAGCAGCGGTTATCCGCGACCAGCGGCCTTCTGAGACCTTCGCGACACGGAGTCGATGACGACGGCGCCCAGCAGAACGCCACCGGTGATCATGTACTGGATCGACTGGTTCATGTTCAGCAGGTCCAGGCCCGTCTGGATGGACTGGATGACCAGCATGCCCAGCAGTGCCGACCACACCGAGCCGCGCCCGCCGAACAGCGACGTACCGCCGATGACGGCCGCCGCGATGGCGAGCATGAGGACGTTGCCGGTACCGGCGCTGAGCGTCGCGCTCGCCGTCTGACCGGCGAAGAACATGCCGCCGATCGCCGCGAAACCGCCGGAGATGGCGAACACGGTGATACGGACGATCGGCACGTTGATACCGGCGCGGCGGGCGGCTTCGACGTTTCCGCCCAGCGCGAAGACCTTGCGGCCGAAGGTCGTACGGCGCAGGACGAAGTCCACGACGACCAGGGCGGCGAGGAAGATCACCAGGGAGTTGGAGACGCCGGCCGCGTTGTTGAGGACGGCCGCGGCGACGAAGGAGGCGATCGCCAGGGCGCCGACGCGCACGAGGATCTCGCTGGTGGGACGGAAGGGGACGCCCGCGGCCTTGCGACGGCGCTGCTCGTTGAAGTTGCCGACGAGGCTGAGCACGACGCCGAGGCCGGCCAGCAGGTAGGCGCCGACGATGGCCTGGTCCATGAAGAACGAGCTCTGGCCGAGCAGGTGGATCGGACCCGTGTCGGACGGGATGTTGATGGTGCCGCTGTCGCCGAGCAGCCACAGCATCAGGCCGTTCCAGCCGAGGAGGCCCGCGAGGGTGACGACGAAGGCGGGAACGCCGATCTTCGCGAAGAACCAGCCGTGCAGTGCGCCGGCGGCGACGCCGGTGAGGATGCCGAGGACCAGCGCGAGCCAGGTGTTCATGCCGTGGTTCACCACGAGCACGGCGAAGATGGTGGACGCCAGGCCGCTGAGGGAACCGACCGACAGGTCGATCTCGCCGAGCAGCAGGACGAACACCAGGCCGATGGCGATCATGCCGGTGGCCGAGAGGTAGTAGCTGACGTTCGAGAGGTTGTCGGCGCTCAGGAAGCGGTCGTTCTGGAACTGGAAGATCGTCCAGATGATGATCAGACCGATCACCACCGGCAGGGAGCCCAGCTCACCGCCCTTGACCTTGCGCGTGAACTCGGTCCAGTAGCCCTTGAAGCCCTCTTCGCGGACCAGCAGCCGGGGGTCGACGACGGAGACCGGCGCGGCGGTGGGGTCGTCGGCGGGCGCGACCGTGGTCGGCGTCTCCGTCTTGGAAACCTTGGATGTGTCGCTCACTTCGCGGCCTCCGTGCTGCGACGCCCCGCACGACGGGTCACGGCGTTTTCCGTGGCTCCCGTGATCGCGGAGATGATCTCTTCCTGACTGGTGTCCTTCACCGGGAAGGACCCGTTGTTCCTGCCCAGACGCAGCACGGCGACGGTGTCGGCGACGGCCTTCACGTCGGCCATGTTGTGGCTGATGAGGATGACGGCGAGGTCGCGCTCGCGCAGCCGCTCGACCAGGTCGAGGACCTGTGCGGTCTGCTCGACGCCGAGAGCGGCGGTGGGCTCGTCGAGGATGACGAGCTTGGGGTCGCCGACCAGGGCACGCGCGATGGCGACGACCTGGCGCTGGCCACCGGAGAGGCTGGCGATCGGGATGCGCACGCTCGGGATCCGGATGGAGAGCGTGCTCAGCAGCTCACGCGCCTTCTGCTCCATCGTGACCTCGTCGATGGCGCCGCGGTGCAGCAGCTCGCGCCCGAGGAACAGATTGCCGACCACATCGAGGTTGTCGCACAGGGCGAGGTCCTGGTAGACCGTCGCGACGCCGAGTCCCTGGGCGTCGTGCGGCTTGTCGATGCTGACCGGCTTGCCGTCCCACTCGATGACGCCCTCGTCGATGGGATGCACACCGGCGATCGTCTTGACCAGCGTGGACTTTCCTGCGCCGTTGTCGCCGACCAGGGCGACCACTTCTCCGGCGTGAACCTCCAGCTCTACATCGGTGAGGGCCTGGACCGCACCGAATCGCTTGGAGACTCCGCGCAACGCCAGCACGGGCGTAGCGGACACGTGAACCATCTCCTTCGCCGCCTGACCGGCGGGGATGCCGCGCTTGGGGTAAGCCGCGGAGGGTTGTGCTGTGCGGCGCTCGTCGGACGAGTCGCGCCGTAAGCACCGATTTACAAGTCGAACATGCGCGCGACCGATGCCTTCTGGCAACGGTTGCGTCCGCCATGTTTCCGTCCGGTGCCCGCCCCGCAGCGGGGTATGAAGGCGGTGCGGGCACCGGACAGGCTCTGTGTCCACCAGGGCGTGTTCGCGAGGAACACGCCCTGAGGGCGGCTTCTTACTGGAGGCCGGCCTTCTTGCACGCGGCGGCGTAGTCCGCGGTGCAGATGTCGGTGACCTTGTACAGACCGTCCTTGACGACCGTGTCCTTGATGTTCTTCACGGTCACCGAGACCGGGGTGAGCAGCTTCGCCTGGACCTTGTCACCGGAGCCGCTGGTGACCTGGGTGTCGGCCAGGGACTTGATGTCCTTGCCCTGGAGCAGGTTGACGGCGAGCTCGGCGGCGGTGTCGGCCTCGGGCTTGTAGGCCTTGTAGACCGTGGAGGACTGGGTGCCGGCGACGATCCGCTGGATGGCGGCGAGCTCGGCGTCCTGACCGGTCAGCGGGATGCTGCTGATGCCCGCGCCCTTGAGCGTGTTGGCGATACCACCGGCCATGCCGTCGTTGGCGGCGTAGACGCCCGCGATGTTCTTGGCGCCCAGCTGGGTGATGGCCGCGGACATCTTCTGCGCCGCGACGGTGTCCTTCCACAGGCCGGACTGCTCGTAGGCGATCTTGACCTTGCCGTCGAGGACCTTGTGCGCGCCTTCCTTGAACTGGCCGGCGTTCGGGTCGGCGTCGTCACCGTTGATCATGACGACGTTCGCCTTGGGGGTCGCCTTGGAGCCGAGGGCGTCGAGCAGGGCCTGACCCTGGAGCTCGCCGACCTTGACGTTGTCGAAGGAGACGTACGCGGAGACCGGGCCCTGGGCCAGACGGTCGTACGCGACGACCTTGACGCCCTTGCTCACCGCGGAGGCGATGGAGGACTTGATGGCGGCGGAGTCCTGCGCCGAGACCACGATCACCTTGACGCCCTTGGTGACCATGCTGCTCATCTGCTGGGCCTGCTTGGCCGGGTCGGCCGCGGCGTTGGCGTAGGAGACGGTGCAGTCGCTGCACAGCTCCTTGACCTTGGCGACGAAGTACGGCTTGTCGAACTTCTCGTACCGCGCGGTGACGTTGTCGGGCAGCAGCAGGCCGATCGACTTGCCGCCGGACCCGGAGCTGCTGCTGTCACTGCCGCTGTTGTCGTCGCCGGCCTTACCGCAGGCGGCGACCGAGACGGCGAGCGCCGAGATCGCTACGGACACGGCGGCGCGACGCATGAGCGTGTTCACTTTTGAAACCTCCCTGACGAGGCCGCGTCGTTGCGGCCGAGGTGGCTGGAAGTCAACTCGGCCACACGTGCGACGTCAAGAAGTAAATACTTAACGAGATGGCAACGGCGTCCTGCGTTCTCTAAGTGAAGGCAGGTGTCGCTGCATGCAGCGTGCTGTCCAAAAGGGTCGAATCACCCATCTCACTGAGTGCGAGGGCGAGTGCTCCGAGCACCTCCGCACGGCCTCCAAGTGCCCCGGGAAGCACGCTCAGTTGGCGTGCCGCACTGGGGATCGCGTAGCGGCCGACCGACTCCCTGATCGGCCCGAGCACCAGCTCACCGGCCTCGGCGAGATCACCGCCCAGGACGACTCGGCTCGGGTTCAGCAAGTTGCAGAGATTGGCGACTCCACTGCCGATGTGTCGGCCGACGTCGGCGATCACCCGACGGCAACCAGGGTCTCCGTCCCGCGCGAGTCGTACTACGCCTTCCATGGTCAGGTCGGTGCCGTGGCTGGACTGGAGCAGCGGCAGCACATAGCGCGCGGCCGCGAAGGTCTCCAGGCAGCCGCGGTTGCCGCAACGGCAGACGGGGCCGGACTCATCAAGAGTAATATGCCCGATTTCTCCCGCTGTGCCACCTGGACCGCGATAGATCTGGCCGCTGATCACCAGTCCGGCGCCCACACCGCTCGCGACCTTGATGTACGCCAGGTCCCGTACCCCCCGGCCGCTGCCCCAGACCAGCTCACCGAGGGCGCCGAGGTTGGCGTCGTTGTCGACGTGCACGGACACGCCGAGGCGCCCCCCGAGCTCCTCCGCGGGCTTGGTGCCGATCCAGCCCGGCAGGATCGCCGAGGAGCCCAGCGAACCGGACTCCAGATCGATCGGACCGGGGACGCCGAGGCCCACCCCGGCGATCTTCGAGCGGTCCACGCCGGTCGCCTCGATCAGCCGGTTGACCAGCTGTTCCGCCCGGTCGAAGCCCTGTGTGGAGGAGGCGTCCACGTCCAGCGGCTCGGACTCCTCGGCCAGCACCTGATGGGCGAGGTTGCCGACCGCGACGCGCAGATGGGTGTGCCCGAAGTCCACCCCTATGACGATGCCGGCGTCACCGCTCAGGGACACCGCTCGGGCCCGCCTGCCGCCCGCGGATGTGGGCGTGACCTCAACGGTTCCGCCGTCCTTGAGCTCGCGGACGATGTTGGAGACGGTCGCGGCCGACAGTCCCGTGGTCCGTGCGATCTCCGCCTGCGTGAGCGACCCGGCCAGCCGGACGGCCCGGACGACCCGCTCCAGGTTGGCTCGGTGCAGCGACGACTGCGACCCCGGAGTCTCCACGACGACCTCCTGCGCGCGGGGCCGCATCGATGAGACCCCGTCTATGTCCAACTAGTGAACTCTAAGCTGAGCCGTTAGGGTCGCCTCCCGTCAAGAGGTTGAACAGTATCCGCGTTCCCGCCCATGCCGAGGGGGCGCCGCCCGTTCAAGATCTGGATCTTGAAGAGACAGCGCCCGCGCGGGCCGCCCGGGTCTACTTCAGGGCGCCCGCAGTGAGCCCGGCCACCACCTGCCGCTGGAAGACGATGTAGGCGGCGAGGACCGGGATCATCGCCATCACCAGGCCGGCGAACAGACCCGACCAGTCGCCCTTGTAGCCCTGGCTGGCCGCGAGTTGCACCAGCCCCTGGGTCAGCACCCGCTTGTCCGGGTCGGTGTTGAGCACCGTGGGCAGCATGTACTGGTTCCACTGGCCGAGGAAGTTGAAGATCCCCACGCTGATCAGGCCCGGCTTGGCCATGGGCAGCATGATCTGGAAGAACGTCCTGGAGTGCGAGGCCCCGTCCACGAAGGCCGCCTCCGCCACCGAGCTCGGCAGGGTGCGGAAGAACGCGGTGAGGAAGAAGACCGTGAAGGGCAACGAGTAAGCGATGTAGACCAGGATCAGCCCGTGGATCGTGTTCAGCAGGCCCATGTTGTTGACGACGTAGAACAGCGGAACCAGCGCCAGCATGATCGGGAAGCTCATGCCGCCGATGAACAGGTAGTAGATGAATCGGTTGCCCGGGAAGTCGAACCGGGCCAGCACGTAGGCCGCCATGGAGCCGAGCACCAGGGTGCCGATGAGTGAACCCGCCACCACCAGAATGGTGTTCAGGAAGTAGTCGCTCATGTTGGCATCGGTCCAGGCGCGCGCCCAGTTGTCGAAGTGCAGCTTGTCCGGCAGCGCCCAGGGCGAGTTGAAGATGGAGCTGTCGTCCTTGAAGGACGTCATCACCGCCCACAGCAGCGGCATCACGACCATGACCGACCAGAGGATCAGGACGCCGTGCGAGAAGACGTTGAGGACGTTGCCGTCCTTCTTCGCCTTGCGGGGCGGCTCGGCCGGGCCGTCGGTCTTGGTCACGGGGACACCGGGCTCGGCCGGTACGGGGGCGGGGGTCTCGGTCGTCTTCATCGGATCAGTACTCCAGCCGCTCGCGTCGGCCCAGCCGCATCACGAGGGCGGCGAACGCCAGCGTGACGACGAGCAGGGCGACGCCGATGGTGGTGGCGTAGGCGGCCTGTCCGTCACGGAACGCCTTCTGGTACACGTACAGGACCATGACGGTGGTCGAGTAGTCGGGACCGCCGGGCCCGGTCGTCATGATCTGTACGACCGCGAACGACTCGGCACCCAGCGCGAGGATGCCCATGTAGACCCAGCCGGACTGCACGGTGTCCCACAGCAGCGGCAGGGTGATGCGGAAGAACGTGCTGGCCCGGCCCGCCCCGTCGAGCAGCGCGGCCTCGTACAGGTCCGCCGGGATGGAGGCCATGCCGGCGGAGAACAGGACCACGAAGAAGCCCACCGTGGACCACACCAGCACCGCCATGACGGCCCACAGGGCGAGGCTCGGGTCGCCCAGCCACAGGGGCTGGACGCTGCCGAGCCCGATCCCCCGCAGCACCGAGTTGATCGACCCGCTGTCCGGGTTGTACGCGAAGGCGAACAGCAGGGCGACGATCGCGATCGAGAGGACCTGCGGGAAGAAATAGACGATCTTGTAGAAGGAGGAGCCCCGGACGCCGGTGACGACCGGGCCTCCCTTCCTTTTCCGTCCGCCGACATTGATCATGAAGGAGAAGAACAGCGCCAGGCTGATCGTCACCAGCGGCAGCACGAGCGCGAAGATCAAGCTGTGCTGCAAGGACTTCCAGAAGATCTCGTCGTCCAGCATCCTCCGGTAGTTGTCCAGGCCGACCATCTTGAATTCGGGGCTCAGGCCGGTCCAGTCCGTGAACGAGTAGTAGATGGACTGGATGAACGGCCATACCACGAATAGCGCGTACAGTCCCAGGGGCAGCGCCAGAAACCCCACGATGAACCGGTACTTGCCGTGCTGCATCGCTGCTCCGTCGCTGTTACTGGTGCTTGTAGTGCTTGATCGACGAGTCCTTCGCGGCCGCGTCGGCGTAGCCCTGGATCTTCTTGATGGCCTCCGCCGGAGTGAGCCGGCCGGCCATCATCTCGCCGAGACCCGCCACCCCGATCTGCTCCTTCTGGAGCTGTACGTACCAGTCCTGCAGACGCGGGTTCACCACGTTGTCGCCGGCCAGCTTCAGCGCCGCCACACCGGACTTGAGGCCCGGGGTGAGGGTGATGCCCTCGGTGCCGCCGTTGTAGGCGGTCAGCGACTTCACCTTGGACGTGAAGTTCTTCGAGGACGCCTCGCTGAGCATGATGCGCAGCTGCTCCATGCCGCCCGCGGTGTTCTTCGCCTTGGCCGGGACGATGAAGGGCTCACCGCCGGAGGCCCAGATGGTGCCGAAGGGCATCTTGTCGGAGGAGTCGATGCCGGTGGGCGCGGAGACCGCGAGGTCGAAGTCCTTGGGGATGACGTTCGCCGACTCGTTCTCCACCCAGGAGCCGTTCGGGATGAACAGCGCCTTGCCCTGGGCCCAGGCGGTCTGGGACTGGATGTGGTCGAGACCCGGGGTGCCCTTGAGGACGTAACCCTTCTTGTAGAGCTCGTAGTAGGCCTCGAAACACGCCTTGACCGCCGGGTTCTTCCAGGCGTTCGGCTCCAGGTTGTCGATGGCGTCCAGGACCTCGACACCGCCGACCTTGCCGATCATCGGGTACAGCGAGAAGGGGAGGTAGTACGGGTACTTGCCCGCGTACGTCCAGCCCGCCATGCCCTTCTTCTTGGCCTTCTCGCACACGGCGAGCATCTCGTCCCAGGTCTTCGGGTACTCCGCGTCGAGCGAGTCCAGGGCCTTCTGCGAGTACCAGACGCCGTAGACCGTGTACGCGTAGTACATGATCCACACCGGGTCGCCGTCGAACTGGCCCATCTCGACGATCCCGGGGCGCAGGGTGTCGCGGACCTTCTTGTTCGGGTCGTCGTAGGACGGCGCGTCCAGGAGCGGGGTGAGGTCGGCGAGCTGCTTCTTGCCGACCAGGACGCCCATGTCCATCTGCTCGGCGCCCGAGTTGTCGATGAGGTCGGGCGGGGTGCCCTGGTTGAAGCGGGGCTGGAGCGTGGACTGGATCTTCTGGGTGGCGGAGAACTTCACCGTGGCCTTGGGGAAGTTCTTCTCGTAGATCTTCACGGCGTCCTCGGCGTACTCCTTGCCGAAACCACCGTCGAACAGGACGAACTCCATCTGCGCCGTGTCGTTGACGGCCAGCGGGTTCTTGGCGGTCTTCTTGCCCGCCTTGGCCTTGTCACCGCTGTCGTCGCCGCCACTGCTGGCGCAGGCGGACAGGAAGCTCATCGTCGGGACGGAGATCAGTCCGAGCGCGGCCGACCGTTTGATCAGATCTCGGCGGCCTACACCTGCGGAGCCGTTCGTGTCGTTCTCGGCGGTAGTGGATCCCATGCTCAAGTCCTCGCCTTCTCCAGGACTCAGGCGGTGAACCGGATCCTCCCGGCACCGCGGTCAGGTCAAGCAGGTTCGTGCAGGAGGTTCGTGAAAGAGGGGTGAATTGCCGACAGGTATAGTCCACTTCCGGTCGGCGGAGCAAGATCGAATGCAAGGTTGGCCATGGGTCTTTTCCGAGTTGAGACCTCACGGAAATATGAGCGCCCTGTGCGAAGCTTGCCGGAAAAATCCGCGACATAGGCCCCGAATGGCGCAGTCAACCCCCTTGACATCACTATGCACTTGGGCCACTACTGATCCTTGCACGACATTGCTGACAACGTTGTCCGTCCTCGTGCAGGGAGGGTACTCGCCGATGGATCGGTACCGAAATCGACTCGGACGGAGTACGGCGGTCGTGATCACGGCCGCCTTTTGCGTGACGGTGGCCTCGCTGGGCGCGGCGGTCGCCCTGCCCGGGGCCGCCCCTCGGGCCGACGGGGAGTTCACCTCGTCCTTCGAGGCGGGCGACCCCGCCCCCGACTGGATCAACAGCGTCGACGACGGCAGGGCCTCGGGCGTCGACGGCGGCTACAGCACCGGCATCCCCGGCAATGTCACCGACCACGTCACGGACGTCCGGGCGAGCGCCGAGAACACCGGCGGCGGCGAGGTGAAGGAGAACCTCGTCGACGGCGAGCCGGGCACCAAGTGGCTGGTCTTCGCGTCCACCGGCTGGGCCGAGTTCGACCTGGACAAACCGGTCAAGGCGGTCACCTACGCGCTGACCTCGGCCAACGACTTCGCCGAGCGGGATCCCCGGGACTGGACGCTTGAGGGCTCGGCGGACGGCAAGGACTGGAAGACCCTCGACACCCGGACGGGTGAGACGTTCGCCGAACGGTTCCAGACGAAGTCGTACGACATCCCGCAGGACGCCGTCGCCGAGTACCGGCACTTCCGGCTGGACATCACGGCGAACAACGGCGCCTCCGGCCTTCTCCAGCTCGCCGACGTGCAGTTCTCCACGGGCGGAGGCGGCGGGCCGGTGCCGCAGGACATGCTCTCGCTGGTCGACCGGGGGCCGAGCGGGTCGCCCACGGCGAAGGCGGGCGCCGGATTCACCGGAACGAGAGCGCTGCGTTACGCCGGTCGGCACACCGCGGACGGCCGGGCGTACTCGTACAACAAGGTCTTCGACGTGGACCTGGCGGTGGACTCGCGGACCCGGCTGTCGTACCGGATCTTCCCCTCGATGGCCGACGGCGACCGGGACTACGACGCGACGAACGTGTCGGTGGACCTCGCCTTCACCGACGGGACCTTCCTGAGCGGCCTCGGGGCGCGCGACCAGCACGGATTCACGCTCTCACCGCGGGGACAGGGCGCCTCGAAGGCGCTCTACGTCAACCAGTGGAACAACGTGGTCTCGCGGATCGGGTCGGTCGCGGCCGGGAAGACCGTCGACCGGATCCTTCTCGGGTACGACTCCCCGGGCGGGCCGGCGAGGTTCCGGGGCTGGCTGGACGACGTGACGCTGGAGCGGGCCGCGCCGGAGAAGCCCAAGGCACATCTGTCCGACTACGCGCTCACCACCCGGGGCACCCAGTCCAGCGGCGGCTTCTCGCGCGGCAACGACTTCCCGGCGACCGCCGTCCCGCACGGTTTCAACTTCTGGACGCCGGTGACCAACGCGTCCTCGCTGAGCTGGCTCTACGACTACGCCCGGGCCAACAACATCGACAACCTGCCGACGATCCAGGCGTTCAGCGCGAGCCACGAGCCGAGTCCGTGGATGGGCGACCGGCAGACCTTCCAGGTGATGCCGTCGGCCGCCTCCGGAACCCCGGACACCGGCCGTGAGGCGCGGGAGCTGGCCTTCCGGCACGAGAACGAGACCGCGCGGCCGTACTACTACGGGGTGCGGTTCGAGAACGGGCTGAAGGCGGAGATGGCGCCGACCGACCACGCGGCGGCCCTGCGCTTCACCTACCCGGGCGACGACGCGAGCGTGCTCTTCGACAACGTCACGGACCAGGCGGGGCTGACGCTCGGCACGTCGGCGGGTGTCGTCACCGGGTACTCCGACGTCAAGTCCGGGCTGTCGACCGGGGCCACGCGGCTCTTCGTGTACGGGGTCTTCGACCGGCCCGTGACGGACGGCGCGTCGAGCGGGGTCAAGGGGTACATGCGGTTCAAAGCCGACGACGGGGCCGTCACACTGCGTCTGGCGACCTCTCTCATCAGCCTCGACCAGGCCAAGGACAACCTGCGCCAGGAGATCCCCGACGGCACGTCCTTCGAGACGGTGCGCGACCGGGCGCAGCGGCAGTGGGACCGGCTGCTCGGCAAGGTCGAGGTCGAGGGTGCGACCGAGGACCAGCTGACCACCCTGTACTCCAGCATGTACCGGCTGTATCTGTACCCCAACTCGGGCTTCGAGAAAGTGGGTTCGGCGTACCGGTACGCCTCGCCCTTCTCGCCGATGCCGGGTCCTGACACCCCGACGCACACCGGGGCGAAGATCGTCGACGGCAAGGTGTACGTCAACAACGGTTTCTGGGACACCTATCGGACGACCTGGCCGGCGTACTCGCTGCTGACGCCCTCTCAGGCGGGCGAGATGGTCGACGGCTTCGTCCAGCAGTACAAGGACGGCGGCTGGACCTCGCGCTGGTCCTCCCCCGGGTACGCGGACCTGATGACCGGCACCTCCTCGGACGTCGCCTTCGCGGACGCGTACGTCAAGGGTGTCGACTTCGACGCGAGGTCGGCGTACGACGCGGCCCTGAAGAACGCCACGGTGGCGCCCCCCTCCTCCGGCGTGGGCCGCAAGGGCATGGCGACCTCGCCCTTCCTCGGCTACACCGGCACGGACACCCACGAGGGCCTGTCCTGGGCCCTGGAGGGTTACGTCAACGACTACGGCATCGCCCGGATGGGACAGGCGCTGTACGCCAGGACCGGCGAGAAGCGGTACAAGGAGGAGTCGGAGTACTTCCTCGACCGGGCCCGGGACTATGTGAACCTCTTCGACCCGAAGGCGGGCTTCTTCCAGGGCAGGGACGCGGCGGGCAAGTGGCGTGTGGAGTCGTCGGGTTACGACCCCCGCGTGTGGGGCTACGACTACACCGAGACCAACGGCTGGGGCTATGCCTTCACCGCCCCGCAGGACAGCCGGGGTCTCGCCAACCTCTACGGCGGCCGCAGCGGGCTGGCGGAGAAACTGGACGAGTACTTCGCGACGCCCGAGACGGCCTCACCCGACTTCGTCGGCTCCTACGGTGGTGTCATCCACGAGATGACGGAGGCGCGGGACGTCCGGATGGGCATGTACGGGCACTCCAACCAGGTCGCCCACCACGTCACCTACATGTACGACGCGGCCGGTCAGCCCTGGAAGACACAGAAGAACGTCCGCGAGGTGCTGTCGCGGCTCTACGTCGGCAGCGAGATCGGGCAGGGCTACCACGGTGACGAGGACAACGGCGAGCAGTCGGCCTGGTATCTGTTCTCGGCCCTGGGCTTCTACCCGTTGGTGATGGGCAGCGGCGAATACGCCGTCGGCTCACCGCTGTTCACCAAGGCGACGGTCCATCTGGAGAACGGCCGCGAGCTGGTGGTCCGGGCTCCGAAGAACAGCGCACGCAACGTGTACGTGCAGGGACTCGAGGTCAACGGCCGCACGTGGACGTCGACTTCACTCCCCCACTCGGTACTGGCCAAGGGTGCCGTCCTGGACTTCGACATGGGTCCCCGGCCGTCGAAGTGGGGCACGGGCAGGCACGCCGCGCCGGTGTCGATCACCCAGGACGACAAGGTGCCGACGCCGCGTGCGGATGTGCTCACCGGCGACGGGGCCCTGTTCGACAACACCTCTGCGACGGACGCGGCCGTGACCTCGGTGGATCTGCCGGCGTCCCGGCGGGTCAAGGGCGTGCAGTACACGGTGACTTCGTCCTCGGACCACACGAAGGCGCCGACCGGCTGGACACTCCAGGGCTCGGACGACGGAACCACGTGGAAGACCCTCGACCGGCGGTCCGGGGAGTCCTTCGCATGGGACCGGCAGACACGGGCGTTCACCGTGAGGTCCCCGGGTACGTACGGGAGGTACCGCCTGGTGCTCGACGGCGAGGCGGTCGTGTCGGAGGTCGAACTGCTCGCCTGAGCACGTGCGTTGGGGGTTCCATGCAGGGTGTCGATCCGGCCTGGCTGCCGGACGGTGTGTTCCGGCCGATCGGCACCCGGCGGACCCTGATCCGCGGCTCGGGTCCGCTGGTGGACACGGTGCACGGCGAGGTGACGGAGGCCTGCGCACGGTTCGGTGGCAGCGTCTCCCGTGAACCGGGTTCGCACGACCTGGTGTTGGAGCTGGACGGCGACGACGGCTCCGAGGGGTTCCGGTACGAGCGCGGTGACGGATGCACGACCGTCACCGCGACCGGTGCGCGCGGACTGCTGTACGGATTCTTCCATGTGGTGCGGCTCGGGGAGGCGGCGTTCCGGGGCGCGGCCCGACGCGAGGAGCACCAACCCGGGACGGCGCTGCGGATGCTCGACCACTGGGACAACGTGGCCGTGCATCCGGTCATGGGCCAGGTGGAGCGCGGGTACGCGGGCGGATCGCTGTTCTGGCGGGACGGCCGGGCGCGCGGTGACCTGGACCGGGTGCGTGCGTACGGCAGGCTGCTGGCGGCCTGCGGGATCAACGCCGTGGCCGTCAACAACGTCAACGTGCACGCGGCCGAGGCGCGGCTGCTGACCGAGCGGATCGGTGAAGTGGCCGCCATCGCGGGCGCGTTGCGGCCGTACGGCATCCGGACGCACCTGTCGGTCACCTTCGCGGCGCCGGTCGTGCTGGGCGGGCTGCCGACCGCGGATCCCCTCGACGGGGCGGTGCGGGCGTGGTGGGCCGAGGCGGCCGCGCGGGTGTACGCGGCGATCCCCGACTTCGGCGGGTTCGTGGTGAAGGCCGACTCGGAGGGACAGCCCGGTCCGTTCGCCTACGGCCGCACGCATGCCGACGGTGCGAACATGCTGGCCGCCGCTCTGGCGGTATCCGACAGCGGCTGCGCCGCGGGGTACGGCGGTACGGTCCACTGGCGGGCCTTCGTCTACGACCACCGCCAGGACTGGCGGGACCGCTCGACGGACCGGGCGCGGGCCGCGTACGACCATTTCGTGCCGCTGGACGGGGAGTTCGCCGACAACGCCGTCCTCCAGGTCAAGCACGGGCCGCTGGACTTCCAGGTGCGGGAGCCGGTCTCACCGCTGATCGGGGCGATGCCGCGCACACGGCTTGCGGTGGAGCTGCAGGCCACGCAGGAGTACACCGGGCAGCAGCGGCACGTGTGCTGGCTGGGGCCGATGTGGAGCGAGGTGCTGCGGTTCGGGATCGACGGGGAATCCTCGGTGGGTTCCAGGGCGCGCGGTGGGCTGGTCGCCGTCTCCAACGTCGGGGACGACCCGTTCTGGACCGGGCATCCGCTGGCTCAGGCGAACCTGTACACCTTCGGCCGGCTGGCCTGGGAACCGGCCGCGGATCCGCGGGGCATCCTCGACGAATGGATCGCGCTCACCTTCGGGGACGGTCCGGCAGCGGGGGTGCGCGCCGTGCTGACCGGTTCGTGGCGGACGTACGAGAAGTACACCGCTCCCCTGGGCGTGGGCTTCATGGTCCAGCCGGGGCACCACTACGGGCCGAGCGTCGACGGCTACGAGTACAGCCCGTGGGGCACCTACCACTTCGCCGACCGGGACGGCATCGGCGTGGACCGGAGCGTGGCGAGCGGGACCGGGTACGCGGGGCAGTACGCGAAGCCCTGGGCCGAGGTGTACGAGTCTCGGGAGACCTGCCCCGACGAGCTGCTGCTGTTCTTCCACCACGTGTCGTACGGGCACATGCTGAAGAGCG
The DNA here is from genome assembly GCF_055570355.1 of Streptomyces sp. NPDC031225. Lineage (NCBI taxonomy): Bacteria > Bacillati > Actinomycetota > Actinomycetes > Kitasatosporales > Streptomycetaceae > Streptomyces > Streptomyces sp. NPDC031225. The sequence continues at coordinate 7,962 of NZ_JBVIHJ010000014.1, read as the reverse complement.
GCAAGACGGTGATCCAGCACATCTACGACACACACTTCGAGGGTGTCGAGGAGGTCGAGGCGGCCCGGGAGGTGTGGGCCTCGCTGGCGGAGCTCGTGGATCCGGCGCGGCACGCGCGGGTGACGGAGCGGTTCGGGGAACAGCTCCGCAGTGCCCGCGAGTGGCGCGATCAGATCAACAGCTACTTCTTCCGCAAGTCGGGGGTGCCGGACGCGCGGGGGCGGCACATCTACTGAAGGCGCAGGACGGCGACGCCCCGCGGGTCGAGAGTGAGCGGGGCGCCCGTCGCCGTCCGCTTCCCCGTGAGCAGATCGGTGGCGGTGGCGTGGGCCGTCAACCGGGCCGGCTCCGCTGTGTGGTTGAGAAGGAACAGCAGCCGGGTTCCGTCGGGGGCTGTCCTGGCCGCCGTCTCCAGTCCCTCGTGGCCGGTGTACGGGCCGATCAGGCCGTGGCGGGCCAGGACGCGGTGGACCACCCGGTTCACGCCCGGCTGGTCGAGGGCGGTGGCGATGTACCAGCCCTCGCCCTGCCCGTACTGGTTGCGGGTGACGGCGGGGGTCCCCGCGTAGAAGTCGGCGCCGTACGTGGCGACCGTCTCGGCCCCTCGCAGCCGCACGATCTCGAAGACGAGCCGCCCCTGCGAGCCGAGCTCCGGGACGGGCTGGGTGAACTCCGTTGGGCGCGCGTCCCATTCGTCGATCCGGATGCCCATGAGGGGCGCGAGGGGGCCGGGGACGTCGGCGGGGAAGGCGCGGTCGTGTGCGTCGACGCGGCCGGAGAGGAAGGTGGTGAGGACGGTGCCGCCGCGGGCCGCCACCGCTTCGAGGCGGGCGGCGAGGTCGCCCTTGACCATGTGCAGGACGGGGGCGAGGACCACGTCGTACGGGGTGAGGTCGGCGGTGTGCGGGACGACGTCCACGTCCGCGCCGGCCTCCCGGGCGGCGCGGTAGTAGGCGTGGACCACCTCCTGGTACCTGACCAGCCGCGAGGGGCCGTCGGAGATCTCCAGGGCCCACCAGCTGTCCCAGTCGAAGAGCAGCGCGGTGCGGGCGGGGGTGCGGGCGCCCAGAGACGCGTCGCCCATGACCTCCAACTCGCGTCCCAGCTCGGCCACTTCACGGAAGACACGAGTGTCGTCGCGGCCCGCGTGGCCGATCACCGCCCCGTGGTACTTCTCGCAGGCGCCACGGGAGGCGCGCAGCTGGAAGTACAGGGCCGCGTCGGCGCCGTGAGCGATCGCCTGGAAGGTGGCCAGGCGCAACTCCCCCGGCCTGCGCAGCGGGTTGACGTCACGACAGGCCGTCGTGGACGGGGTCTGCTCCATCAGCCAGAACGGAGACCCGTCCTTGAGGCCCCGCATCAGGTCGTGGGCCAGGGCGGCCCAGGTCGGCGGGGCGTCGAGGGGCGGGTAGCTGTCCCAGGACGCGAAGTCGAGATGGGGCGCCCAGCGGTGGTAGTCGAGGGGGCGAAACATGCCCATGAAGTTGGTCGTCACGGGGGTGACCGGGTCATGGGCGCGGATCACCTCCTTCTCGGCGAGGAAGCAGCCGAGCAGCGCGTCGGTGGTGAAGCGGAAGTAGTCGAGCGTGATGCCCTGGAAGGCGGTGTGGTCGGGACCCCGCCAGTGCTCGGTCAGGGCGCTCGGGGGCTCGATCTCGGCCCAGTCGGTGAAGCGGTGCGACCAGAAGGTGGTCCACCAGGCGTCGTTGAGTGCGTCGAGGCCGTCGTACTTGTCGCGCAGCCACTCGCGGAAGGCCTCCGCGCACAGCTCGCAGTAACAGACGCCGCCGTACTCGTTGTTGATGTGCCAGGCGAGCAGCGCCGGGTGGTCGGCGTAGCGTTCGGCGAGCCGGGCCGCGATTCCCGTGGCGAGTCTGCGGTACGCCGGTGAGCTGGGGCAGAAGTTGTGGCGCTGGCCGTAGCGATGTCGGCGGCCCTCGAAGTCGGTGCGGTTGACCTCGGGGTACTTGCGCGCGATCCAGGGCGGCAGGGCGGCCGTGCCGGTGGCCAGGCAGACGTGTCGGCCCTCGGCGGCCGCGCGGTCGAGGATGCGGTCGAGGTCCGTGAAGTCGTGGGTGTCCTCGGCGGGTTGGGTGAGGGCCCAGGAGAAGACGCCGACGGTGAGGGTGTCGATACCGGCCCGGGTGAACAGGCGGTGGTCCTCGTCCCGGACGTCCTGCGGCCACTGTTCGGGGTTGTAGTCACCGCCGTACGGGATCTTGGCGCTCGACGGGCTCATACCGTGAAGTCCTCCTGGGTCTCGGCGATCACCGGACGGCTGCTGTGCAGCAGGGACAGCAGGAACGGGGCGGCCAGCAGGGCGGGCAGGGCCTCGGTCAGTACGACGGTTGCGGTGGCGGCCAGGACGAGCAGCGAGGCCGCTTTGAGGGTGGCGCGGCCGTGCCGGAAGAGGAAGTGACCGGCGAGGCGTGCGGTGTCCCTGGCCCGGAAGGCGAACAGGGCGGTCAGGACGAGCGCGTGCGCGCCCCAGAGGAGGGAACCGGCACCGATCGCCGCGAGCAGGACCGCCCACCAGCCGGGCAGGCCGGTGGCCGAGAAGTGGGTCAGCGTGAAGGCGATGACCGTGAGCCAGGCCAGCAGCGGGAACCACAGTGTGAGCGAGGGAAGCGCGTTGAGGCGCCAGCCGCGCCAGTAGGCCCGGGCCGGGTGGAGGTCGGCGAGGTCGCGGTCGCGGTGGTGGAGGGCGTACAGGGCGGCGGCCGTAGCCGGGCCGAGGGGCAGCAGGCATACGGCGGCGAGGGGGAGGTTGGCCGGGTCGGGACCGAGCAGGAGCAGTCCCGCCAGTCCCGGGGAGGCCGCGACGAGCAGCAGGGCCTCGACGGTGACGAGGGTGTGGATGAGGGCGGCGGCGCGGGAGAGGGGGCCGGTGCCGAAGGAAACGGCGGAGCCGGTGGCCGGTGCCGTGGTGTCGCGGGCCGGTGCCGCCCACTGACCCGTCTGCCGGGAGCCGGTGCTGAGGATCACCCGTTCTCCTTCTTGAACCGTTCGTGGGCCTTGTTGTGCAGGTCGACGAGCTGCTGCATGTTCTTCGACTTCAACTCGGCGACGTGGGCGTCCCATTCGGACATCGGCCGCTTGCCGAGGACGAACTTGAGGGTGTTCTGGATGGCGGTGTCCTTGAGCGGGGTGTCCCAGAGGGTGGCCTGTTCCTGCTCGAAGGACTGCAGCGGGTGCGCCGGGTCGACGGGGAGTTGCCTGCGCTGGGACATGACGTCCTGGAACTTCTTCTCGTCCGGGCCGAAGTTGGAGGAGACCAGCTCCCAGCTGCCGCCGTAGGTGAAGACGCCGTTGAAGAACCCGTAGTCCTTCTGGAGGTCCTTCGGGGCGTCGGGGTCGGAGCCCATGAGCGAGATCCCGGGCTCCAGCGTGTACTTGCCGCCGGACTCGGTGTAAGTGACGCCTTCCACGCCCCACTTGCAGAACTTCTGGCCTTCGTCGGAGTACCAGAGCCAGTCCACGAACTGCATCATCGCGACGAAGGTGTCGCTCTTGAGGGCCTTGCTGGAGATCATGAGGCCGTTCTCCAGCCGGATGCCGCTCAGCAGGATCGGGCCTGCCGGGCCGAGCGGCACCGGGACCATCTCGATCTTCGAGCCCTTGACCTGCTTGCCCAGGTTGTAGCGGTAGTTCTGCACCAGCTCCTGCGGGTTGGCGCTGATCACATAGGACTTCTCGGCCAGCAGTTTCTGTATGGCCTGGTCGTCCTGCTGGGTGAAGCTCTCGGGGTCAAGGAGCTTCTCGGCGACGACCTTTCTCAGGTACTCGATCATCTGCCGGTAGGCGTCCTGGGTGGCCGTGAAGACGAACTTCTGCGCCTTGGTGTCGAAGCTGATGTTGTCGTAGTTCCAGCCGGCCTTCACGCCGTGGGCCTGTCCGAGATAGCCGAACAACGCCCCGCACGGGAAGGGGGTGTTGGTGCTCCAGCGGTCGGTCCACGGGTATTTGCCGGGGTACTCCGCCTTGAGCGCCTTGAGGACGTCGTACACCTCGTCCCAGGTGTTCGGCAGGGCCAGCCCGTGCTTGTCGAGGATGTCCGTGCGGAAGGACAGCGAGTAGCCGGACTTGGGCCGCTCGTGCAGGCCGGGCAGCAGGTAGTACTTGCCGTCGGACTGGCGGATGGAGTCGAGTTCGGGTTCAAGGCGCCACTTCTTCACCTTGTCCCGGAAGTTGGGCATCAGGTCGACGTACTCGCTGACGGGGAGGATCGCGCCCGAGGACACGAAGGCGACCTCGCCGGGGTGGTACGTCTTCGGGATGATGGCGGGGGCGTCGCCCGCGCCGATGAGGACGCTGCGCTTCTTCTCGTAGTCGGCCAGCGGTACGTCGAGGGGCTTGACGGTGATCCCGGTGCGCTTGGTGACCTCCTTCCAGAACAGCCAGCTGCTCTTGAGGGGGTAGACCGGGTTGTCGTTGTGCAGCATCGAGAAGGACAGTGCCTTGGCTGCCTTGAACTGCTGGCCGGCCCGGTAGTCCTTCATCGCGCCGTTCTGCTTCTTGGAGAGGTCCTTGGAGTCGCCTCCGTCGTCGCCGCTGCCGCAGCCGGTGAGGCCGGCGAGGCCGATGAAGCCCGCGGCGGCCAGGATCTGACGCCGCGACAGCTCTCCTGCGTTCTTCACGGGGACTCCCTTGGTGCGTAGCTGAGGTGGGGGTGTCAGCCCTTGACCGCGCCGAGCATCACGCCCGAGACGAAGAAGCGCTGGACGAACGGGTACACGCAGATGATCGGGAGCGCGGTGAGCACGATCGTGACCGCCTGGATGCTCGCGCCGACCTGGCTCAGCTCCGCCGTACTGGCACCGGCGTTGCCGCCGCCGGTGGCGCCCGCGATGAGGTTGCGCAGATAGACGGTGACCGGCATCAGGTCGGAGTGGTCCATGTAGAGGAACGCGCTGAACCAGGAGTTCCAGAAGGACACCGTGTAGAAGAGCACCATGGTCGCGACGACCGCCTTGGACAGCGGCAGCACGACCCTGAGCAGGATGCCGTAGGTGTTGAGGCCGTCGATCTGGGCGGCCTCCTCCAGTTCGGCCGGCAGGCTCTCGAAGAAGGCCTTCATCACCAGCAGGTTGAAGACACTGATCGCGTTGGGCAGGGCGATCGCCCAGACGCTGTTCTTCAGTCCGAGGCTGGTGATCAGGACGTAGTTGGGGATCAGGCCGCCGGTGAAGAACATCGTGAACACGGCGATGCCGACGAGGACTCCGCGCCCCTTGAGGTGCTTCTTCGACAGGACGTAGGCGTAACAGGTCGTCAGGACCATGGCGATGGCGGTGCCCACGACGGTGTAGAAGACCGTGTTGCCGTAGTTCCGCCAGAACATCGAGTCCTGGAACACGATCTTGTACGTGGTGAGGTTGAACCCCCTGGGCCACAGGGTGACTTCGCCGGCCCTGATCTGGCGCTCCCCGCTGAAGGACCTCGCGACGATGTTCACGAACGGGTACAGGGTCACGACCACGACGAGGGTGAGGACGACCCCGTTGACGCCCTGGAAGACGCGGGTGGAACGGCTCGGCCTCACCACAGGCTGGTCCCCACCGTGCGGCGCGACAGGGTGTTGGCGGTCATGATCAGGAACAGGCCGATGACCGCCTCGAAGAGGCCGATGGCGGCGGCGTAACTGAAGCTGTTGGACTCGACACCCGCCCGGTACACGTACGTCGAGATCACGTCGGCGGTCGGGTAGGTCAGCGGGTTGTACAGCAGCAGGACCTTCTCGAAGCCGACGGCCATGAAGGTGCCGACGTTGAGGATCAGCAGCGTGATCATGGTGGGGCGGATGCCGGGCAGGGTGACGTGCCAGATCTGCCGCAGACGGCCCGCGCCGTCGATGCGCGCGGCCTCGTACAGGTCCTCGTCGATGGTGGTGAGCGCGGCGAGGTAGAGGATCGTGCCCCAGCCGGCGGTCTGCCAGATCTCGGAGCCGACGTAGATCGTGCGGAACCATTCGGGTTCCTGGATGAAGCGGATCTCGTCGTGGCCGAGCAGGCCGAGGGCGTGGTTGACCGGGCCGTCGGTGGCGAGCATCTGCAGGGTGAGGCCCGCGACGATGACGATCGACAGGAAGTGCGGGAGGTAGGACACCGACTGCACGAACCGCTTGAGGGAGCGCCGGCGCACCTCGTTGAGCAGGAGCGCGAGGACGATCGGGATGGGGAAGCAGAACACGAGCGTGAGCCCGCCGAGCCACAGGGTGTTGCGGAACACCTGCCAGAACGTCGGGTCGCTCAGGAACATGCGCACATAGCGCAGGCCCACCCAGTCCTCGCCGAACATCGAACCGCCGGGCTGGAAGCGCCGGAAGGCGATCACGTTGCCGATCATCGGCAGATAGCGGAAGACCAGGAAGAACAGCAGCGGCAGGACGGCGAGGGAGTACAGCTGCCAGTCGCGACGCAGCGCCCGGCGCCGGTGGCCACGCCGGGCGGGACGACGGGTGACCGCTCCCGGTGGGTCTTCGATGCCGGACGGTGGAGAGGCCGACTTGACGGATGTGCTCATGCTCGGTCCTCTCAGACGGAGGCACGGAACCGAAACTTTCGAGCTCTTACCGGTAACTTCGCGGCAACTTAGAGGCATCGAGAAAGCGCTGTCAATGGGTCACGCATGAGATACCTGGGGTGAGGGCGAGGCATGGGAGCCTGCGGGAGCGGGGTAGAACCGCGACACCAACTCCCTTTCCCCTCCGCAAGTTTCATTACTTGGACCGATTCATGCGAGGTGCCCTGTGCCTGCGTTCGATCTGCCGCCGACGGAGCTGGAGCGGTACCGCCCCGATGTCCGGGAACCCCCGGATTTCGACGAGTTCTGGCGTGACACCCTGAAAGAGGCGGCACAGGGCGACCCGTTGGTGTCGGTGCGCCCGGTGGACAGCGGCCTACGACTGACAAAGACCTGGGACGTCACCTTCCGGGGCTTCGCCGCCGATCCGGTGCGCGCCTGGTACAGCAGACCCGCCGGAGTACGCGAGCCACTTCCGGCGGTCGTCGAGTACGCGGGCTACGGTCGCGGCCGCGGCCTGCCGCACGAGCGGCTGACCTGGGTGAACGCCGGTTACGCGCATCTGCTGATGGACAACCGCGGCCAGGGCGACCAGTACGGCAACGGTGGCGCGACCCCCGACCCGCACGCCTCGGCACCGGGCGGGCCGGGCCCCGCGGCACGCGGACTGCTCGACCCGCGCGACTACCACTACCGCCGCCTGATCACGGACGCGGTGCGCGCGGTGGCCGCGGTGCGGGCGCTGCCGGGTGTGGACGGGCAGCGCGTCGCGGCCGTCGGCAACAGCCAGGGCGGCGGTCTCGCGCTGGCCGTCGCGGGACTCGTGCCCGACCTGGCGGCAGTCCTGGTCACCGCGCCCTTCCTGTGCGGCATCCGGCGCGCCCTGGACCTCACCGACGCGAGCCCCTACGGCGAGATCACCGCGTACCTCACCGTGCACCGGGGCGCGGAGGAGGCCGTGTATCGCACGCTCTCGTATGTGGAGGGCGTCTCCTTCGCCCGGCGCGCTGCCGCGCCGGCCCACTTCGGGGTGGGCCTGCGCGACACGGTGTGCCCGCCGAGCGGGGCGTACGCGGCCTTCAACCGCTACGGGGAACTGGCCGGCGCGGACCCCCGCAAGGAGATCCACGCCTATCCGTACAACGGCCACGAGGGCGGCGACGCGGTGCACGTGCGCCGCCAACTCGACTGGTTGGCGGGGGTGTTGGAGATCAGCCGGCCGTCAGGGTGAACATGTGCGGGCCGGCCCCTCGCTTGTGATGCTCTTGCCTGCGGCGCACTGAACGCCTTCGCGGCGAAGACGTACGTCGCCAACTGCCGTCGGTGCCCCCTGTGCCGACACGGTCGTGGGGGGGGGGGGGGGGGGGGGGGGGGGGGGGGGGGGGGGGGGGGGGGGGGGGGGGGGGGGGGGGGGGGGGGGGGGGGGGGGGGGGGGGGGGG
>NZ_JBVIHJ010000013.1:87649-275786 GCF_055570355.1 Streptomyces sp. NPDC031225 | reverse complement strand
CCCCCCCCCCCCCCCCCCCCCCCCCCCCCCCCCCCCCCCCCCCCCCCCCCCCCCCCCCCCCCCCCCCCCCCCCCCCCCCCCCCCCCCCCCCCGCTGCGGGGGGAAGCACCTGCGCGATCTGTTACGTCGGGGGAATCGCGTCAGGCACTGCGGGGGGTGGCTGAGATGGTCCGGGGGGTGGGGGTTTCCGGTTCCACCAGCCGATGGTCTCGTTGGTCCAGGTTCACAAAGATCATTCCGTACCGGATGGCACACCGGACAGGCTGCGGCGCCCCCCGAGGCCGCCGCAGACACCGGTACGCCCGCACGTCCTCGTCGTCGTCCCGCGTGACGACCACCGGTTCACCGAAGACCGTCACCATCAACGAGTCACCGGTGTGGGGGATCGCGGTGACCAGATCGATGAAGTGCCAGCCGGATCGGTAGGCGGTGGCCATCTCCCTGCGAAAGGAGCGGTCGTCAGGTGGAGTAGTCATGTCAGTCCCAGACGGTGTCAGCAGGGAATGCCTGCACCTCGTCGCCGACAATCACGGTGGCCGCAGCCTCGGTACCGCCTGCTCTGTGATCGTCGCCCTTCACGCCGGAGAGGCCGGCCAGTGCGCCGAAGGCCACAACGGTAGAGAAGGCGGCGACAAGCACCGAGCGAAGCATTTTGTTACGCATAGTCGGCTTCGTCCTCACTTGAAGGTCCCCTCTTCCCCCGTCGAGTAAGACGATGGCTCATTCGGGCACATCATGGCCACACGAACGGTGCATCATGTTCCTGCATGTTCAGGACCCTGGGGGGTGGAAATTTGGTATCGAATGGGACTAAAGCGACACATCCCCATGCGGTGACCGAACTGTGTGACGAAGGCGGCCGTCTTTACGCCACCGCGCTGCGCACAGGACGGGTCTCCCGCGGGGACGCGGAGTCGGTTCCCTGCCTGCTGGAGTTCGCTCTGCTGCACCCCGACCCGGACGACGCGAACTGGATGCTTCCGGTTCCGCCGTCGGTCGCGCTGGCTCAGCGGCTCAATCCCCTGGAACACGAGATCACCGAGCGCAGACGGCTGTCGATCGAGCTCGCCGACTCCTTCGAGCCGTTCATGGCGCTCAGCGCGCAGCAGATGGCTCCGGCGCACTCGATCACGGTCCTGGAGGGACTCGACCGGATCAACGCCGCGCTCGACCTGGCGACGTCCCAGTGCCAGTCCGAGGTGCTCACCGTCCAGCCGAGCCGCGGCCGCCGCCCCGACAACCGGCTCATCGAGGGGCTGGAGCGCGACCGGACCCTCATAGACCGGGGCGTCCGGATCAGGACCCTGTACCAGCACGTCGCCCGGTACAGCCCCGAGCGGCTCGCCTACATGGAGCAGTTCGCCGACGGGAAGGTGGAGTACCGCACGATCGACGAGCTGGTGGAGCGGCTCATCATCTGCGACGAGACCGTGGCCTTCATACCCGTCCGGGACGACCGGCAGGTCGCGCTGGAACTGCGGCACCCCGGCCTGGTCGGCTATCTGACCAAGGTCTTCGAGTTCATGTGGAGCCGGGCGGTCCCGCTGAGCGCCGGCGCTCCCTACGAGACCGCTCCTGACGGCATCACCGACATCCAGCACTCCATAGCCAAGCTCCTCGTCGAGGGACACGTGGACGAGGCGATAGCCCGGCGGCTGGGCATGAACGTGCGCACCTGCCGCGCCCACATAGCCAAGCTCGCGACGGCCCTGGGCAGCGGCAGCCGCGCCCAGCTCGGCTTCCTCATAGCCCAGTCCGGGATCCTCGACCAGGGGCACGCGGCGGCGGAGGGGAACGGGCACCCGTGAGCACGGCTCACCCGCACGGCACCGGGGAGCCGCGCGAGAAGGGCCTGAACATGTGCACCCCCGCGCCACGCGAAGGCCGCCGACCGGGCACCGGGCCCACGAACGAACCCGGCCGACGCCCGGATGCCGGCCCCGCGAACGAACCCTGCCGACGGCCGGATGACGGGCCCGCGAACGAACCCTGCCGTGAACACGGCAGACGCCGGGATACCGGGGACGCGGACCAGCCCGGCCGCGAACACGGCCGAGGCCCGGATGCCGTGCACATGGGCCAGCCCCGCCACAAGCACGGCCGACAGCCCGATGCCGGGGACACGGACCAGCCCGGCCGCGAACACAGCCGAGGCCCGGATGCCGTGCACATGGGCCAGCCCCGCCACGAACACGGCAGACGGCCCCATGCCGGGGACGCGGACCACTCCCGCCACGGACACGGCCGCCGCCCGGATACCGGGCACACCGACCACCCTCGCCACGAACACGGCCGACAGCCCGATGCCGGGGACGCGAACCAGCCCGGCCACGAACACGGCCGACGGCCCGATGCCGGGCACACCGACCACCCCCGCCGCGAACACGGCCGACGCCGGGATGACGGGGACGCGTACCAACCCCGCCGCGAGGAGCGGCCGGCGGCGATGCGCGCGTCGTGGGCGGGAGGCGCCGGCTGCGGCGCGGGCGCGGCCGGGCCCTCGGTCCACGGCGTCCCGTCGTCCGTCGGCGTCCTGAGCCGCGCGAGGGGGCGTTGCCGGGGCGTGCTGCCGCAGCGGGCGGCCGGCGCGCAGCGGAACCAGGAAACCTCGAGCAGGAGGGAGTGACCGAGTGAACCCGGTGCCACATCCGGAGCACGGCGTGGAGCACCTGTGCGCGGCGGGGACGGAGCTGTACGCGCGCGCCCTGCGCGAGGGGTACGTACTCGGCGTCGAAGCCGACGCAGCGCCCTGCCTGGTCGACTTCGGGCTCCTGCATCCCGCCGTCACGGACCCGGAGCGGCTGGAGCCGGTCGCCCCGGTCGTCGCCCTGCACCGCATGCTGCGGATCGCCGAGGAGCGCGTCGCGGAGGAACGACGGCGTGAGGCCCTGCTGGCCGAGACGTTCGAGCCCCTCATGCGGATCGAGGGCCGCCGTACGGGAGCCGACGACTCGTCGATGATCAGCGTCCTCAGCGGGCTCGACCTCATCAGCCGGGTCATCGGCCAGGCCATGGCCGACAGCTCCGAACTGCTGGCCATCCAGCCGAACACCAGCGACAGACACTCCCGTACGCCCCCGTTCGTCCACGGGGAGGCCTTCGACCGCGACCAGGCCCTGCTCGACCGCGGCGGCCGTATCCGCACGCTCTACCAGCACACCCTGCGTCACGCGCCGAGCATCGTGGCCCGCTACGAGCGTCTGCACGGCGACGTGGAGGCCCGGTCGCTGGACGAGGTGACGGAGCGCCTGATCATCGTGGACCGCACCGTGGCGTTCATCCCCGCCAACAAGGACCGCACCCTCGCCCTGGAGGTGCGTCACCCGGCTCTGGTCGCCTTCTTCGTCACCGCCTTCGACCGGCTGTGGCGGCTGGCCACCCCGATGCACCCCGAAGCCGTGCAACAGCCCACCCGCAACGGCATCACGCCCCGCCAGCGCGCCATCGCCGCCCTCCTCGTGGAGGGCCACACCGACGCCGTGATCGCCGACCGGCTCGGGATGAACATCCGCACCGCCCGCGTCCACATCGCCAAACTCGCCGCCACTCTCGGCAGCGAGAGCCGCGCCCAACTCGGCTACCTCATCGGGCAGTCCGGGATCCTCGGCCAGGAAGACCCGGCCGAGTGACCACGCCGGCCGCACACCAGGCGCACGGCCCCCAGGACCCGTGCCCGGAAGGCGTCGAGCTCTACGCCCGTGCCCTGCGCGAGGGCGCGGTCTGTGAGCGGGACGCCTCGCCCCTGCCCTGTCTCACGGAGACCGGACTGCTCCGGGCCGACCCCCGGGACCCCGCCCGGCTGGAACCCGTGTCCCCCGCCCTCGCCCTGCACCGCATGCTGAGCGCCACCGCGGGCCGTCTGGAGCACGAGCGGCGGCGGGAGGCACGGCTGGCCGAGTCGTTCGCGCCGTTCCTGCGGATCGGCGGGCGCGGTACGGCGGCCGCGGAGAACCCGGCGATCAGGGTCGTCAGCGGCACCGGCCCGATCAACGCGGCCATCACCGAGGCCATGGCCGGCGTCGAGCGCGAACTCCTGTGTGTCCAGCCCAACAGCCACTACAGCGACAGCCGGGGCGCCGCCGCGCAGGCCGTGGCGATGGGCCGGGACCAGGCCCTCCTCGACCGCGGCGGCCGTATCCGCACCCTGTACCAGCACACCCAGCGTCAGATGCCGCTCGTCCTCGCCCGCTACGAGCAGCTCCGCGGCGACGCCGAGGCGCGCTCCCTGGACGAGGTCACCGACCGGCTGATCGTCGCCGACCGGGACGTCGCGTTCATCCCGGCCGGTGAGGACGGCGCGCTGGCGCTGGAGGTCCGGCACCCGGTCCTGGTGGAGTTCCTGGCCGCCACCTTCGACCGGCTGTGGTGGCAGGCCACGCCCATGTATCCGCAGACCGTCCACCGGCCCTCCCTGAACGGCGTCACGCCCCGCCAGCGCGCCATCGCCGGACTGCTCGTGGAGGGCCACACCGACGCCGTGATCGCCGACCGGCTCGGCATGAACATCCGCACCGCCCGCGTCCACATCGCCAGACTCGCCGCCACCCTCGGCAGCGAGAGCCGCGCCCAGCTCGGCTACCTCATCGGGCGGTCCGGGATTCTTGACCGGGGAGCGTGAGGGACGAGGCGGCGGGGACGGAGGCCCGGCCGTCCAGACCGACCTGCGCTATCCGGACGCCCAACTGGGTGCGGCTGGCCGCCCCGAGCGTCTCCGACAGCCGCGCGATGTGGGCCCGGCAGGTGCGTACGCTGATCCCCAGCCGTTCCGCGATCACCGCGTCCTGGTGGCCCTCCGCGAGCAGCGCCGCGATGGACTGTTCGCGGTGGGAGATGCCCTCGATGCCGGTGTCGGGGAGGGGGGCCGTGAGCGGGATCGCCAGGCGCCACAGCCGCTCGAAGACCGTCACCAGGTACTCCACCAGCGCCGGGTGCCGCAGTTCCAGGGCGAGGGTGCGGTCGGCGTTCGCGGGGACGAAGGCGACCGTGCGGTCGAAGAGGATCAGCCGGTCGATGACCTCGTCGAGGGTCCGGGCCTGCACCGAACCGCCCATCAGTTCAAGGTAGTTGAGCAGTCCCTGGCCGTGCCGCGCCACATGTGTGTAGAGGTCCCGCATGCGTACGCCCCGGCCGCGCAGCGCCAGCGCCCGGTGCAGGCCCTCGGTCAGCTCGTGCTCGGGGCGGATGCCGCCCGGCTGGACGGTGAGGACCTCCGTCGTGCACGCCTCGGTCGCCTCGTCCATCGCGGCCTGGATACGGGCGAGGCCGTCCAGGACGCGGATCGCGGTGCCCTCCCCGGTGCCCGCGGCGACACTGGGCGCGAGGCCCGCGAACCGCTCCACCGCGGCGACCGCCGCCCCGACCCGCCGCTGGCTCGCGCTCACGTCGTCGTAGACGCCGCGCAGCAGCCGGGTCATGACCTCCTGCGGTGCCGTCGGCACCAGCCAGCCCATGTCGTCGGGGTCCGGGTGCAGCAGGGCCAGCTCCAGCAGGCAGGGCACCGGTCCGGCGTCGGAGCGCGGCACCCGGCCGCGCCGTACCGCCCGGGAGTACACGCGGTCCCCGGCTTCGCACAGCCGGTCAGCGCCGTGCGGATGGTCGTCCGCCGTGTACCCGGCCATTGCCCATCCCACCCCCGGTTCCAGCGTCTGCCGCCCTCTTGTCCTGCTTCCCGCAGGGGCGTCGAAGTTCCCTGGGCTCCGCAACTATGCGCGGCCCGGACGGGCTCCGCAACATGGCTCCTCGGGCCGGATCCGTTGAAAACAACCGGTATGCACCACTTGCAACAAGCTGCGGGCCGGTGGGGGGCCGGTCACGCAGTTCCCCGCGCCCCTGGGTGGGTGCAGTGAAGGCCCGTTCAGCTGCACCCACCTTTTTTGGGGGCGCGGGGAACCGCGCGACCAGCCCCCACGCACCCGCAGCCGCACTCCCACCGACCGCCCCGGCCCCCCGCGGAACAACCCGCTCCGCGTGTCAACTCCCCGAAATCACGCAGTGATCACGCCGTTACGTGCCGCACTTAACGTCAGGTCATGGCGGACATATTTGACGCGTACGCGTTGGCCGACGCGTGGGACGAGATGTTCGAGCGGCCGGGTGAGGTCAGGACCGCCTATGAGCCGGTGCTGGCAGCGCTCCAGCCGATCGAACCGAGTGAACTCAGGTTCCGGGCAGACCAGATGGCCCGGGCGTTCACCGACAGGGGCGTGACCTACGCCTTCGCGGGCGAGGAGCGGCCCTGGCCGCTGGACCTGGTGCCGAGGATCCTCGACGCCCTCGAATGGGATCTCATACAACGGGGAGTCGGTCAGCGGGTCAGGGCCCTGGAGGCCTACCTCGCCGACGCGTACGGGCCGGCCCGGGCCTTCGAGGACGGGGTGGTGCCCTGGCGGCTGCTTCTGAGCTCCCCGCACTTCCACCGGGCCGCCCACGGGATCGAACCGGTCAACGCCGTGCGCATCCATGTCGCCGGCATCGACCTCGTACGGGACGAACAGGGCGACTTCCGGGTCCTGGAGGACAACGTCCGTGTCCCCAGCGGCGTGTCGTACGTCATCGAGAACCGGCGCGCGATGACCCGCGTCTTCCCGTCCCTGTTCGCCGAACAGCATGTGGTCCCCGTCGACGGATACGCGCAGAAGCTGCTCTCGGCCCTGCGCGCGGCCGCCCCCGACGGGGTGAAGGATCCCCGGGTCGTCGTCCTCACCCCCGGGCCCAGCAACGCCGCCTACTTCGAACACGCCCTGCTGGCCCGGCTGATGGGCGTGCAGCTGGTCGAGGGGCACGACCTGGTGTGCCGCACCAACCGGGTGTGGATGCGGACCACGCGCGGTGAGGTGCCCGTCCATGTCGTATACCGGCGCCTGGACGACGACTTCCTCGATCCGCTGCACTTCCGGCCCGACTCGGTGATCGGCTGCCCCGGCATCATGAGCGCGGCCACGGCGGGCCATGTCACCCTCGCCAACGCGGTCGGCAACGGCATCGCGGACGACAAGCTGCTCTACACCTACGTCCCGGACCTGATCCGCTACTACCTCTCCGAGGAACCGATTCTTCCCAACGTGGAGTCCTTCCGGCCCGACGAGCCGGGGCAGTTGGACGCCGTCCTGGACCAGATCGACCAGCTCGTCGTGAAACCCGTCGACGGGGCCGGCGGCCAGGGCATCGTCATCGGGCCCAAGGCGGACCGCGAGACCCTGGAGAAGACCCGTGAGGCCGTCCGCAAGGACCCGCGCGGCTTCATCGCCCAGCGCCCGGTCGCCCTGTCCACCTCCCCCACCCTCGCGGGTGAACGCATGGCACCCCGCCACATCGACCTGCGCCCCTTCGCCGTCAACGACGGCAACGACATCTGGGTGCTGCCCGGCGGCCTGACCCGGGTCGCCCTCCAGGAGGGCAACCTGATCGTCAACTCCAGCCAGGGCGGCGGCTCCAAGGACACCTGGGTGCTCGCCGAGGGCCCCACCGAGCCGCCCGCGCCCGCGAACGGGACCGCCCACCTCGACATCGCCCCACGTCAGCATGGTCCCGACGGCACCGCCACCGTCGTACAGGAAGGGGCGCAGCAGCAGTGAACGACGTGATCCTCTCCCGGATAGCCGAGGCACTGATCTGGACCGGCCGGTACGTCGAGCGGGCGGACGCCACGGCCCGGATCCTCGACGCCTACCTCCACCGGATGCTGGAGGACCCCTGGCGCGACGAGGACGTGGCCTGCCGGTCGCTGTACGCGATCCTCGGCGTCGACGCGGGCGGCACCCGGGTCGACATGCAGCAGGTCCTCGACCAGCTCGCCTTCGACGCCCGTTCGACCTGCGCCATCGAGGGCGCGCTCGGCGCGGCCCGGCTCAACGCGCGCAGTGCCCGTGAGGCGGTCTCCTCGGAGATGTGGGAGTGCCTGAACTCCACCTGGCACGCCCTCGCCGACCAGCGCCTCGCGGCCCGCCGTACGGGCCCCTACGCCTATCTGGAACTCGTACGGCGGCGCTCGGCGCTCTTCTTCGGGCTCGCCGACTCCACCATGAGCCGCGACGACAGCTGGCGCTTCGTGGTGCTCGGCCGGAGCCTGGAGCGGGTGGACATGACCGTGCGGCTGCTGTCGGTCCGGGTCCTGGACGCGGCCCACGCGCCCGACTGGCCGACCCTGCTGAGCGCTTCGGGCGCCGACGAGGCGTACGCGCGCATATACAGCGGTTTCGGCGACACCCCGCGCGTGGCCGAGTTCCTGCTCCTGGACCGGGACTTCCCGCGCTCCGCGCTGCACGCGCTGACCACGGCCGAAGAGTGCCTGACCGCGCTCGGCCGCCCCCGCCAGGACCCCGCGCGCCGCCCGATCGGCCGGATGCGCACCCGTCTCGAATACCTCGACCTGCCCGCCCTGGAGGACCAGCTCCCCCTTCTGCTGGGAGACTTGCAGACCGCCTGCATGGCCTCCGCGGAGGCGGTGGCGGAGCGGTTCTTCCCGTACCAGGGGCCCGTCGCATGGGCCCAGGAAGGAGCGTGAGCATGACCAGCCGCCTCCGGATCAAGCACGTCACGAAGGTCTCGTACGCCCAGCCCGCGGCCTCGTCCCACAACGAGGTCCGCATGACCCCGCTGACACTGCCCGCCCAGACCACCCTGGACGCCCGGGTCACCGTCAGCCCGGCGACGCCCACCTGGTCGTACTGGGACTACTGGGGCACCCAGGTCACCGCCTTCGACCTGACGGACCCGCACGCCCATCTCACCATCACCGCCTCCAGCCTGGTCGAGACGTCCCGTCCGGCGCCGCTGCCGGCCGCACCCACCTGGGACGAGGTGAGCGAACGCATCGCGCGGACCCGCCTGTTGGAGTTCGCCGGCCCGACCGGCCGTACGACGGTCCCGCCGAAGCTGGTCAAGAAGGCCCGGAAGGCGGCGGCCGGCCTCGACCCGCACGAGACGGCGGTCGCGGTGTCGGCGATGGTCGCCGACCGGGTGTCGTACCTGCCCGGCGCGACCAGCGTGAACACCTCCCCCGCGGAGGCCTGGGAGCAGGGCGCCGGCGTCTGCCAGGACATCACCCATCTCACCATCGCCCTGCTGCGGGGCGCCGGGCTGCCCGCCCGCTATGTCTCCGGCTATCTGCACCCGGAACGCGACGCCGAACTCCACCGGCCCGTCGCCGGGGAGAGCCACGCCTGGATCGAGTACTGGGCGGGCGACTGGTGCGGCTACGACCCCACCAACCGGGTCCGCGCCGACGAGTCCCACGTGGTGGTGGCCCGGGGGCGCGACTACGACGACGTGACGCCCCACAAGGGCATCTACCGGGGCGTGCCCGGGGGGCCGCCGGAGGTGACGGTGGAGTTCACACGGGTGGCGTGACCGGGACGGCGGAGGGGGTCTCCCTCCGCCCCCGCAGGGCTACTTCAGGCCCGCCGCCGCGCAGGCGCTCTTGTACGCCGCGGTGCAGATGTCCTTGATCGTGTAGATGCCGTCCTTGACGACCGTGCTCTTGATGTTGTCCTTGGTCAGAGCGACGACCTGGACGAGCTGCGCCGGGATGTCCTTGTTCGTGGGGCTGTCGACGCTGTCCGTGGCGAGCGCGTCGAACTGGATGCCCTTGCCCTGGATCTTCATCACGGCCATCTCGGCGGCGGCCTCGGCCTCGCCCGGGTACGGCTTGTAGACGCTCATGTACTGCTCGCCCGCGAGGATCCGCTGCACCGCGGGCAGCTCCGCGTCCTGGCCGGTGATCGGCGGGATGGTCGTCATGCCCGCGTCCTCCATCGCCTGGATGGCGGCGCCGGCCATGGCGTCGTTGGCGGAGTAGACGGCCTTGATGTTGCCCTTGCCGAGCGCGCTGATCGCCTGGGTCATGTCCTTCTGGGCGATCTCCGGCTTCCAGCCGTCCACGTCGTACGACTCGGCGATCGTCACCTTGCCGTTGAGCTCGGACATCGCGCCCGCCTTGAACTGTCCGGCGTTCGGGTCGGAGGGCGAGCCGTTGATCATGACGATCTTGTCGGAGGTGTCGATGTTCGAGCCGATCGCCTCGATGAGGGAGCGGCCCTGCACCTCGCCGACGAGTTCGTTGTCGAAGGAGACGTACGCGTCGATCGGGCCCTCGGCGAGCCGGTCGTAGGCGATGACCGGGATGCCCGCGTCCCTGGCCTTGGTCACCATGCCCGCGACGGCGTGCGAGTCCACGGCGTCCAGCAGGATCACGTCGACCTTCTCGTCGATCATCTGCTGCATCTGCGTGGCCTGCTTCTTGGCGTTGGCCTCGCCGTTGGCGTAGATGGTCTTGCCCTGCTTGTTCGTGAGCTCGGCGACCTTCTTCTGGATGATCGGGTAGTCGAACTCCTCGTAGCGGGTGTTCGTCTTCTCCGGCATCAGCACACCCACGGTGATGTCGTTGCCCTTGGTCGGGCTCGCCTCGCTCCCGCTCGCGGCGCCGAGCGCCCCGCAGGCGGCCAGCGAGAAGGTCATCGTGGACGCGGCCACGGCTATGGCGATACGACGCATGGGGCTGCTCACTTCTGGTGCTTTAAGGACGTGGGCGCGGCATTGCGGCCCATGTGACTGAAAAGCCAACGCGGCGCCGCCCACCGGCGTCAAGCGGAATCACTTAACGAGTGCGCAACGCCACTCTCCGCCGATGGTGTGAAGACTTGGCGCAAACACCCGTACAACCAACTCCACACCTGGCGAGTCGTGATCACAGCAGCCTCACAACTGCTGTTCCGTACCCGATCAGAGGATCGAATGAAGTCAGCCAGACGCACGACCGCCAGCGCTGTCGTCCTCGCCACCGCCGGCACCCTCGTCACCCTGACGGCGGCCCCCGCGTCAGCGGCCGTGTCGTGCGCCTCCCCCGTGTTCAAGCGGCAGTTCTACGCGAACACGAGCCTGTCCGGCACGCCGAAGAAGACGGACTGCGACAGCGCGGTCGACGAGAGCTGGAGCGGCGCCCCCGCCTCCGGCCTCCCGAAGGACAACTTCGGCGTCCGCTGGAGCGTGACCCGCGACTTCGGCTCCGGCGGCCCCTTCGCACTCGCCGCCACCGGACTGGACGGCATCCGCGTCTACGTCGACGGCGTCCGCAAGGTCGACCTGTGGAAGAACGTCTCGACGACGGTGAAGAAGACCCCGAACGTGACGATCCCCTCCGGCAAGCACACCCTGCGGATCGACTACGCCAACTGGACCGGCGCCGCCAAGGTCAAGGTCACGTACACGCCCCGCACCACGGCGAGCGTCGACAAGGTCAAGCCGCTCACCCCGACCGGCACTTCGGTGACGTACGACAAGACCACCGGCAAGGCCAAGGTCACCTGGTCGAAGAACAAAGAGATGGACCTCGCCGGGTACCACGTCCACCGGCGACTCAAGGGCACCTCCTTCCCGGCCACTCCGCTCAGCAAGACCACCGGCACCTCGTACACCGACACCCCGCCGCCGACCGGCGCCACGTACTACTACGAGGTCCGCGCCCGCGACAAGGCCGGCAACACCTCGGGCGGCACCGCCGACCAGCCCGTCACCACCGTGGACACGACTCCGCCCGCGGCGCCGTTCCTGGAGATGGACGCGTGTCCGGTGGACCAGCCCTACGCGGCCCCGGAGCTCGTCACGACCTCGGAGAACGCGGCCGACATCGCCCTCTACGAGATGCAGCGGCTCGACCCCGTCACCCGCACATGGGCCACCGTGTACACCGGGACCAAGGGGGCGATCTGCGACACCGGTTACGCCGCCGACGGCAGCAAGGTCACCTATCGCGGCCGGGCCCGGGACGCCGTCGGGAACTGGTCCGCGTACTCGGCGGCCACCACCTTCACCACGTCCGATCTGACACCGCCCGCCACCGCCGCCGACGCGCGCGTCGAGTACCGGTCGGGCGTTCCGCACGTGGTGTGGTCGGCCGTCGACGGTGCGGCCTCGTACCAGGTCCTCCAGTACGACCGGGCGACCGGCGGCTGGCTCGATGCGCTGCCCGGCGCCACGGGTGGCAACACCCCGACCACCACCACGGGGACCGACACCGTGCCGCGCCAGCTGCTCGCGGTCGCCGACGGCTACCGGTACGCGGTGCGCTCGGTGGACGCCAAGGGCAACGCGGCCGCCCCGGTGGAGGTCACGCTGACGATGGCCGACCGGTCCGGGGCGATCGCGCCGTTCAGCACCACCGCGAACAGGTTCGACGAGGGGGTGATGATCGAGTGGAGCAGCGCCGATCCGTGGACCTTCGGCGAGGACAGGCCCCTGCTCACCTACCGGATCATCCGCACCGACAAGGCGACCGGCGAGCGCAGCACGGTGACCGCCTGCAAGCCCAACAACTCGCAGGACCTGCCGCTGACGGACCCGGAGACGTACTGGACCTGGAACACCGGCGACGCCCCCGACTACGCCGGTGCCCGGCAGATCAACGGCGTCTGCTGGGACGTCTCCGGCGCCTCCGAGACGACGTACGACTACACGGTCGTGACGATCGACCCGTACGGCCATGAGTCGCAGCCCGGCCCCGCCGCCACCGCGACCACGCCGGACACCGAGCGCCCCGCCCCGGTGGAGAACCTGGCCGCCGAGCAGATCCCGCTCGGTGTGCGCCTGACCTGGACACCGCCCGCCGACGACGACGTCACGGGCTACAAGGTGTGGCAGGGCGTCACGGACCCGGAGACCGGCGAGACGGTCTGGGACCAGAACTGCTGGACGGGCAACTCCCTGGCCGGGACCGAGATCCTCTGCCCGACGGTCCCCGACGGCGCCGCGCACACCTACAAGGTGGCCGCCACGGACGGCTCCCCCCTGATCGACTGGTGGGCGGGGCCAGAGGCCTTCCACGCCGCCGAGCTCTCCGTCACCCTGCCCGACACCCGGCCGCCGGGCTGGACGGGGACCGAGATCCGTGAGGACCAATATCCGGAGCTGTACGTCGGCTGCTCGGAGAGCTCCGGCCTCGGCGACTGCGGCCGGTTCGCGAGCTACCGCGTGGAGCGCTGGGACCCGGCGTCGGCCGCCTACATCACCCTCACCGAGGGCACGATGTACGACGCCGTGTTCCACATGGACAAGACGGTCCACGAGGACAGGCTCGGCCTGTACTACTACCGCGTCGTCCGCCTGGACGCCGCCGGCACGGAGGCCGCGTCCACACCGATCGCGTACGGCGTCTGGGACTCCTGGCTCTGAGCCCGCGCGGACGGAGAAGGGGCCCGGAGAATCCTCCGGGCCCCTTCTCGCTGCTGCTGCCTAGTCCTTCGCCCGCTTCGGCCGCCACACCACCAGCGCGCTGGTGTGCTGGACCTCCTGGTACGGCACCAGGTCACGGCGGTACGACGCGTGCACCGCCGCCTCACGCTGCTGGATGGCCGCGGCCGCGCCCTCGACGGCGTCCTGCAGTTCGGCCACCCTCGACTGGAGCGCCAGGACCTGGTTCTCCAGCTCGATGATGCGCTTGATGCCGGCGAGGTTGATGCCCTCGTCCTGCGACAACGCCTGCACCTGGCGGAGCAGTTCGATGTCGCGGGCCGAGTAGCGGCGGCCCCGCCCGGCGGTGCGGTCGGGGGAGACCAGGCCGAGACGGTCGTACTGACGCAGAGTCTGCGGATGCAGGCCGGAGAGCTGGGCCGCCACCGAGATGACGTAGACCGGGGTCTCCTGCGTCAGTTCGTACGGATTGCGTCGACGGCCGTCCATCTCGAATCAAGCTCCCTTCGCGGCCTGGAACAGCTCCGCCCGCGGATCCTCACCCGCGGTCGCCTCGCGATACGCCTCCAGCGCGTCACGAGCCTTCCCCGACAGCTCGGTCGGGACACTCACCTCGACGGTGACCAGCAGATCGCCCCGGGTGCCGTCCTTGCGGACCGCGCCCTTGCCCCGCGCCCGCATGGTGCGGCCGTTGGGGGTGCCCGGCGGCAGCTTCAGCGTCACCGCCGGTCCGCCGAGCGTCGGGACCCTGACCTCGCCGCCGAGCGCCGCCTCCGAGAAGGTCACCGGGACGGTCACCGTGAGGTTGTCGTCCTTGCGGCCGAAGACGGGGTGGGCGTCGACGTGCACCGTGACGTACAGGTCGCCCGCGGGTCCGCCGCGCTCGCCCGGCGCGCCCTTGCCGCGCAGCCGGATCCGCTGGTTGTCGGAGACGCCCGCCGGGATGCGGACCTGCATGGTGCGCGAGGACTTCGCGCGCCCGGAGCCCTTGCAGATCTCGCAGGGGTTCTCCGCCATCAGGCCGCGGCCCTTGCAGTCCGGGCACGGGTCGGTCAGCGAGAAGCCGCCGCCCGAGCCGCGGGCCACCTGCCCGGTGCCGACGCAGGTCGGGCACACGCGCGGGTTGCCGTTGGCGTCGCCGGTGCCCGAGCAGGCCTTGCAGGGCGACTGCGAGGACATCCTGAGCGGGACCGTCGCGCCCTCGATCGCCTCGGTGAAGCTGAGGGTGACCTCGGTGTCGATGTCCTGCCCGCGCCGCGGCTGCACCCGCGTGGTGCCGGAGCTGCCGCGGTTGAACAGGCCCCCGAACACGTCCCCGATGCCGCCGCCGAAGCCGCCGGCACCCTGACTCCCGCCCTGGGCGCCGCCTCCGAAGAGGTCGCCCAGGTCGAAGTTGAACGAGCCGCCCGCCCCGCCCGGCCCCGGGCGGAAGCCGCCGTTGCCGAAGAGGGTGCGGGCCTCGTCGTACTCCTTGCGCTTCTTGGGGTCACCGAGGACGTCGTTCGCCTCGGAGATCTCCTTGAAGCGCTCCTCGGCCTTGGCGTTGCCCTTGTTGGCGTCCGGGTGGAACTCGCGGGCGAGCTTCCGGTACGCCTTCTTGATCTCGGCCTCGGTGGCGTCCTTGGGGACGCCGAGGACCTTGTAGTAGTCCTTCTCGATGAAGTCCTTGGTGCTCATCCCCGACGCGCCCCCTTTCCGGTTCCGGTGTTCGGATCACTCTGTACGACGTCAGCCCTCCTCAGGGCCGTTGTCCTTGTCGTCGCCGGCCTCGGACCCGTCCTCGGCCTTGCCCGTCTGCGCACCCGGCTGCGGTTCGGCGACGGCCACCCGCGCGGGGCGGATGGTGCGTTCGCCGATGCGATACCCGGGCTGGAGGATCGCCACGCACGTCGTCTCGGTGACGTCCGGCGCGTAGCTGTGCATCAGGGCTTCGTGGATCGTCGGGTCGAAGGGCTCGCCCTCCTTGCCGAACTGCTGCAGGCCCATCTTGGCCGCGACGGTCTCCAGCGACTCCGCGACGGACTTGAACCCGCCGAGAAGTTCGCCGTGTTCCCGCGCGCGGCCGATGTCGTCGAGCGTGGGCATGAGCTCGGTCAGGAGGTTCGCGACAGCGATCTCCTTGACCGCGACCCGGTCCCGCTCGACCCGGCGGCGGTAGTTCTGGAACTCGGCCTGGAGCCGCTGGAGGTCCGCGGTGCGCTCTTCGAGCGCCTTGCGCACCTGGTCCAGCTGGGCCGTCAGGCCGGCGATCTGGGCACTTGCGTCCCCGGCCGGGGCCGCACCCTCCTGGGGGGCGGCCTTCGGCTCGGCGTCGTCGGTGGCGCCGGAGGGGACGTCGGGCTTCTCGTCGAAGCCCGGGGTCTCCTCCGTCACGCGGCACCGTCCTTGCGCTCGTCGTCCACGATCTCGGCGTCCACGACGTCGTCGTCCGCCTTGGGCGCCTCGGCTCCGGCGTCGTCACCGGTGGCCTGGGCGGACTGGGCGTCGGCGTACATGGCCTGGCCGACCTTCTGGGAGACCGCGGCGACCTTCTCGGTGGCGGTGCGGATCTCCGCGGTGTCCTCGCCCTTGAGCGCGGCCTTCAGCTCCTCGACGGCGGCCTCGACCTCGGTCTTGACCTCGCCGGGGACCTTGTCCTCGTTGTCCTTGAGGAACTTCTCCGTCTGGTAGACGAGCTGCTCGCCCTGGTTGCGGGTCTCGGCGGCCTCGCGGCGGCGGTGGTCCTCCTCCGCGTACTGCTCGGCCTCCTGGCGCATCCGGTCGACCTCGTCCTTCGGCAGCGAGGAGCCGCCGGTGACGGTCATCTTCTGCTCCTTGCCCGTGCCCAGGTCCTTCGCGGTCACGTGCATGATGCCGTTGGCGTCGATGTCGAAGGCGACCTCGATCTGCGGGACGCCGCGCGGGGCGGGCGGCAGACCGGTCAGCTCGAACATCCCGAGCTTCTTGTTGTACGCCGCGATCTCGCGCTCACCCTGGTAGACCTGGATCTGCACGGACGGCTGGTTGTCCTCGGCCGTCGTGAAGATCTCGGACCGCTTGGTCGGGATCGTGGTGTTGCGCTCGATGAGCTTGGTCATGATGCCGCCCTTGGTCTCGATACCGAGGGACAGCGGGGTCACGTCGAGGAGCAGGACGTCCTTGACCTCACCCTTGAGCACACCGGCCTGCAGGGCGGCGCCGATGGCGACGACCTCGTCCGGGTTGACGCCCTTGTTGGCGTCCTTGCCGCCGGTGAGCTCCTTGACGAGCTCGGCGACGGCGGGCATGCGGGTGGAGCCACCGACGAGGACCACGTGGTCGATCTCGTTGATGGAGACGCCGGCGTCCTTCATGACGTTGAAGAACGGGGTCTTGCAGCGCTCCAGGAGGTCCGCGGTCAGCTGCTGGAACTGGGCGCGGGTGAGCTTCTCGTCCAGGTGCAGCGGGCCCTCGGCGGAGGCCGTGATGTAGGGCAGGTTGATCGAGGTCTCGGTGGAGCTCGACAGCTCGATCTTGGCCTTCTCTGCGGCCTCGCGGAGGCGCTGGAGGGCCATCTTGTCCTTGGCGAGGTCCACGCCGTGACCGGACTTGAACTGCTGCACCAGGTAGTCGACGACGCGCTGGTCCCAGTCGTCACCACCGAGGTGGTTGTCACCGTTGGTGGCCTTCACCTCGACGACGCCGTCGCCGATCTCCAGCAGGGACACGTCGAAGGTGCCGCCACCGAGGTCGAAGACGAGGATCGTCTGGTCGTCCTTGTCGAGGCCGTACGCGAGCGCGGCCGCGGTGGGCTCGTTGACGATGCGCAGGACGTTCAGGCCCGCGATCTCACCGGCCTCCTTCGTCGCCTGGCGCTCGGAGTCGTTGAAGTACGCCGGGACGGTGATGACCGCGTCGGTCACCTTCTCGCCCAGGTAGGACTCGGCGTCCCGCTTCAGCTTCTGCAGGATGAAGGCGGACATCTGCTGCGGGTTGAAGGGCTTCCCGTCCAGCTCCGTCTTCCAGTCCGTGCCCATGTGGCGCTTCACGGACCTGATGGTCCGGTCCACGTTGGTGACCGCCTGGCGCTTGGCCACCTCGCCGACGAGCACTTCACCGTTCTTGGCGAAGGCGACGACGGACGGCGTGGTCCTGGCACCCTCGGCGTTGGTGATGACGGTGGGCTCGCCGCCCTCCAGAACGCTGACGACGGAGTTAGTTGTGCCCAGGTCGATGCCGACCGCACGTGCCATGGTGATTTCCTCCAGCTGACTTGAGTGGAACAGGCTCAAGTGTGCACGACGTCCGCGACTCGGTCAACAGACATGAGTCACTGAGACTCAACTCTTATCCGTTCCTTACACGCAAGCTGGCTCTGACCTGCGGGTTCGCAACCCGCCGGGGGTCGAGTCGAGCATCGGACCGGGGGCCGGACCGGGGGCTGTGCGGCTTGACGCGCAGCAGCCCGAGCACGAGAACGACCGTTCCCGCGACCACCCACCACACCGCGCTCCCCGCGATCCACCCCATGTGCACGAGGACCCCGACGAGTACCCCGGAGAACGCCGCCGTACCGAGCACCACGGCCGCCCCCTGCGGGGTGAGCCCGAGGCGGCGCAGCCGGTGCGCGAGATGGTCGGGACCACCGCGCAGCAGGGGCCGCCGGGTCAGGACCACGAGCAGGACGTCCGCCGCCACGACCGCCGTCAGCGCGAACAACACCCCGGCGCCGGAGCCGAGTTCCTGTCCCGCGCGGGTCGTCACGGCCGCCGACGCGAGCACGAACCCGGTGAACATCGCCCCGCACGCGCCGAACCCCGCGCGCGCGGGATGCCAGTTGTACATCAGGAACCCGGTCAGCGCGGCGGCCAGCACGCTCAGCAGCACGGCGAGCCCGTCCATCACCTCGGCCGCCGCACAGGCCCCCACCCCGAAGGCGGTGACGACCCCGATGGTCCCGGCGAGCCCGTCGGCGTGGTCCAGCGCCTTGAACCCGAGGGCGACGAAGACGATCCAGCCGACGGCGAGGAGTCCGGCGAGCACGCCCGTCTCCTCGTACGGCACCACACAGGCCGCCGCCACGGCCGTACCGCCGACGAGGAACCGCGCCTTGACCCGCCGCACGTCGGCGACGAGTCCGAGCAGGGCCACGGCGCCCCCGGCGACGAGCAGCCCGCCGACGTCGGGTTCGAGCGGCGTGACGCCTCTCCAGTCCCCGACGACGGCCACAAGACAGGTGGCCGTCACCACCGCCGGCCCGCCCGACAGCGGCACGGGCCGCTGCCGGCGCCGGCAGATGACCCCGAGGCGCAGGGCGGGCAGCCGCAGCATCGCGGCGAGTACGGCGGCGAGGAGCAGGGCGGAGGTGGCGGCGAGAATCCCATAGAGCACAAGGCCAAATTAGCGCCGTATGTAGCAATTCATCACGAATAACACGATCGGGTTTTAAGGTAACCCTCAGCGATTCAGATCACCCCGCGTCCGGTTACAGTGCGGCGGAAGATGGGGGTAGTCTCAGACAGAATCTGTAAGTTACCGCTTAGTAATCTCGCTCGAAGTACCCTCGCAGGCCCGAGGAGCCCCCAAATGCAACTCGCCGCGATCATCGTGTCGCTGGTTCTGATCGTGGTCGGCGTGGCCCTGTTCGCCCGCGCCCTCCTGCAGATCTACACCTTCATGCGGCTCGGTCAGGACGTGCCCGCGGGCACCCGTACCGACGAGCCGGTCCAGCGCACCGTCACCGTGGCCAGGGAGTTCCTCGGCCACACCAGGATGAACCGCTGGGGCGTGGTCGGTGTCGCGCACTGGTTCGTGGCGGTGGGCTTCTTCTCGTTGCTGCTGACGATCGTCAACGCCATCGGCCAGCTGTTCCAGGCCGACTGGCTGCTGCCGGTCATCGGCGAATGGGCGCCGTACAACGTCTTCGTCGAGTTCATCGGCACGATGACGGTGCTCGGCATCCTGGTGCTGATCGCGATCCGCCAGCTGAGCCACCCGCGCAAGCCGGGCCGCAAGTCCCGCTTCGCCGGCTCCAACTTCGGCCAGGCGTACTTCGTCGAGGCCGTCATCCTCATCGTCGGCGTCTGCATCTTCATGCTGCACGCGCTCGAAGGCGCCCAGCACCACGTGGACGCCTACGAGGCCTCGTTCTTCATCTCGTACCCGGTGGTCTCGGCGCTGGAGCACCTGGACGTCTCCACGCTCCAGAACCTCACCTACTTCTTCGCCGGCCTGAAGATCGCGACCTCCTTCATCTGGATGATCACGGTCGCCCTGAAGACCGACATGGGCGTGGCCTGGCACCGCTTCCTGGCCTTCCCGAACATCTGGTTCAAGCGCAACGCGGACGGCGCGACCTCGCTCGGCGCCCTGCTCCCGATGACCTCCGGCGGCAAGCCGATCGACTTCACCGACCCCGGTGACGACGACGTCTTCGGCGTCTCCCAGGTCGAGCAGTTCTCCTGGAAGGGCCTGCTCGACTTCTCCACCTGCACCGAGTGCGGCCGCTGCCAGTCGCAGTGCCCCGCCTGGAACACCGGCAAGCCGCTCTCCCCCAAGCTCCTCATCATGTCCCTGCGCGACCACGCGCACGCCAAGGCGCCGTACCTGCTCGCGGGTGGCGGCAAGTCGATGGAGGGCGAGGAGAAGGCGACGGAGGAGCAGCTGGCCGGCGTACCCGCCGCGGCCCTCGCCGAGGCCGAGCGCCCCCTGATCGGCACGCTCGAAGAAAACGGCGTCATCGACCCGGACGTCCTGTGGTCCTGCACCACCTGCGGCGCCTGCGTCGAGCAGTGCCCGGTCGACATCGAGCACGTCGACCACATCGTCGACATGCGCCGCTACCAGGTGATGATCGAGAGCGCGTTCCCGTCCGAGGCGGGCACGATGCTCAAGAACCTGGAGAAGAAGGGCAACCCCTGGGGCCTGGCGAAGAAGCAGCGCCTGGAGTGGCTCAAGGAGGTCGAGTTCGAGGTCCCGGTCGTCGGCCAGGACATCGAGGACCTCACCGAGGTCGAGTACCTGTACTGGGTCGGCTGCGCGGGCGCCCTTGAGGACCGCGCCAAGAAGACCACCAAGGCCTTCGCCGAGCTCCTGCACATCGCGGGCGTCAAGTTCGCGATCATGGGCGGCGACGAGAAGTGCACCGGTGACTCCGCCCGCCGCCTCGGCAACGAGCCCCTGTTCCAGGAGCTCGGCATGGAGAACGTCATGGCGCTGAACATGGCGTTCGGCGAGGAGCTCGACGACGACGGCAAGGTGGTCCCGGAGTCCGCCAAGCCGAAGTCCGCGAAGAAGATCGTCGCGACCTGCCCGCACTGCCTGAACACCATCGGCAACGAGTACCCGCAGCTCGGCGGCGACTACGAGGTCATCCACCACACCCAGCTGCTCCAGCACCTCGTCGACGAGGGCAAGCTGGTCCCGGTCACGCCGGTCGAGGGCATCATCACCTACCACGATCCGTGCTACCTGGGCCGCCACAACAAGATCTACACGCCCCCGCGCGAGATCATCGCCAGCGTTCCCGGTCTCCGGAACGAGGAGATGCACCGCCACAAGGAGCGCGGCTTCTGCTGTGGCGCCGGTGGCGCGCGGATGTGGATGGAGGAGCGGATCGGCAAGCGCATCAACAACGAGCGCGTCGACGAAGCCCTCTCCGTCAACCCCGACATCGTCTCCACGGCCTGCCCGTTCTGCCTGGTCATGCTGACCGACTCGGTCAACGGCAAGAAGAACGACGGCAAGGCGAAGGAGTCGATCCAGGTCGTCGACGTCGCCCAGCTCCTGCTGCAGTCCGTGCAGACCCCGGCCGAGGACGAGCCCCCGGCGGGCGAGGCGGAGACGGAGAACGAGGCGGAGCCGCAGCCGGTGAAGTAGGCGGCGAAGCAGGCGGTTTTCCGCAGGTGTGTCGAGGTGCCCCCGGTCCGGGAAGGGCCGGGGGCACCTCTGCGTTCGGAAATACGTGGCGGTCCCGAAGACCCGGCGCAGCCGGGCCGGCTCGTGCCGGTCGCGTTCCGACGGCTCGTATCCCTGGGGGAGTAGTCGACCTGCTGCTCGGCGCGGAGACCCGGCACGGGCCCGCCGTGGCTGGTCCCCGTCACCAGGCACGAGACGGGGTGGACGCACGGGCGCTCCGGATCGGGCGAGGCCTGGAGCGCCGAGCCGCCGTCGGCGAAGACCAGGGGGTGCGGGGCGGCCTCCCGTCCGGGCGGTGACCACGAACCGGACCGGCCGCCGGTCCAGGCTCTCGACGAACCCGCCCCCTGGTGGTCCCGGGCCCGCTCGCCGATCAGGGCGTCGATACCCCGGCCGCCCCGGCTCCAGACCTCGCCCTCCGCCCTCCGCCCTCCGCAGCAAGCCGAGGCCGTGCACCACGTCGTCGGCCGACACCATCCGCCGCAGGTACGAGGTGCCGCCTTCAGCCGGCGACTGATGAAAACCTTACCGAACTCACGTACAACCATTACCTGTCGGCGCGGGTCTCATGATCGCCGACCGCCGTGTGCGCTTCTCCGTACGACCGGTGGTCCGCTCCCATCGACTGGGGAGGCCCGTGAGACGCGGGCGTCCCCGCGTGCCGCAGGAGAACACCGCATGCGCCAGTCCCTCAGGCCGACTCTCGCGACGGCCGTCACGGTCGCTCTGACGGGTGGTCTGCTCGCGTTCGTGGCAGCCACGCCGGCGACGGCCGCGAGCGGCCAGTACACGGCCGACTTCAACGGCGACGGCTACAAGGACGCCGTCGCCACCGCGCCCCAGGCCGCCGTCGGCGGCACCTGGTGGGCGGGCGCCGTCGGCATCGTCTACGGCTCGGCGGCCGGCGTCGGCCGGGCCACGTCCGTCAGCCAGAACACCGCCGGTGTGCCCGGCGCCGCCGAGGACTACGACACCTTCGGCGAGGCGGTGGCGGTCGGCGACCTCAACAAGGACGGGTACAGCGACCTGGTGGTCGGCGTCCCGAACGAGACGGTCGGCAACGACGTGGAGGGCGGTACCGTCGTGATCGTCTGGGGCTCCTCCAGCGGTCTGAAGGGCGCGACCACCGTCCAGGACCCGGCCCCCGGCAAGCACGACCGCTGGGGACAGGCCCTGGCCGTCGGCGACTTCACCGGCGACGGCAGGCCCGACCTCGCCGTCGGCTCCACCGGCACCACGCAGTACATCGTCAAGGGCGGCTTCACCAAGGCCGGTGCGACCGGCGCGAAGCTCACCTACACGACCTCCTGGACCGGCAGCAAGGGCGTCACCCGCCTCACCTCCGGCAAGGTGAACACCGACGCCAAGGCGGACCTGGTCATCGGCGGCAGCGTCACGACCGGCTCCGAGAACCACCTCGACCACAACTACCTCTACCTCGGCACGAGTTCGGTCCCGTCGAAGAAGACGAAGCTGCCGTACGGCACCCAGACCGCCCTCGCCGACCTCGACAAGGACGGCTACGGCGACGTCGTCACCGGGTGGACGCAGACCGAGACCGGCGGCTCGCTGGAGGGCAACGGAGCGGCGATCGTTTCGTACCTCACCTCGACGGGCGCCGTCTCCTCCTCGCTGCAGCTCCCCTGGCCCGGCATCCCGTCCGTCGGTGACATCAACGGCGACGGCCGCAAGGACCTCGTGCTGGGCGACCCCGACTACTCCGCGGAGGCGGCCGTGGCCGGCGCGGTGCACCTGTACTACGGCACCGCCTCCGGTCTCGCAACGGACGCCGTGACGCTCACGCAGGACAGCGCGGGGGTCCCCGGTGCCGCCGAGACGAACGACTTCTTCGGGGAGGGCGTCCTGCTCGCCGACCTCACCAAGGACGGCAAGGCGGACCTGCTGGCCGGGGCGAACGGCGAGAACGACGCGGACGGCCTCGTCACCCTTCTGAAGGGATCCGCCTCGGGCGTCATCACGTCCGGCGTGAAGACCTACGGCCCGAGCGCGTTCGGTATCCCGACGGCGGACGACCCGCGGCTGGGCTCGATCCTGGCGGGCTGAGCGGCGGTCGTACGCCACCGGCCGGGGATGCCCGCCGGGCATCCCCGCATGCCGCGGGAGCCCCCGCGCGCACGCCCCCTCACCACGGCCACCGCCGCCGCAGCAGCGCCGCCCCCAGCGGGGTCAGCGTGTGCAGGACCGTCGGACCGACCTGCTGGCTGGTTGTCAGACCGGCGTCCCGTAACACCGTGGCGTGCCGGCTGGCGGCGGAGAGGGAGACCCCCGCGGCCCGCGCGAGCTCCCCCGTGGTCAGGCCGTCCGCGACGCACCGCAGGACCCGCGCCCGTGTGGCACCGAGCAGCGCGCGCAGGGGCACCGCGTCACCGGGGAGCGCCTCCTCCGGCACCGTCGGACGGCTCAGCGGATAGGAAAGGATGGGCGGGAGATCGGGGTTGGCCAGGGCGACCGGCGTCCCCCACGAGAAGTACGTCGGCACGAGCCGGAGGCCTCGGCCCTGGAGGTGGAGGTCACGGTCCGTCCGGTAGTCCACCTCCAGGACCGGCCTGCGCCAACGCATCCGCGGTCCGAGGCTCGACAGCAGCCCCTCCACTCCGTCGGCCAGCAGCACACGGGCGAGCAGACCCCGGTGCGCGACGATCCCGCTGTCCATGCGCTCCGCGAAGGGGGCTACGGCGACCGCGTGGAAGCGGCTGATCAGCTCGGTGAGTTCCCGGCGCTCATCCAGCCGCGCCAGCCCCGGGGCCCAGGCGGGCGGGGCGTGGAAGCGGTGGAGAAGCTGCAGTTCGGCGAGGATCTCCCGGCGGGGGAGGCGCAGGAGGCCGTCGAGGCCCGCGTCCAGTCCGTCCTCGGACTCCGCCGGCGTCAGGAAGTCGGGCAGGTAGGGCCCGAGGGGGTACAGGGCGAACAGCACCTCCCGCACGGGCCTGGCCAGTCCGGCCGCGTGCAGGCCCGCACGCGTCGTGCGGTACCAGGCGGCGAACTGCCCACGCCCGCCGCGCGACTGGAGCCGGTGGAGCGTCGAGAGCACTTCCCACATCGGATCCGGCTCCCCGGCGACGCGGACCCGGGCGAGATCGACTTCGGTGAAGTGAATACGGAGCACGTGATTCCCCCCGCGGATCTCCACATTTGCGCTGTGGCGCAAGAGTGTGTCGCCGCTGACGAGTCCCTGCCAAGGTTCCGCCAGGCCAACTGGTCACAGTGGCCCGAATCCGACGGTCCGCCGTCACCCGAACCAGGAGGAACTGCCGTGACTTCGAAGAGATCCAGGCTGGCCGCCGGCACGATCGGCGCCCTGACGGCCGGCGTCCTCGCGCTGAGCGCCACACCGGCGTCGGCGAGCGGGTCGTACAGCGGGTTGGCCTACGTCTACGGCGGCGGCGTCTTCGCCGACGACTGGGACAACGAGGGCATCGTGGACACCAGCCACAACAAGCAGTCCAACGCGACCTGCCTGTGGCAGAAGATCCTTTGGGCCGACGGCGAACTCGCCGCATCCGGCATCGACGGCGACTTCGGGAGCAACACCGCGGCCGCGACCGCGAGGTGGCAGACCAAGTTCCAGGTGCCCAGCGACGGTTCGGCCGGACAGCAGACCTGGACCGCGGCCGGCAACTGGCTGCGCAACTCCAGCTGGCTGCCGGACGGCAGCACCGTGGCCCACTACATCGGCACCAGCTACTCCCTGGACCTCAGCCGCGACAGCGACGGCTACTACCACTTCACCGACGGCGACGGCAGCGGCCGCATCGCGGGCTACAACTACCGCACCTGCAGCTAGACGCGGCCGACGGCCGTGCGCGCGGAGGACCACTCCTCTCGCGCACGGCCGGCACCACACAGGACTGTCGCCGCGCCTCGAACATGTGCATCATTGACCGGTCGTTGTCAAAGATGCTGACGAGGTGAACGGTGCGCGCGCACAGAGGTGTTGTGGGTACGGCGGCCCTGTGCGGCACCCTCATCCTGGCCGCCTGCGGCCCCACGCAACAGGCCGGATCCCCGGACCGCGGCCCGCTCCGGATCGCCGACGCCCCGGCCCACCTGCCCGTCCCCCGCGGCAAGGGCAGCAAGGTCCCGGACGACTTCAACGGCGACGGCCACCGCGACCTCCTCCTCGGCGACCTGGTCAAGGCCCAGGCCCACGCGGACGACCCCGGTATCGGCATCGTCTACGGCGGCGCACGCGGACTCGTCCCGGGAGCCCGGCAGTTGGTCACCGCGAAAGGACAGGGCGCGGCGACCAAGGGCCAACTCCCCGCGGTGTTCGACGCGGAGGCCACCTGCGACCTGGACGGCGACGGCTTCACGGACCTCGTCGTCTCCACCGACCCGCCCTACGACGGCCAGGGCCGGCCGCCGGTCCCGCTCCAGATCCTGTTCGGTTCCCCGACAGGCCTGACGGGCAAGGCCGTTCACCTCACCGTCCCGTCCGTCGCCCGCGTCGGCAACGACTGGCCCGATCAGCCGGTCTGCGGCGACTTCGACGGCGACGAGGCGAAGGACCTGGTCCTGCACGCGACCGGCGGCAAACTCACCTACCTGCGCGGCCCGTTCACGAGGAAGGGCACCCCGAGGGCGGCCGGCGCCCCGCTCCGGTCACCGGGCGAGGTCCCCACGGGCCCGGCCGCCGACGTCGACCGCGACGGCTACGACGACCTGGTCGTCCGTACGGCCCAGGGCACCGGTCCCTCCGCCGTGGTCCTCGGCGGCCCCGCGGGCCCGACCCGCACCGGAACCGTCCTGCCGTCCGGCATCGACGTGGCCCTCGGCGCCTTCGGACGCAGCAAGGCCCTGGACGCGGCGGTCGGCGCGATGGGCGGAACGTCTCTGCGCTACGACCTCCCCACCGCCGTACGCGGAACCCTGGACGCGGCGGGCTCGGTCCTCGACGCCGCCGACTTCGACGGCGACGGCCTGTCCGAACTGGTCTCCAGCGGATCGCGCCTGCGGATCTTCCGGGGCCGTACGGCAGGCCCGTCCCCGAAGGCCATGGTGACCGTCGAACCCACCGCCACCGGCACCACCCGCGTCCTCACGGTCGGCGACCTCAACGGCGACGGCCGCGCCGACCTGGCGGTCCGGACGTACCGGGGCGAGACGAAGGACACCGTGGCGGTGTTCCCCGGCGCGAAGAAGGGCCTGGTCGCGGCGGACCCGTCGGTCACCTTCTCGACCTCGGTGTTTCTGAGCCCCTGACCTCGCCGGGAGCGTCAGGGAGGTGTCGCCGGGGTATCGCCGAACCCCCGTACAACCCATACCCCTTGTGGGAGGTCTAGTGATCGCGGTCGGAGATGTTCTGATCGCGACACCGTGCGATCCCGGGATCACCGAACGCCCCCATGGAGTCCTCTTGACCCCCCGTATCCGGCCCGTCCTCCTGGCCGCCGCCCTCCTCGCCGCAGGCCTGAGCCCGCTTGCCCTCACCGCCCCGGCGGGCGCGGCGGCCGCGAAGTACGCGGACGACTTCAACGGTGACGGCTACCGCGACCTCGCCCTCGGTGACCGCACCGCCACGGCCGGCGGAAAGAAGGAGGCGGGCGCGGTGGTGGTCGTGTGGGGCACGTCGAGGGGGCTGGACTTCGCCAGGCGCACGGTCGTCACCCAGAACAGCCCGGGCGTCGAGGGCGCGGCGGAGACCAAGGACTTCTTCGGCGCCAAGATCACCACGGCCGACGTGAACAAGGACGGCTACGCAGACGTCGTCGCCACCGCCCCCAACGAGGGCGTGGACTCCTCCCACCGCGGCACCTTCACGATCCTGTGGGGCTCGAGGACGGGCCTGAGCGGCGGCAGCGCGTACGCGATCCCGGGCGGCACGGACAGTTTCGCCAAGGACGTGGCCGTCGGCGACTTCAACGCCGACGGCAGGGTGGACGTGGTCTCGGTCGGCGACAACTACGTCTGGTTCCTGCGCGGCCCGTTCACCAGGTCCGGCTCCCGCGGCAAGGCCACCAACCTCGACCCGGTCGACGGCGAGGACATCAGGCCCGCGCTGGTCGTCTCCGGCAAGGTCACCAAGGACGGCACCGCCGACTTCGCGGTGATCGGCGACGACTCGAACACCGACCACAACCGTGTCTGGTTCTACCGCGGCGGCGGAAGCGGCCCGGCCGCACCGCCCAGGAAGTACAACCTGCCGATCCCGGGCGGAGCCGACCTCTCCTACGCCGCGGGTGCCACGATCGCCGACTTCGACAAGGACGGATACGGCGACCTGGCCGTCGGAGCCGCCCGCGGGGGCAAGGGCGAGGCGGTCCACCTCCTCAAGGGCAGCTCCACCGGCTTCAGCGGCTCGGTCACGTCGATCACCCAGAACACCGCGGGTGTGCCGGGGGTGCGCGAGACCGGCGACGACTTCGGCTTCGACGTCTCGGCCGGGGACACCAACGGCGACGGCTACCCGGACCTCGCGGTGGGGGCCCCGTCGGAGACGCTCGGCAGCGAGTTCTGGCGCGCGGGCGCCGTCACCGTCCTGCGTGGCGGGAAGTCCGGGCTCACCGGCACGAACGCCCGCCAGATCGACTACACCACGGCCGGCTTCCAGCGCCCGGCCGACGAAGGCGACTCCTGGTTCGGCACCTCGGTCCTGCTGCGTGACTACAACCGTGACGGCCGCGCCGAACTCGTCGCCGCCGCACCGGACATCGGCCGGCTGCACCTCTTCCCCGGCACCGCCTCCGGCCCGACGGGCACCGGCTCGACCACGCTGACCGTGAGCGGTCTCGGCCTGGGCAACCGTGCCTTCTTCGGCGCCGCACTGGCCGACTGACGGACCTCGCCCCGGAGCGCGGAGCCCCGTAGGGGACGGCTGAGAACTCCCTTAGGGGATGTCACAGCTCAGCCGCAAAGCCGTCCCCGAAACGCCCGGCCCCGCACGTTGCTCTCCAGGACCAGGTACGTTCGAAGACGTGGCTGGATTCAGGATCGGACGCGGCCGGGACAACGGCGCTCCTCATACGCGACCGCAACACCCTCCGTACGGGCAGCAGGCGCCCCAGGGACAGCCGTACGGCTATCCCCCCGCGCCTCCGCAGCCCCAGGGCCAGTGGACCCAGGGCGGCGGTGGCGGCTACGACGAGCCGGAGTACTTCGGCGCCGGCGCGGGCGCCCCGCACCCGCAGGGCGCCCCGGACCCGTACGCGGCCGACAACCCGGGCCACACCCAGGCGTTCTCGGTCGGTGAGGACCCCTACAACCCGGGCGGCACGTACCGGGCGGGCTCGGCCCCGGCGCCCGTGGCAGGCCCCCGTCTGCACTGGAAGGCCCTGCTCGGGGGAATCTTCACCTCCCCCAACCAGACCTTCCTCCAGATGCGGGACTACTCGATGTGGGGCCCGGCCCTCATCGTCACCTTCCTGTACGGCCTGCTCGCGGTCTTCGGCTTCGAGGGCGCCCGCGAGGACGCGATCAACGCCACCCTCTCGAACGCGATCCCGATCGTCCTCACGACGGCCGTCGCCATGGCCCTGTCGGCCTTCGTCCTCGGCGTCGTCACCCACGCCCTGGCACGTCAGCTCGGCGGCGACGGCGCATGGCAGCCCACGGTCGGCCTCTCCATGCTGATCATGTCGCTCACGGACGCCCCCCGCCTGGTCGTCGCCATGTTCGCCGGCGGCGATGCGTCCTTCGTCCAACTCCTCGGCTGGGCCACCTGGGTGGCGGCCGGCGTCCTCCTGACCCTCATGGTCAAGGCCTCCCACGACCTCCCCTGGCCGAAGGCTCTGGGCGCGTCGGCGATCCAGCTGATCGCACTGCTGTCGATCGTGAAGCTGGGCACGTTCTAGGTTCTACGCGGCGACGCCGACGAGGGGCTCCAGGCCGACACGGCCGGGAGCCCTTCCTGTTTCCCCGCGGGGTGCGAGCGGCGGGCGCGCTTCGGTCTGCCGGGCGGGGCCGTCCCGTACTGCTGCCGCCGCCGACACCCTCCGCTACGGTCCTGGCCATGGCGAACGGCGACGTAGTACCGGAGAAGGTGGCGTGGGTCCTGGTGCGGGACGACCGGGTGCTGGTGACGCGCAGTCACGGCAGAGATCGCTTCTACTTCCCGGGCGGTCATCGCGAGCCGGGCGAGTCCGACAGCGAGACCCTGGTGCGGGAGATCGACGAGGAACTACGGGCGGCGATCGACCCCGCCTCCATGGTGCACTTCGGCACGTTCGAGATCGGCGAGGGCCATCCGGAACACGGCCCGTTCCGCATGATCTGCTACACGGCCGATCACCACGGCGAGCTGACCCCGTCAAGGGAGATCGCCGAGAAGGCATGGTTCCGCTACGCCGACCGGGCCCGGGTGACGGCGGTCGACGAACTGGTCTTCGACGCGCTGCACAAGGCCGGGCGCCTCACCTGACCCCACAGTCGCTGTACACCAGCGAACCCACAGGTTCTGGTCCGAAGCCGGGTGGAACTCATGGCAGAACCGACCCGACTCAACATCACGCTGGACCTCATGATCGGGTGGGCCCATCCGTCGTACTGGGAGCCAGTCGAAGGCGAATGGGGAGCGATCGAGGTCGCGTCTCGGGAGCCGATCGTGCGGATCATCGGCAGTTGATCTGCGGTACAGCACGGAAGTACAGCAATCGTGGCGACCGAATGCGACCGGCATGAACTGTGGTCACCCTCGTAATCAGGGCGGGAGACCTCAGCGACCTCCCCGCCCGTAGTTCGCATCGAGGGCATGTGGAAGCACGACCGTCGTGGCGGTGTCAGTCCCAGCGTGCACAATGCCGTCCATGAGTGAGCGCTACGAGGTCGTCCTTTCCTGCTACTTGCGCGACGACACCCCCGAATGGGTCATGGCCGCCCTGCGGTGGCACTTGGGCATGGACACCGAGTTCCCCGAAGGTCTCGACGACCAAGACGAATTTCTGTACCCACTGCTCGTCCCCGACAACTACGCCAACCGTCGGGTGCCCTGTGGAGATGTCGCGTCCCT
Organism: Streptomyces sp. NPDC031225; assembly: GCF_055570355.1. Taxonomy (NCBI): domain Bacteria; kingdom Bacillati; phylum Actinomycetota; class Actinomycetes; order Kitasatosporales; family Streptomycetaceae; genus Streptomyces; species Streptomyces sp. NPDC031225. The sequence continues at coordinate 245,764 of NZ_JBVIHJ010000013.1, read as the reverse complement.
GCGTCGCGAGGTGCAAGAGTTCACGAGTTCCGGGGAGAGGTATGAGTGGGAACTTTTCGCACGCTCCGGCTGGATCGACGACTCCATGCTTTACCTCCGGGGCTTGTTGGACCTACTCGCCCCACACATCGCACAGCCCGGCTACGGCGGCCACTTCCGTCACCTATTCGACACCGAAGTGACTGTCTTCGACTTCCGTGACGGAGCGTACGAGCCCTTCAAGATATGGGGTGTCGACCCGCAGTAACAGGGCGGCAAAGGGTTCGCGCCCCGCATCGCCCCATCGGAGGCATTCGGCGGAGGAACACGCACCGGATCAGAGCGCTTCCTTCGACGGTGTGACCGGCTCCCCCGACTTACGTACGACAGGCAGAACACTCCACGGAAAGTTGATCCAGTCGTCCGTGCGCTTCCACACGTACTCGCACTTCACCAGGGACTGGGACTTCTCGTAGATGACCGCGGAGCGGACCTCGGCGACGGCGTCGAGGCAGAAGTCCCGCACCAGCTTGAGCGTCTTGCCGGTGTCGGCGACGTCGTCGGTGATGAGGACCTTCTTGGCGGAGAAGTCGATGGTGTTGGGGACGGGGGCCAGCATGACCGGCATCTCCAGGGTGGTCCCCACGCCGGTGTAGAACTCCACGTTCACGAGGTGGATGTTCTTGCAGTCGAGGGCGTACGCGAGACCGCCGGCGACGAAGACACCGCCGCGCGCGATGGAGAGGACGATGTCGGGCTCGTACCCGTCGTCGGCGATGGTCTGCGCGAGTTCGCGGACGGCGGTGCCGAACGCCTCGTAGGTGAGGTTCTCCCGTACGGCTGCGGCGCTCATACCTGGGTCCGGTGGAAGTTGAGGAAGGAGCGGGAGGCGGTCGGGCCGCGCTGGCCCTGGTAGCGGGAGCCGTAGCGCTCACTGCCGTAGGGGAACTCGGCCGGCGAGGAGAGCCGGAACAGGCACAGCTGGCCGATCTTCATGCCCGGCCAGAGCTTGATGGGGAGCGTGGCGAGGTTCGACAGCTCCAGGGTCACGTGCCCGCTGAAGCCGGGGTCGATGAAGCCGGCGGTGGAGTGGGTGACGAGCCCGAGCCGGCCGAGGGAGGACTTGCCCTCCAGGCGCGAGGCGAGATCGTCGGGGAGGCTGATGACCTCGTACGTCGAAGCGAGGACGAACTCACCGGGGTGGAGGATGAAGGGCTCGTCGCCCTCCGGCTCCACGAGCCGCGTCAGATCGGCCTGCTCCACGGAGGGGTCGATGTGGGGGTACCGGTGGTTCTCGAACACCCGGAAGAAGCGGTCGAGGCGTACGTCGACGCTGGACGGCTGCACCATGGATTCGTCGTAGGGATCGATCCGCACTCGCCCGGCGTCGATCTCGGCCCGGATGTCCTTGTCTGAGAGAAGCACGCCCCGAGGATACGCAAGGCGCGCGGACCGACCACAATCGGACGGACCCGCGCGCCTGGCACTAACTTCTCAGTGGAACTTCTCAGCGCTTCTCCAAGGTCACCTGAACGACACTGCGAAGCCGCGCGCAGCGAGGACACCGGACGAGTCGTCCGGGACCGAGGCGCTCGGCCTGCTGCATCGGGAACGAAGCGGTGCTGAACACGTGCCCATCGGCACAACGGACGACGGTGCGCTCCATCAAGTTCTGGAGTCCCTTCCCCAAGAGCCGCGTCGGGCTGCTGCTCACCTGACGACAAATGCCACATTACGGGATGGACAGGGCGACCCTCCAGGCGGCACTCCGGTCCCGCCCGAACCCTCTTCCCCGCCCCCACCGTACGCCCCAACTCCCGTCCCCCGCAGCCCCGTCCCACCCCTCAAACGCCCGCGGGCCCCACGGGTTCAGCGCCGGGGGCCTGGCATGAGGTAGGGTTGCGTTGCGTCTCGGCACCAGTCCGACCGGCGCACACGCGGGTGTAGTTTAGTGGTAGAACATCAGCTTCCCAAGCTGAGAGTGCGAGTTCGATTCTCGTCACCCGCTCCAGATCGAAACCCCAGGTCAGCAGCCTGGGGTTTGTGCATTGCTCAAGGCTCCTCAGCAGCTTCCGCCCCTTCGAGCACGCAGAGATCGGGCACCCGAAGGGCACGAGTGCTTGGCGGATGCCATGCAGGCGCCACTCTCGGTTGCCAAATCGCACCGCTGGCCTGGGATTTCGTGGCGCACATCGGAAGTGTTCACGAACCTGAGCCCTCAGCCTGCTGTTCCCACGCCTTTGGCTTCAGAAGAGCTTTGAATCGACGGTGGTTACCGCCGCTGACGGTCTGCGTTCTCCCGTGACCGGATGATCCGGCAGACGACCTCTTCGGCCACCTACCGGCAGTGTGCCATGGCGGCCGTGTCCGGTCGGTGGCGCCGGCCCAGTAATGAGCCGTGACCATTGACCCGCACCAGTTGGAGCGGCAGCGATCAAGGCCGCTGGTGATGTCACGCCGCTGGTCAGCCCGGCACGGAACAAAGCCCAGGTGTTCGCAGAGAACGTCCCCATCCGCAATCTGTCGGGCGACAATCCGCCTCAGGCCGCGTCGCGGATGTTGTGCTCGGTCAGGTCGGATGCGTGCCGGGCAACAGCGCGGTGGTCGGCGTCGTCATGGAGGACGGTCAGACCGTGATGGGCGGGCGGTGGCAGCGATGACAAGGTCCACAGCCGAGGCACTGCGATGTTCCCCAGCCCGGGCTATACGGTGTTGCACTTCCTCGACTGCACCCCACTCACGCGCACGCTCGAAGTGACGGCTTATGCGTGCCGCCCGCTCCTGCTGCTCGGCGTAGAAGCGCAGAGCGAGATTGACCGCCTCGTTCTTCGTCCTGACCCCGGCCAGAGCCATGGCGCGTTCCAAGGCGGCCTCATCGATGTCGATCTGGGTCACAGACATGTGGCGCCTCCCGCGGACGGCCTACGCGGAGAAGGCGGCGAGGACGGAGAACCAGACCAGGCCAGGATCCACGACATCCTGATGGTGAGTGAGGCGGTCGTTCATCAGGGTCCAGCCGAGCCATCCGCCACCGTTGATCGCCGCCCGGCACCACACCACCACCAGCGCGCCCGCCCGCGTACCCGAAAGCCGGCGGGACGGTGGAGTCCGGCCCGCACCCCAGCTTCCCGGGGCCGTTCCGGGACCCCTCCCGACGCTGTGCCGGTAGGCATTGGCCGACTCCCGGGCGCAGGGCTTCATGGACCTGGAGTACCCGTACGGGCGGGAGTACGCCGTGTTGGGCTTCATAGCGGTGGTCCTGACCGGCACCGGTGTGGCCCTGCTCTACGGCCGTCGCGGCAACACGTACTTCCGCCGGCGGCCATGGTGACGGCTTCAGGCGGAGTCGATCAGTGCCAGGTCCATCGGTACGAGCGTGGTCGATGCCAGCAGGGCCCGGATCAGGTGGTCGTTGAGCGCGTTGCCCACCGGCTCGCCGAGCTCCTCGCGGGTCAGCCAGGGCACCCCGTCGCGGGACAGCTTGGTGCGCACGCCGTTGACCAGGTGCTCGACGCGCTTGTCCGTCCAGCCGGCACCGGGCTGCACCTCGGCGAGTTCGGCGGCGGTCTGCCGCCAGGTCAGCGGCTGTGGCCGGGGTTCGTGCAGCAGGTAGCGCCGGCCGAGGACGACGAGGGCGAGCTTCTCCTGTTCGGTGAGCGCCCACACCCGGGGCGGGCGGGTGACGTCCTCGTGCCGCGGCGTCGGCCGGTCGCCCTCGGGGCCGGTGACGAAGACCTCCAGCAGGTGCTCGCGCCTGTGGGAGCCGCCGACGAACAGCGGGGTGTAGCCGGTGTCGAGCGGCAGTGACTCCTCGCCCCGGAACAGTAGCCGGGCCCCCGCGCAACGGATCGGCAGCCGCCCGGAGTTGCTCACCCACCAGCGGCCGTCCCGGTGTGTGAGCGTGCCCTGGTGGCGGCTGACCTGGGGGTCGTCCTCGCCGAGACAGACATGCACCTCGGGGCGGTTGCGGCCGAACAGCACCTCGCGGCCCTCCCCCGGCCCCAACGTCATACCGCCGGTCAGCGCGAGCGCGAAAACGGTGCCGGGCAGCCGTGCGGACGCGCCCCGGGCGAGGCTCCCATGGGTGGCGGGCAACCGCCTGGCGCCCGTGCCGTCGGGAGTCACCGGCTCCGTCATGTCACGCCTCCGGCGCTCGCTTCGCGATGTTCCGCACGACGACGGCCGCGAACTCCGCTGCGCTGTCGCACAGTTGCTGGTCCGACTGCGGCGCGTACACGGTCAGCTGGAGCAGCTCGACGGTGCGGTCGCCGACGGAGTCCGTGTACGTACGGTGCGGTGTCCGTACGGTGCAGCTGTCGTCCTCGGCCTCGTCCGCCACGTAATAGCTCCGCGTCCCGGCGACGTCCACCGCCGTTCCGTCGTCGGAGTCCAGCGAGTTGTCCCGGCTGAACTGGATCTCGACCTCGCGTGTGCCGTCGTCGCTGGACCAGTCGCAACTCCAGGAACCGAAGCCGCGGTCCCGGTTGTCCGCGTCGACGCCCGGCAGCCGCCTGAGCTCGGTGGCGTCGAGCAGGGTGCAGGTGTCCAGCCGGGCCAGGGAGTTCGCGGCCGGCGACGACGAACGCCGGGGCACCGGGCCGTCGGCCAGCACGCCGACCACGTGGTCGGTGGCGGCGTCGGCCATCTGGCACGGGTCGGGCGCCGCTTCGCCCAGTTGCTTCCCGATGACGCGGACCTGCTTGCCGTCGGTGGTCAGGACGGCCCGCTCGCAGGCCTTCCCGTCCCGTTTGAGGGTCACGACCGTGAGGCCGCCGGCGAGGTGGGTGGATTCGATATCCCCGAAGTCGTCCCGGTTCGAGTCGAGGTTGACCTGGACGTCCGCGTTGTCGTCACCGCTGTTGTTGCGCACCAGGACGTCGCAGCGGTCGAACTCCCCGTAGTCCGGGTCGAGTACGGTGTCGCCGAAGCGGCTCAGCGAGGCGGCGTCGAGCAGCCCGCAGGGGTCCGCCGTACGCTCATCGCCGATGACACCGGCCAACAACGTGGCCGAGGGTTTCGCGTCGGTCGCGCCTGTACGGCCGCCCTCGTCTCCCCCGTTCTTCGAGGCCCACGGGGAGGCCCATGGACCGAAGACGACCAGCCCGGCCGTGATCGCGCCCGCCGCGGCCAGCGCCACCGCCGCGATGACCAACCGACGTCGGCGCAGGGGCTGTTGCGGCTGCGGCACGAAGGGCGTGGAGTCCTGCGCTCGGCGGACGAGTCGCCGTAGCCGGAGGGTTGGGGACGTGCGGTCCCGCACACGGCTGTCGTGCAACTGCTCCGCTATGTGCGGGGGCGGTGGCGCGGCCCGCGTCAGCAGGCTCTGTGCCCTGGCGGCGTCGGGTCGGCGCCGGGGCTCCACCTCCAGCAGGGCGGTGAGCAGCCCCGCCAGCGGGCCGGCCCGGTGCGCGGGCTCGATATGTCCCTCGACGGCCCGGGCCAGGTAGGCCATGGGGTGTTCGACCTCGCCGTACGGTGACCGGCCCTCGACCGCCATGAACAGGGAGGCCCCCAGGGAGAACACGTCGGACTTCTCGCCCGCGGGCAGACCCTTGGCCAACTCCGGGGCCAGATACCGGGGTTTGCCGGGCACACCGCTCGACCCGCTGTGGGTGACGTCGCTCCACAGGGCCCGCGAGATCCCGAAGTCGGTCAGTCTCGCGACGCCTTCGTCGGTGACGAGGATGTTCTCCGGTGTCACATCGCCGTGCACCACGCCCTCGTGGTGGGACTTCGCCAGCGCGGCCGCGATCTGGCAGCCGATCGACCCGGCCGCCTCGGGCGGGAGCGGACCGCTCTCCGTCAGGATCTGTGCGAGGCTGCGCGAGGGGACGTACTCCATGATGATCCAGCAGGCGGCGCCCTCGTCGACGAAGTCGAAGACGCCCACGATGTTCGGGTGGTGCAGCCGCCCGGCGTTGCGCGCCTCGCCCATGAGCCGTCGCGTGGCCCGATCGTCGTCCAGGCGTGCGCACTTGACCGCGACCCGCCGTTCGAGCCGTTCGTCCCAGGCCAGCCAGACGACGCCCATCCCGCCTCTGCCGATGGGCTCCCGCAAGAGGTACCGGCCGGCGATCCTGTCCCCGGCCTCCGGCGTCACCAGCACCGCCCCACTCCTCGCCCCACCGCCGACGGTCCTGCCAGACGACGGAGTGTACTCAGCCCGCACCTGGCGGTGATCTCTTTCACCGGACTTCGGGCGGACCCTCCCACAACCCCCACAGCACGGCCTGTTCACGGTCCGCCCGGGACCCCTCCCGGGAACGGCGCCGCACCATGCGCGCACCAGACCTGTTCGTGACCGAGACCGGGGGAGATCAGGATGAGCGACCCGACGTACGCCCTGCCCACCAGGCCGAGTTCCGCGCCCGACGAGCCCAGGGCGCCCGACCCGATGGCCGTCGCCCTGGGCAATGCCTCGCTGCTCGGTGTCGGCTATCTGATGCTGCGGCGGCGCGGGCTCGCCCTCGCCGCCGTGGCCGGCACGACCGTGCTCGTGTGGCGGCTGGTCACGACCACCTCGCCGTCGTACGAGGTGGCCTTGCTCGGGTGGTGGGCGGCCGTCGTCGCCCATGGGTGGTTCCTGGCACGCGGAGGCGGCGGCAGCCGGGGGGCCGTGCGCAGACAGCGTCTGGTCGCGCTCGGCATCACGCTGCCGGTGCTGCTGGTGGTGGGACTGTTGCGCTTCGACGCGTTCACGATCGGTCGCAGCGTCACCGAGGCACGCGAAAGCGGCGACTGCGCACGGGTGTCGACCGCCCAGGACAGGGTGTGGTTCGGGCACCGCGTCGCCGACGCCCCGCTCACCGCCCGCGGTGACGAGGCCGTGGCGGCGTGCGACCGGCTGCGGACGGCCGGGGCCGAGCTGAGCACAGCGCTGACGGGCGACACCGAAGCCCTGACGGAAGGCTTCGACACACTCGCTTCCGTACTGGCCGAGGACGGCAACGAGAAGACGGCCGAAGCGACCTTGAACGGATTCCTCGGCGGGCTGCCCGCCAAGGACCCCTGCGACACCGCGACCGTCACCGACTGGCTCCGCGACCGGAAGTGGAGCCACGACCTACTGGAACGGACCGCCGACGCCGCCGGGAGGACCGAGCCCGCGGCACTCGTCGGATGCGGTGACGACCTCCTGGCGGACGGCGACTGGGAGGAGGCGCGCACGTACTACGACCGGCTACTCAGCCGGTATCCCGGCAGCGGCCTCGCGGACCGGGCCCGGAAGGGAGCCAGGAAGGCCACGCTGAGCATCGAGTTGGCGAACGTCCGCGGCCTGCTCCATTCGGAGACCGGTACACAGCCCGAGTACTGCTCGAACCCGGCGCAGTACAGCGGCGCCAAGCCCATGGGCAAGGGCACCAACCCCGCGCTGTTCTATACCTCCGACCAGTACGGCACCACGTCCGACTACCCGAAGCGGTTCCCCGGCTCCTGGAAGGCGGGGGATGCCACCGACGCGGTGCTGGTGGTCTGCATGGGTGAGGGCGCCTTCGGGGATTCCGTCGAGACCTGCCCGTACCGGAGCGAGTCCACCGGCAACGTCGGGTACGTGAGCTTCCACAAGATCGAGATCCCGGTGAAGGTCTACGAGCTGCGCAGCGGCAAGTTGGTCGCCAACCGCAAGATCCAGATCAGCGGTACGAGCTGCCCCGCGACCATCTACACCGCGGAGACCACGGTCTCGGTGTACGTCGACCCCTCCAAGTCCGATGTACGGTCCGCCTTCCGCCCGCTGGTCGTCCGGTGAGCGGCGGCGCGGAGCGTGGCCTCGGCGGGATCATCGCCGGGCGGTACCGGCTCCAGGAGCGGCTGGGTTCCGGCGGTGGCGGACATGTGTGGCTGGCCGAGGACGAGGACCTCCAGGTCCGGGTCGCGGTCAAGGAGATCGCGGTTCCGTACGAGTCGGACGGACCCGGCGACGACCCCGTCCACCGCGGGCGCAGGGAGGCGCTGAAGGCGGCGCAGCTGCGCGAGCACCCGAACGTGATCACGGTGTACGACGTGGTGGAGGCCGACGACCGCCCGTGGATCGTGATGGAGTACCTGCCCGGCACCCGGGATCTGCGAGCCGTGGTGGAGGACCGCGGGCCGCTGCCGAGCGAGGAGGTGGCCGGGATCGGGGCGGCCACCCTCGACGCGCTGTCCGCCGGGCACCGGCTGGGCATCATCCACCGGGACGTGAAGCCCTCCAACGTCCTGTTGGCGCCGGACCCGTCCGGCGCCGCCGATCGACGGGTTCTGCTCACGGACTACGGCATCTCGCTGTGGCCCCGGGAGACCCGGGTCACCCGGAGCGGCATGGTGGTGGGCACCCCGGGCTACCTGGCGCCGGAGCGACTGTCCGGCGGCGAAGCGACGGAGGCGACCGACCTGTTCTCGATCGGTGCCACTCTCTACTTCGCCGTCGAGGGCGCCTCCCCCTTCGAGCGGGACACACTCGACGCATCCCTCATGGCGGCGCTGACCGCGGAACCCGCCGTACCGCAACGGGCGAGCGACCCGCTGAGCCGCGTGATCATGGGGCTGCTGGCCAAGGATCCGGCGGAGCGTATGCGGGTGGAGCGAGCACGTGAGCTGCTCGCGGAAGCCGGGGGAACCAGGTCCCCTCGTACGCCACTGCCCGGGCTTCCCGGAGCCGCCCGGGAGAGGACCGGTTCCAGCGCCGATTCCGCCGCCCCGACCGGCTCCGGGCGCACCTCGGCCGCCGCTCGCCGGGCGCCCGGCCGGCGAACGTCCGTACTGCTGACGCTCGTTGCCATGCTGGTGGGGGCCGGCGGATTCGCGCTGGGCGCCGCCACGCACACGGTGGAGAAGGCCGGGGTGAACGGGCCGGAGGTCGGTACGAAGGTGACCGCGAGCCCTTCCCCGACCGTGACCCGAAACGCGTACCCGTACGGCCGGCAGGCGGGGCTGCGCGAGGAGCTCACACCTGGACAGTGCGTCGACGCCGACGGGAAGGACGGGAAGTTCAAGAAGCTGCCCAAGGTGAAGCTCGTCGACTGCTACGACGACAATCCCGACGGCCAGGTCATCACGACCGTCGCAGCCGACGGCCCGCGGGCAGTACGGGAGGAGTGCACCCGGCGCACCGCCAAGCTGCGGGCGACCATGGCCGACCCGGTGCTGTACGTCCTCACGCCCGGGCCCGGGCAGAGCGAGCCGCCGCCTTCGGCCTGTCTGCTCTTCCTGAAGAACGCCACCGCGGGCGGCCCGCTCGGCGACTTCCGCAAGTTCGGCAACGAGGTGTACGTCACGCAGCTGGGCCCGGGTGACTGCATCGACACGCGGAAGGACGAGGACGACACGTACACCAAGACCCTGGTGAACTGCGGCGGACCGCACGACCAGCAGATGGTGGGCTGGACCCGGGCCTCGGGCGACGGCTCGGCGGACAGTGTCGACGCGGGAGACCTCTGCGACGAGAAGTACGGCGTCAACTGGGCCCGTGGCCAGGGACACGAGATGTGGGGCTGGTACTCCTCGGACGAGGAGTGGGACGCCGGGTTCCGATGGGTGTTGTGCGGCGTGGGCCAGGAGGACGGGAAGAAACTCCCCGGCGGAACGCTGAAGTCGGCGTACTGACTACCCGCAGGATCCCCGGCGCCATCGACGCCGCTCGAGGTTGCTACCCGACGTCCTTCACCGAGGTCGGCCCCAATTGTTTGGCACTGGCGTACTCCGGCATCGTCATGGGCTTGTCGAACAGGAAGAACGACTGGTTCGTGCCGACCGTGAACTCCATGTACACGCCCGTCGTGGCATCGAAACCGTAGTAGGCGTTGCAGGTGGAACCCGACGAATACGTGCCGTCCATGCCGGGCTGCGCGAGGACTGCGACGCCGTTGGAGGAGGACTCCACCCTCTCCGTCGGAGTGAGCATCTTGCAGCGCGGCACAGGCAGGCCCTTCATGACGAAGTACCCGTACTCGCCATTGGCGTTCTGGATGTAGACGTACGAGAGTTTGCCCCGCTTCCCCCACGTCCTGATCCACTGGTTGATCGCTTCGCGGGTCGGCGAGTACTCCATGCGGCCCGCCGGCTGCTGGGCCACGAGACGGTCGTAGTTGTCCTGCTTGGCCTTGTTCTCCTTGTCCTGGCCGGAGTCGCCGGTGCAGGACGTCAGGGCAAGGCCCACAACGAACGCGACAACGGTGGCCAGGGCCATGCGTGCGAAATTCTTCATGCGGTACTGCCCTCTTCCCGGGGTGAGATGGGGATCAGTTGGTGCACGTCGTGTGCTCGGCGCCGGCATCCAGCCGGTACGGCAGATCCTTGTCGCGGAAGGGTGCGCGGTGCTCCTGGGCGGCCTTCGCGTTGTAGGCGTTGACCGACTCGATCCGCGTGGCCTTCAGCGCGGTGATCGACTGGTCGATCTGCGTCGTGCGAGTCTCCGAAGCGACCTCCCGCTCCTCCCGGAGCGCCTGGATCGTCCCTTCGGCGTTCTGCACGGCCTCGCACAGATCGAAGAACTCCTCGTACGTGGTCTGCCGGAACTCGCCCGAGCCGACACTGTTCTCGCGCTTGTCCGCCTCACCGCGGAACGGGGCGGTGATCCACTCCGCGCCGCCGAAGGCGAACACCCCGATCACGTACAACACCGCCAGGCCGATGACCCCGCTGACGGCCCAAGCCGCCAGCCGTGCACCCTCGCGTACCTGCCCCACGGTCATCCCCCTTCACCGGTGTCTCCAGCACACACCGCATCTGTAACGAAGACCGGGCTTGCGCGTGCAGGACCCGAATCGTTGGTTGCACGCGAGGCACTTGACTCCGGTGGAGGCTGGTCGTGTGTGCTGCCCGCAACTGATGTCCGATGCTAGGAGGAGCGTCCGGGACCGGTCCCGCGCACTTGCAGGCCCTCCCTGTTCCTCGGGTTCCCGATCACCCGCCGGTCCCCCGAGCACAGCGAAGGCGAGACCGCCGGCCCACATGCGCAGCGCACGACGCCGGAGCGCAGCTCCCGCAGCCATCGCTCACGGTCGGACAACCGGCTGGTAGCCACGGAAGTCGCCCGACCGGCGCAAATGATTCGCATGTGCCATGACGCATTCCGACCGTCACGATGCCCGGGGACAGCGATGGCTCCTCAGGCCCGCCCGCCGCTTCTCCTGCTCCGCCCCGAAGGCCGTGCCCACAGCACGCCCATAACCCGCTCTTCTTGAAGCCCCGGGCCAGCGGCCTGGGGCCGCTGCATGTCAGAGGTCTCTGTCGCGTTTTCCGGCACGCAAGGCACCCGAAGTTTGGGCACGCTGAGGGCACGAGTGTCTGGTGGCCGTTGTTCCTCCGCCACGCACAACGACCCGGCCGCGGCGCATCCAGCTGCCGCGCCGAGTGTGCGGAGCACTGCAACAACGACCGCGTCCCACCGGTCCAGGAGGTCCAGGAGGTCCAGGAACACAAGCAACCCCGAGCCGCTGGGTCTTACGAGGGGCTCCCGGGGCGGACCGTCAGGTAGGTCCACTGGCTCCATGCGCTGCCGGTCTGTGCGCCCCTGGCCGGCGGCGTGTAGTGAGCCCGGATGCGGTAGTGGCCGTTGCTCGCGAACAGCTTCAGAGTCCGGCCGTAGCCATACCAGCCGTCGGAATACACGGGCACGCAACTCTGCGAAGTCACCTTGTGCCAGGCCCCCGAGTAGTAGTGCTCCAGGTACACCGACGTGCAGCCGCCGGACTGGTGGGGGGTGACCTGGACGTTGAACCCCATGTTGACTTCGGACTTGTAGAAGACCTGGTAGGTGGTGGCTCCGATGCGGGTGGTCCCCGTCGGCCACTGCATCTGCGTCCGGGTCGTCGGCGTGAGGATCGCACTGGTGGTCACCGTGCGCGGCTCGTAGCGGTAGTCACCGGCGAAGGCCGCGCTGAAGACGGTGTTGCGGGTGATCTTGTAGTGCGCGACGAGGTTCCCTTGCGCGTCGACCTTGCCGGTCTTGAGCTGCGTCCGCGACTTGCCCGCAGGCTGGTCGTACAGCGTCACGAGACGTGAGTTGTACGTCGTCCCCAGATGCGCGGTGACCTTGACCGTCGCGCCGGAGTGGTACGACTTCGCGTCGGTCGCCACCTTCAGGCTCGGAGTGGCTCGGGACACCTGCACCTTCGCCGACGCCACGACCGGGAGGTAGGACGTGCCGCCGTCGTAGGTGAAGGCGTACGTGTTCGCGCCGCCGGTCTGCGGGGTGTCGTGGAAGGTGAAGCTGCCGTCGGCGGCGACGGGCACGGTGCCCACCGAGTAGCCGGAGGGGTGCGCCGAGTCGGTTTTGACGACGTGGACCGCGCCGGTCGCCACGTGCGCATGCGGCCAGGTGAGTTGCCCGGTGACGGTCATCGGTGCGGCACGGTCGCCGGCGGAGGGAGCAGTCAGCGCCATCGTGGGCGCGTACTTCGCGACGTGGACGTCGAAGGTCTGGCCGGCCGGGGCGTAGTGGCCGCTTCCGGAGTAGTCGACGCGGAAGCTCAGCGGGCCGGTGAGGGGAGCGGTGCCGGCGACGTAGTAGGAGCCGAAGAAGTCGACCGGCATGCGTGCCGGGGTGGTGGTCGGGTCCGGGATGAGCACGCCGTCCGGATCGGCGTCGTCGTAGCGCGTGATCCGTACCGTGCCCGGAAGCATCGTTTCTCCGGCACTGAGGCTGAGGGGCGAATCGAAGCCTGCTTGGAAGGAATAGGCCTCGCCAGGGGCGAGCGGAGTCGTGTTTGAGCGTCCGATGAGCCTGACCCGCGCGGTTTCCGGGTTACGAGCTGTCCGGAGCGTCGGTGTTCCCCCGGCGGCGTCCACGCCCACGGCGTAGAGCTCGCTTCCGTCCGGCGCCCAGGCAAGGCCGTGTGCGGCCAGGCGTACCGGCGTCTCGAACCCGTACTCGTTGTAGAAGCCCTCGCCCGTTTCCGGAAATGCCTCGAACGAGTAGTCGTTGCAGCCGCAGCCGGCCAGGGTGCCGTCCGCGGCTACGGCGACGGCTTTGGCGGCCACAGGCATGGCAAATCGCCCGTCCACCGCCAGATCCGAGGTGCGGTACCGATTGTCGCTCGCGACCTTCCAGGACGAGACCGCCAAGTGCTGCCCGTCCGCCGTGACCGCGAAGTCGCTCAGGTCGGAGACGGGCAGCGCCTTCGCGGCCTGCCGGGTCAGCGCACCGCCCCCGGCCCGGTACGTGACGAAGGCGGAGGTGTCGCCCGTCTGGGCGGCGGCCGCGAGTACACCGGAGGGGGTCGGGGTCGTCGCCAGCATGGGCGGTGTTGCCCAACTGCCGGAATCCTGCCGCAGAGTGACCGTGCCGGCCCCGTCGACGGATCCGATGCCGCCGGCGCCCGCCGTGCCGTACCCGAACCAGAGAGTGCCCCCGGCGACGGCCAGCGAGTCCGGATGGGTGGCCGCGCCCGTGCCGTAGCGAGCAGCCTCCGTCAGCTTGTCCGTGCTGATCGCCACGATCGTGTCGTGGTCCGGCAGAGCCGCGTACAGGGCGGATCCGTCGTCGGAGAGGGCAAGACCGGTGGCCCCCGGCTCGCCACTGATCATCGTCGGGTTCCCGCCGTCGAGGTCGGTGACGAGAATGCCGTCGGTGCCGGAGCCGCCGCTGATGAACAGGTGTCCGTGCGGAGCATCCACCACCATGTGCGCGAAGTGCGCGATCGGCAGTGGGACGTCCGACGCCGCGTACGAGTCGACCGCGCCTGGACCGATGGCAATCGTCAGTCCCAGGAACAGCGCTGCGGCGGTCGGCGGCGAGAAACGCGCCAGCTTCATGACAGGCCCCCACATAACCTTCACGATCAAGGGGCGCAACCTAGCACGGGAAGATCGGGCGTCGACCGGTGGGTTCCCCGGGGCCACATGACGTTTCGTGTACCTCGAAGGTGGCAGCCGGCCAAGTCGCCGTCGGTGAAATGAACTTGGGCACCGGGGAGCTCGCCGCACAGTCCGGGTGAGGGACCGACGCACCATCGCGGGGCTTCCGGGCAGGTTCTGCGCAACCGTCGCCCGCAGTTGCGACCAGACCAACGCCAGCGCACCCGAGGTGACCTGAAAAAGCTCCCCGCTCGCGGCAACCCTATGCGGAGCCTGTGACCACAAGGAAGCGGATCCGGCCAGTTCCGGTGGCCGGGATCCGGCTTTCTCTCGTGAACGGCTTGCAAGGAGAACACCCCGCTCATGAACCACCCCACGAACGGCGGGCGCCGCGGGCGTCATCGCCGTCGCTGGACCGCCACCGGTCTGATCCTCGGCGTGCCCGTCGTCCTCGTGCCGTATCTCCTCTACGCGCAGGAGGACTCACAGGCCGCGACGGTCGACGGCACCGCCTACTACCGGCTGGTTTCCGTGCGCAGCGGCAAGGTGTTGGACGTCAACGGCTTCTCCACCGCCGACGGCACCCGTATCCGGCAATACACCGACCAGCACACCGCCAACCAGCAGTGGAAGCTGAAGCCCACCGGGGACGGCTACTACGAGCTGGTGAACCGCAACAGCGGCAAGGTGCTGGGCATAACCGGTAACTCGACCGCTCAGGGCGCCGCCGCCGAGCAGCAGACCGACAGCTCCTCCACCGCCCAGGAGTGGCGGATGAGCGAGGTGAGCGGTACCGGCGCCGTCACCTTCACCTCCCGCAGGAGTGGTCAGGTCCTGGACGTTTCCGGGGGCTCCACGGCTGACCTCGCGGCAGTCATCCAGTCGCCGAAGAGGGGCACCACCAGCCAGCAGTGGAAGCTGGTGAAGACGGCCGAGACCCCGGCGGCCGGGGCCGGCACGGCGCAGACCACGGCCGCGGCCGGACCGTACAGCTGGAAGAACGCCCAGGTGGTGGGCGGCGGTTACGTCACCGGGCTGGTGTTCAACCCGCGGGAGAAGGGCCTGCTGTACGCGCGCACCGACATGGGCGGCGCCTACCGCTGGGACACCGGGGCCGAGCAGTGGATCCCGCTGACCGACTGGATCGGCGAGAAGGACTGGAACCTGCTGGGCATCGACTCGGTGGCGACCGACCCCGTCGACCCCAAGCGGCTCTACCTCATGGCGGGCACCTACACCAACGACTGGGCGGGCAACGGCGCGATCCTGCGCTCCACGGACCGGGGCCGCACCTTCAAGCGCACCGAGCTGCCGTTCAAGGTGGGCGGCAACGAGGCCGGCCGCGGTGCGGGCGAACGGCTCGTGATCGACCCGGCCAACCACGGCACCCTGCTGCTGGGCACCCGCAAGAACGGCCTGTGGCGCAGCACCGACTACGGCGTCACATGGCGTCAGGTCTCCTCGTTCCCCGTCAAGGACGGGGCGAGCAGCGGTGCGGGCATCTCCTTCGTGACCTACGGCCCGGCCGGCAGCAAGACGATCTACGTCGGTGTCGCGGACGGTTCCACCTCCCTGTACCGCTCGACCGACGGCGGCAGCACCTGGCAGGCCGTCTCCGGGCAGCCCAGCGGCCAGATGCCGCAGCACGGCGTGGTCTCCGGCGACGGCTCGCTGTACCTGACGTACACCGACACCCTCGGGCCCAACGGCGTGACGGCGGGTTCGGTGTGGAAGTACACACCGGCCGGCGGGGCGTGGAAGAACATCTCGCCCTCGCAGGGGTCTTACGGGTTCTCCGGTCTGGCCGTCGACCCGCGCAAGCCGTCCACGGTGATGGTCACCACCCTCGACCGCTGGTGGCCGGAGGACGAGATCTACCGCAGCACGGACGGCGGCACGACCTGGAAGGCACTGGCCGACAAGTCGGCGCGCAACGCCTCGGCCGCCCCTTACGTCGGCACCCACACCGGGCACTGGATGACCGCCCTGGCCATCGATCCCTTCAACTCCGGGCACGTGCTGTACGGCACCGGCAACGGCATCATGCGCAGCAAGGACGCAGGCGCCTCGGACAGCGGCGGCACCAGCCACTGGAGCAGCGGGGCCCGAGGGCTGGAGGAGACCGCGCTGATGGACGCGATCGCCCCTCCCGGCGGCGCCACCGTCATCACCTCCATGGGCGACCAGGGCGGCTTCCGGCACGTCGACCTGACCAAGGTGCCCTCCGGGCGGCTGAAGAGCCCGATGATGACCAACAGCACCGATATCGACTTCGCCCAGTCCAAGCCCGCGCTGATGGTCCGCGTCGGCCGCGGCGGCGCGCAGGACGGCGCCTACTCCACCGACGGCGGCCGCAGCTGGAACGGCTTCAAGGCGGAGCCGGTGGCCAGTGCCCAGGACGGCCATGTCGCGCTCTCGGCGGACGGCTCCACCATCGTCTGGACCGAGGACGGTCAGGCCCCGTACCGCTCGACCGACAACGGGGCGAGCTGGTTGAGGGTCGGCGGCCTGGGCAACGACGCCGTGGTCGTCGCCGACCGCTCCTCGGCCAGGACCTTCTACTCACTGTCCGGCGGCACGCTCTACGCCAGCACCGACGGCGGCGCGACCTTCACCGCCCGCGCCGGTAACCTGCCCGCCGGCAAGCTCACCGCCGTCCCCGGTATCGCCGGGGACCTGTGGATCGCCGGCGGTGACAAGGGGGTGCTGCACTCCACCGACGGCGGCCGCACCTTCACCACGCTCAGGTCGGTGCAGTCCGCCTCCGCCCTCGGCTTCGGCAAGGCCAAGCCGGGCACCGGCTACCAGGCCCTGTACCTGATCGGCACCGTCAAGAACGTCCCCGGAGTCTTCCGCTCCACCGACAAGGGCGCCACCTGGCTCCGCGTCAACGACCAGGCCCACCAGTGGGGCGCCATCGGCAGCGTCGGCGTCATCACCGGCGACCCCGACACCTACGGCCGCGTCTACGTCGGCACAAACGGACGCGGCCTCCAGTACGGCGACCCGTCCTGACCCACCCACCCGAGCGGGGCCGCAGCCACAACGACCTGCGGCCCCGCCACGGCGGAGGGACCTCAAGAGGCGTGCATCCGCAACCCGACTGCGCGAGGTGGCACCGGCGCTCTGGCGCCCTCCGAACCGAGCCCTGGCCCACGCGCACGTCAGCCCCCCAATGAAACCCCCGTGGCCAGCGCCGCGGTCACGGGATGCGTCGGTGAGTTGAACAGCTGTGCGGTGGGGCCCGACTCGACCGTGCGGCCCTCGGACATGACGACCAGGGAGTCCGTGCGGTCGGCGACGAGGCGCAGGTCGTGGCTGACGAGGACCAGGGACAGGTTCCGGTGGTCACGGAGCTCGGTCAGCAGGTCCATGACGGCTACGGCGGTGTCCGCGTCCAGTGCGGAGGTGACCTCGTCGCAGAACAGCACGTCGGGGTCGGCCGCCAACGCGCGGGCGATGGACACGCGCTGGCGCTGTCCGCCGGACAGTTCGTGGGGGTAGCGGTCGGCCGTGGCGGCGGGCAGGCCGACCTGTTCCAGGACGCGGGCCGGGGCCTCGGCGCGGCCGGTCCGGCCGTGCAGCAGGAGGGGGCGGTGCAGGGTCGCTCCGACTGTGCGACTGGGATTGAGGGTGCCGAGCGGGTCCTGCGGTACGAGTTGCAGGCGGCGGCGTTGCTCGCGGGAGCGACGATGAGCGGCGGGGGCCAGACGCGCGTCGTCCAGGGCGACCACACCGGCCGTGGGTCGGTGCAGGCCGACGAGCGTACGCAGCAGTGTCGTCTTGCCGGAGCCCGAGGCGCCGACGATGCCGAGGCTGGTCCCGGCGGCGAGGGTGAGATCGATGCCGTGGAGGACGGGGACGCGTCGGCCCCGGTGGAGGTGGGCGGCGTGCAGGGCGGATGCCGTGACGACGGGCGGGGCGTCGGATGCGATGCGGTCCTTTGCCATCCGCGGTGCGGGCACGTTCGCCTTGGGGCGCGGGCCGCTCAGGTCCACGACCTCGTCGGCGAGCCGGGCGACCAGGTCGGTGTCGTGGCAGGACAGGGCGATGGCGATGCGGTGGTTCTCGGCGAGGTGGCGCAGGAGGTCGGCGATCTCGTCGCGCAGCGCCGGGTCGAGTCCGGCCGTGGGTTCGTCCAGGAGCAGGACGGCCGGGCGGCGGGCCAGGGCCCGGGCCAGCGCGACCCGGCGCTGCTGGCCGCCCGAGAGGCCGCCGATACGGCGGTCCGGCAGGCCGTCGTCGACAGGCAGCCGTACCTCGGTCAGCTGGGCCCGGATCGCCTCGCGGCCGTTGTCCACGGCGACTTCGGCGAGCAGGCGGCGCACGCTCATCCGCGGGTTGAGGCCGGAGCCGGGGTCCTGGCCGACGTAGGCGAGGCGGTGCCGGCGCAGGGTGCGCAGGGCGGGTGCGGGCAGGGTGAGGGGGTCCTGGCCGAGGACGGTGACGGTGCCGGCGGTGCGTGCGGCGCCGGGGGGGCAGGGCGCCTGTCACCGCGCGCAGCGGGGTGGTCTTGCCGCAGCCGGAGGGTCCGACGACGGCAGTGATCCGGCCGGGGGTCAGCTCCAGGTCGGCCCGGTCGAGGAGAAGGCGGCCGTCGGTGGCGGGCGACGGTCAGGCCGGTGACCTGGACCGCGCCCGCGCCCTCCGTCGCCTGGCTGTCGGAGTACCGGTCGGGCATGTGGTTCACAGTGCGGGCACCGCCTTCCGGCCGGTTGCGGGGACCAGGGCGGCCGCCGCCAGGTTGACGCTCATGGCGAGCAGGCCGATGGCGATGCTGGGGGCGAGGACGGCCCAGGGGTTGAGGAGGATGCCCGCTGAGTTCTCGCGGATCATCAACGCCCAGTCCGCCCCCGGAGGTTGGGGGCCGATCTGGAGGAGGCCCGCGGTGGCCACCAGGTACACGGCGGCGACGAAGCCTACGGGGCTGGGGAGCCGCGGGACTCGTTGCCGAGGCTGCTATTTCGGGTCGCGGTCGAACAGCGACTTGGACCAGGCGTAGCCGAGTGCGGCCAGGCCGAGGCACCAGGCCACGGCGAGCCAGCCGTTGTGGCCGATCTCGGTGCCGAGGAGCAGGCCGCGCAGGGTTTCGATGGCCGGGGTGAAGGGCTGGTACTGGGCGATGGGCTGGAACCAGCCCGGCATGGCGTCGACCGGGACGAAGGCGCTGGAGAGGAGGGGCAGGATCATCAGCGGCATGGCGTTGTTGCTGGCCGCTTCGGCGTTCGGGCTGGACAGGCCCATCCCCACCGCGATCCAGGTGAGCGCCAGGGACATGAGGACGACCAGGGCGAAGGCCAGGATCCACTCCAGCACGGTGGCGTCCGTGGAGCGGAAGCCGATGGCCACGGCGACGGCGCCGACGAGGGCCACGCTCATCGCGCACTGGATCACGCTGCCGACGACGTGTCCGACGAGCACCGAGCCCCGGTGGATCGCCATCGTGCGGAAGCGGGCGATGATGCCCTCGTTCATGTCCATGGAGACGGAGACGGCGCTTCCGATCGTTGTGCCGCCGATGGTCAGCATCAGGATCCCGGGGAAGAGATACGCGAGGTACGCGGACCGGTCCCCGCCGCCGTCCCCGATGCCGGCGCTCATGGTGTCGCCGAAGATGTAGACGAAGAGCAGGAGCAGCACGATCGGGCTGAGCAGCAGGTTCAGGGTGAGGGACGGGTAGCGGCGCACATGCAGGAGGTTGCGGCGCAGCATGGTGGAGGAATCGCGCAGGGCGGGTGCGAGGGTGCTCATCGGACGGTCTCCTTGGACTCGTCGGTGACGTCGCGGTCGCCGGTGAGGGCGAAGAACACGTCGTCGAGGTCGGGGGTGTGCACGGTCAGCTCGTCCGCCTCGATGCCGAGGGAGTCCAGCCGGTCGAGGATCGAGCGCAGTTCGCGCTGACTGCCGTCGCTGGGGAGCTGGAGGGTGAGGGACTCGTCGTCCCGGGTCACCTCGCGCAGGGTCTCGGCAGCGCTCCGGTAGGCGGCCGGGTCGTCGAAGCGCAGGCGCACATGGCCGCCGGGGACGAGCCGCTTGAGCTCCTCCGCGGTGCCCTCGGCGACGATCCTGCCGTCGTTCAACACCGCGATGCGGTCGGCGAGTTCGTCGGCCTCCTCCAGGTACTGGGTGGTGAGGAAGACCGTGACGCCGTCGGAGACCAGCTCCCGGATGATGCCCCACATGCTGTGCCGGGAACGCGGGTCGAGGCCGGTGGTCGGCTCGTCGAGGAAGATGATCCGCGGGCTGCCCACCAGGGTCATGGCGATGTCCAGGCGGCGCTTCATGCCCCCGGAGTAGGTCGAGGCCGGCTTCTTCGCGGCCTCGGCGAGGTCGAACCTCTCCAGCAGTTCGGCAGTGACCCTGCGCCCCTCCTGTCGGGAGAGGTGGTGCAGGTCCGCCATCAGGAGCATGTTCTCCTCACCGGTGATCAGACCGTCGACCGCGGAGAACTGCCCGGTTACCCCGATCGCGGCACGCACCGCCTGGGCCCCGGCGGTGAGGTCGTGGCCGCCGACCCGCGCCTGACCGCCGTCGGCCGTGATCAGGGTGGAGAGGATCTTCACGACGGTGGTCTTGCCGGCGCCGTTGGGTCCCAGCAGGGCGAACACCGACCCTGCCGGGATGTGCAGATCGATGCCGTCGAGGACGGTCTTGTCGCCGTACGACTTGCGCAGGCCGGTGGTGGAGACGGCGATCGGGGAACCGTTCCCGTTGGATGTGGACATGACAGAAGAAGGCATGGAGCCCTCCCGTTCGAAGGCTGAAGTGGGTGGGGGGGCGATCGGTTGGGACAGGGGTGCTCAGCCCGGACTCCGACTCAAGCTCGGGCTCGGGCTCTGCCTCAGGCCTTGGCGCGGAAGACGTCGATGTTGCCCCAGTTGGTCCGTGCGCGGACCTTGACCGTGTCCTCGGTCTGCTCCGGGGCCTCGGAGGCGGTGAGCGTGTTGCGCACCAGGCCGCGGTTGGAGCTGACGTCGAGCCAGGCGGCGGTGCCCTCTCGGATGCCGATCTCGATGGGACCGTTGGAGGTTTCCAACTGGACTTCACCGCGGGCGACTTCGGCGACGCGAAGGGCGCCGTTGGTGGCGGTGCCGGTGACCGACGCCTCGGCGCACGCGATGTCGATGGTGCCGTTGGCACCGCTCACCCGCAGCTCGCCGGAGACGGCGCCCACGGTCGTGTTGCCGTTGGAGTTCTTCAGGACCGCCGGGCCGTCGACGGTGCCGACGCGCAGGTTGCCGGAGCTGGTGGTGATCTCGGCCTTGCCCTCGATCCGGTCGACGACGATCGAGCCGTGGGAGGCGGTCAGCTCAACCGGTCCGGTGGTGTCGAGGCGTACGTCACCGACCGAGGTCTTCACCCGGACCTCGCCGAGCCGGCCCTCACCGAGCACCTGGGCCCAGGCGCCGGTCACCTCGACGCGTGACCCCGTGGGCAGTTCGACCGTCACGTCGGCGACACCGGAGGGGCCGATCATGCGGCGCTCCTTCGTCCTGACGGTCAGGACGCCGCCCGCGTAGCTGACCTCGGTCTGCTCGGCGGCGCGTACGTCCTTGTCCCGCTTCGGGTCGCGGGGCAGCACCTCGACGACGGTGTCCAGGCGGTCGCCCGCGGTGAGCCGGAGGGAACCGGCGGCCACATGGGCGTTGACCGAGATCGGTTCGGGAGTGTCGAAAGAAGGCATGGCTGTCCCGTCCTCTTGAGTCCTTGGAGCGTCCCCGCTGGTGGGACGTGGTGCGGGTGAAGTGTGGGTGAAGCGCTTTTCCGTGCGGGCGGATGCGGCTAGCGCACCCAGCCCGTGAAGTTCTGTCCGACGTTCTGGGCCCTGCCCGGCGTACGGGGCCGGGTGCCGCCGTCGACCGCGGCCGCCACGGCACGCACCAGCCATGCGTTGACCGACAGGCCCTCGCGGTTCGCGGCCTCCTCGGCGCGCGTCTTGAGGTGGGCCGGCAGCCGGAGGTTGACGCGGGCGGTGCCGCCCTCCTCGGCGTCGGCCGGGTCCTTGAACGGTTCGAGGGGTGCGGCCGGTTCCACGGGGGCGTCGCCCTCGGTGGGCGGCAGCGTCACGACGAAGTCTGGGTCGAGTCCGCGCAGCCGTACGTCGACCGAACCGGGGGCGAGTTCGCGGGTGATCTCGTCCATCGCGGCGGACAGCACGTTGAGCATGACCAGCCGGGTCGCCGACTCCAGGGGGGCGGTCAGCCGCTCGGCCAGCTCACGGGCTTCGTCGCCTCCGGCTTCGGCAGCCACCGCGAGTTCGCGGCGGAGGTTGTCGACATACGGGGTGAGGTCCATGGAGCCATCATGGCACCACAATGGCGCCACCCGCAACCCCGAAGAGTCATCCCCAGCAGCAGAACCCGCGCCACCTGCGGAAACGCCATGAAGATAGACGTGGCACCACATGGCACCACTCAGTGCCAGGCGGTGCCACATGGCGCCAGTCGCTGACCTCCAGCCCGAGTGCCGTGTTCACCCTTCGAAGCGGTAACCCATGCCGGGCTCGGTGATCAGATAGCGGGGGTGGGCGGGATCCGCCTCCAGCTTGCGCCGCAGCTGGGCCATGTAGACCCGCAGGTAGTTGGTCTTGTCGCTCCGGGAGACGCCCCAGACCTCCTGGAACGGGTGTTTCTGCGTGATCAGCCGTCCCGGCGGCGACTGCCTGAACCACCGAACGGCCCGAGCGGAACAGAAACAGCACCCCGCGGCCGCGGACCGAACACGAGTGGCGAGCCATTCGCCTCGACCTGCCGCGGGGACCGCTGCTGTGGGCCCGTCCCGGATCGCAGTGGGCCGAGGGACGCGCGCTCCCGCCCGGGGAGTGGTGGGTCGTCGATCCCGCCGAGGGCAACGTCACCCACGTCCACGCCATGCCGGACTGGGCCGTCACCGCCAGACCGGTCCGCGGCCAACAGCCGCCCCGCCCACCCCTGTGCCGTCGCGACCGTCATGCCCCGGACGGGTTCACCTGCGTGTCCTGGCGGTAGGGGTGGGTTCCGGGCCGTCGGCGCGGAGGGGGGCGTGGCTGGTTTTCGGGGGGTCGGCGACCACAGCGCCCGGCTTGGTCCTGTGGTGGCGGGGGACGACGTCCTGGGGGAACGTCAGCTGCTGGTTCATCCACTTCAGGGCGGGGGGCATCTCCTGTACCCAGGTCGGGAAGTTGTGGCTGCCGTGCTCGGGCTGGATCGACACGACACGCATGGGTGCCTTGACGGCCCTGAGGAAGGCCTGCGTCTGCGGATAGCCGCGTTCGCCGTGCTTGCTCTCCGCCACCAGGACGGAGACCTGGGGGGCGGGCAGGTTCTTGAGCCTCCACATCAGATCGTGGCCGTTGCTCCGCTCGGCGCGTCCCGGCCCGCTGCCGAAGAGACTGCCGGTCGTCGGATCGTCCTTCACCCTGTAGTCGGGCGACAGGGCGGCGGCCGTCGTGTACGCGTGCGGATCACGCATCGTCAGCTGAAGGGCACAGCTGCCGCCGGAGGAGTAGCCCATGACACCCCAGGCGCTGGCGTCATGGCCCACCCGGTACGCGGACTTGAGGGCGTCGGGGAGATCCTTGGCCAGGAAGGTCTCGGTCTGCGGACCGCCGGGTACGTTCACGCACTCGGTGTCGCGCGGCGGGGCGATCGTCGGCCGGATCATCACCATGATGGTCGGCTGCATCTGACCGCTCTTCTGCAGTTCACCGGCGATCTGGGGGACCTTCAGATGCTGCGCGAGGTTGAAGATGCTGCCCGGGTAGCCGCTGAGCGCGACGATCACCGGGAAGCGCTGCCGCTGGTACGCCTTCTGGAAGTACTGCGGCGGCAGGTAGACGAACGCCGGGTCGACCACGCCCGTACGGCGTCCGACGACCTTCACGGACTCCACTCGCCCGTTCACCGCGGCGGGGCCGGTGGGCAGTCCGCTGACCTGGCTCAGCTGCCCGTCGCCGGCCGGCTGTACCAGCGACCCCTTCATGGCGACGCCGTTCACGGTGCCGGCGCCGCCGATGTCCCCGCCCGCCTGTGTCACCCCGACGGGGGCGGTCTCGACGCGGCCGAAGAGTTCGCCCCACGATCCGAAGAACTGGTACGACGAGTTCAGCCAGCACGCGAACGCGGCGATGATCACCACCTGGGTCGTCCCGATGGCCACCAGCCGCCCCAGCACCTGCCACAGTCCCTGCCGGGCGAACCGTGGCCACAGCCAGACCAGCAGTGCCACAGCCACGGCGGCGAGGGTCGCCATCACATACACGGTCGTCTCGCTCGTCAGACCCATACCGGTTGATCCCCGATTTCCCTACCTGTGCGGTTTCCTTCACACAGAAGGAGGGTGCTGGAGTCCTCCGCGTTCCACATTCAGTGCAAAAGGGGTGCAAGAACAGCCCACTCGGACGCGATCCAGGCGACTCGGGCCACGGGCCACCGGCCACATCGTCGGGAACGGCCCGTCGACCCACCGCCCCGCCTCTCCACCTCCCCACCGCCCCGCCGACCCGGCGAATCCGGCGGGTAAAGCGGGTGAAGCTTGGGCCCGCCCCGATGCCACGGGGCATGCATGGAGATCCCGGCCGTATCCGGACGAGTCGGTGGACCTGACGCGCCGGAGGCGAGAGATGAGCCCAAGAGACGACCATTCCGAGCGGACCCAGCGGAACGAGCGGGCCCCCCAGGTCGACGGGACCGACCCGTCCTACCCGTCCGACCCGTCCTACCCCCCGGTCCATCGGGTCCCGGTCCTCATCGTCGGCGGTTCCCTCGTCGGCCTGTCGACCTCGCTGTTCCTCGGCCGGCTGGGCGTACGCCACACGGTGGTGGAGCGCCACGCCGGCACCTCCATCCACCCCCGCGGGCGCGGCAACAACGTCCGCACGATGGAGCTGTTCCGCACCGCAGGCGTCGAGCCGATGATCCGTCAGGCCGCCGCCACGCTGGCCGGCAACCACGGAATCCTGCAGACGCCCACCCTCGTCGGCGACGCGGGCGAGTGGCTCTTCAAGGAGATCGACCCGGGCGGCGGACTGGCCCGCTTCAGCTCCAGCTCGTGGTGTCTGTGCAGCCAGAACGACCTGGAACCGGTGCTCCTCGAACACGCCGAGCGGCTCGGCGGCGACCTGCGGTACGGCACCGAGCTGATGTCGTTCGACAGCGACCCCTCCGGCGTCAACGCGGTGGTCAAGAGCCGGGAGACCGGTGAGCACACCACCATCCGCGCGGACTACCTGGTCGCTGCCGACGGCCCCCGCAGCCCCATCCGCGAGCAGCTCGGCATCGGCCGCAGCGGCCCCGGTGACCTGTTCAGCAACGTCAGCATCACCTTCCGTTCCCGCCGCCTCGCCGATGTCGTGGGCGACCGCCGCTTCATCGTCTGCTATCTGACCGACCCGGACGCCGACGGTGCGCTGCTGCCCGTGGACAACCGCGAGAACTGGGTCTTCCACGCTCCCTGGCACCCCGAACACGGCGAAACGCTGGAGGAGTTCACCGACGAGCGCTGTGTCGACCACATCCGCCGGGCGGTCGGCGTCGCCGATCTCGACGTGGAGGTCACCGGCAGGGCTCCCTGGCGCGCCGCCCAACGCGTCGCCCGGAGCTACCGCTCAGGCCGCGTCTTCCTGGCCGGCGACTCGGCCCACGAGATGTCACCCACCGGGGCGTTCGGCTCCAACACCGGTATCCAGGACGCGCACAACCTCGCCTGGAAGCTGGCCGCGGTGCTCGGCGGCTGGGCCGGGGAGGGCCTGCTGGACTCGTACGACGCCGAGCGCCGCCCGGTGGCGGAGGCGACCAGCGCCCGGGCCGCCGCCCGGTCGGTGGAGCACAGCCATCCCGGTTTCGCCCCGCCGCCCGGCGCGGGCGGCGGCGGTGGCGGTGGCCCGCAGCGCGGCATCCTCAACGTGGCCCTCGGCTACCGCTATCCGCAGGGCGCCGTACTCGGCACCGATCCCGCGGCTCCGGTCGTCCCGGAGCGCCTCGACCTGTCCGGTGAACCCGGCAGCAGGGCACCCCACATGGCGGTACGGCACCGGGGTGAACCGGTCTCCACGCTGGACCTCTACGAGCGGTCGTTCGTCCTGCTCAGCTCCGCCGACGAACCGGCCGGCTGGCACGAGGCCGCCGTCCGCCTCGCCGATGAGACGTCCGTGCCCCTGACCTCGTACCGGGTGGGTGGAGGGTCCGACGCCGAGCTGACACCGGAGGGCGACGCGGACTGGTCGGCCGTCCACGGCACGACGCCCGGGGGCGCCGTACTCGTCCGGCCCGACGGGTTCGTGGCATGGCGGTCGGCCGGGCCGGTCCCGGACGCCCTGTCGGCCCTGCGTGAGGCCCTGGCCGCGCTGGTGGCAGCGGACTGAGCCAGGCGGACACCTGAGCGGGAAAGGCCGGAGCGATGTCGCTCCGGCCTTTTTCGCTGCAAGGGGTCGGGCGGCGGCCGTTCGACACGTCCGTGCGGGGGGGGGTGTGATCCGGTGCTGGCGCCACGGGCCCCTCGGGTGTCTCCACTCCGACCCCGGCGGGCGTGAACTCGCCTGCTGCGTAAGCCTGTTGTGCCGTGGGGACGACCCGCGTGACACCGGCTCCACCGGGGCCGTCGGCCGGGCGGGTTCACCCGGGTGATCGTCTTGAGTGGTGGGAGACGGGCGACTGACTGACGGTGGATCACGTCGGGGGTGGGCCACCTCAGCTGACGAAGCACCAGCTGCCCGGCCACCGACGGAAGGAACGTCAGATGCATTCTGCTCGCACCCTCCTGGCCATCGCGGCGGCTTCGACCGTCCTCGCGCTCGGTGCCCCCGGCGCCTACGCGGCGGCCGGAGACGACGGCGACCACACGGACTCCGGCTACAGCAAGGAGCACGGCAAGGACCAGGGCAAGGAGAACAGCCAGGAGAACGGCCGGGAGAACGGTCAGGAGCACGGCAAGGGCAGCGGCCACGACTCGCCGCACGGTGGCATCCACACCGGTGGCGGTGCGCTGACCGCCGTGAACGAGGACGACTGGGGCACCGCGAAGGACCCGAAGTACGACCCGGAGACCTACAAGGACAAGGGCGACCAGGACAAGCAGGACAGCGGCAAGCAGGACAGCGGCTCCTGGAGCGGCAAGCAGGACGGCGGCTCCTGGAGCGGCGGCCACGAGAAGCCCAGCGGTGGAATGCACACCGGGGGCGGCGCGTTGGCCTCGCCGGCCATGACCGCGGGCGGGCTCGCCGTCCTGGCGGTCGCCGGAACCGGGCTGTACGCGGCGCGTCGCAAGAAGTTCGCCGGAAGCGTGGCCTGACCCATGCCGGGTGACATAGCCGCTGTGGCCGCCACGCGCGTGCCGCGTGGCGGCCCGGCGGGCCTTCCCCGTCCCTCGTCCGATTTGCTGCCGTGTCCCGGTGAGGTGGTGT
Organism: Streptomyces sp. NPDC031225; assembly: GCF_055570355.1. Lineage (NCBI taxonomy): Bacteria > Bacillati > Actinomycetota > Actinomycetes > Kitasatosporales > Streptomycetaceae > Streptomyces > Streptomyces sp. NPDC031225. The sequence continues at coordinate 218,628 of NZ_JBVIHJ010000013.1, read as the reverse complement.
CCGATGGCAGTGCGTCCTTCTTTTCCCGCAGACAACCCCGGCGGCCCCGGGCCGGCCCCCCTGGAGCGCGGATCCAACTCCAAGGTGATCTTGGGTGCCGTGGCGCTCCTGGCCCTGGCGGTGAGCCTGTTCGGCGGCCACGACTCCTCGCCCGACGCGCCCCGCCCGGTGCGGGTCGCCGCTCCCGCCGCCGTGTCGGTTCCCCCGGCCGGGCAGCCTGCGGAGAAGCCGACGGTGCAGCCCCTGCCCCGGTCAAGGCCCGTGCGGCTGCTCATCCCGAAGATCTCGGTCGACGCCCCCTTCACCGACCTCAGGATCGGCCCCACGGGACAGCTCGAGCCGCCCCCCGCCGCCGACACCAACCTCGTCGGCTGGCACGTCAACGGAGCGTCCCCCGGGGAGGCGGGCACCTCGGTCATCGCCGGACACGTCGACACGAAGACGTCGGCGGCCGTGTTCGCGGGTCTCGCCGAACTGGAGAAGGGGGACGTCTTCTACGTCGATCGCGCCGACGGGCGCAGAGCGTCCTTCGTGGTCGACAGCGCGGAGACCTTCGCCAAGGACGACTTCCCCAGCGACCGTGTGTACGCCGACACGGCACAGGCCGAGGTCCGGCTCATCACCTGCGCCGGCGACTACGACCATACGGTCCGGGACTACACGGACAACCTGGTGGTCTTCGCCCATCTCACCTGAGCCGGCCACGGCTTCCGGGCCGGCCGGTCACCCGCACGGTGCCTCCGAGTCGCGCGCTCCCGAGAGCCGGATCAGGATCGAGGCACGCCGACGTCGCCCCCCACGTGGCCGATGTCGGCCCGCGGCCGGGTCACCCCCGGCCCGCCCTTCCCCCGCCCCGCCCCGTCGAGGAGATGTGCGCAGGATGACCACCACGTCGGAACGTGTTTCCCCATCGCTTGCGCAGCAGGCCTCGCAGCGTGTCTCGCAGTCCGTCTTCGACGGCTCCAGGCTCCGTGTCGTCCTGCTGGTGGACGTCTACGACGGCGCCCAGCAGCAGTTCCTGGAGGCGTACGAGCAGCTGTGCGCGCAGGTCGCGTCCGTTCCCGGGCATGTCAGCGACCAGCTGTGCCAGTCCATCGAGAACCCCTCCCAGTGGCTCATCACGAGCGAGTGGGAGAGCGCACCGCCCTTCCTCACCTGGGTGAACAGCGAGGAACACGTGCGGATGGTGGAGCCGCTGCACAGCTGTGTCCGGGACACCAGGTCGCTCCGCTTCCACGTGGTCCGCGAGACCGGCGGTCCGGCCGTGGACACCGAGCCCGGCCGTCGCCGGCTGCAGGCCTCCCCCAGGATCGGTGACGGACTGATCCGTCACGCGCTCACCTTCACGGTCAAGCCGGGCAGCGAGGAGACCGTCGCCAAGATCCTCGCCGACTACGCCTCACCGGAGCCGCGGGTCGACGACACCACCCGGCTGTGCCGCACCTCCCTGTTCATGCACGGCAACCGGGTGGTCCGGGCCATCGAGGTGCGCGGCGACCTGCTCGCCGCGCTGCGCCACGTGGCCCGGCAGCCCGCGGTACGGGCCGTCGAGGAGGCGATCAACCCCTATCTGGAGCAGGACCGGGACCTCGACGACCCCGAGTCCGCCCGCGTCTTCTTCACCCGCGCGGCACTGCCCGCCGTCCACCACGTGACGACGGGCCGCACGAGCCCGGACGCGGTGCGGCACGCGTTGTACTACCCGGCGCGTGAGGGGCAGGGCATGCGGCTGGCCGAGTTGCTGGCCCGGCAGGACGAGGCGGCGGCCGACGACCCGCAGGGACCGGTGCTGCGCAGCACGATCTTCCAGCGCGACGACGTCGTGGTGCGGCTGGTCGACGTGAGCGGCGGCCTCGACAGCGACCCCGGGCCCGTGCTCGGTCTCACGGACCGCGGTCGCGCGGCCGAACTGACGGCGCTCCTCGACGGCGAGGCCCTCGGGGTGGAGGGTGCGGCACCGTCCGACGGCGCTTCCACCCGCCTCCTGTCGGTCTCCCGCATGGACCTCGTCACCGACCGTCGCGCCCCCGACGCCTGACTCTCCGGCACCCCCTGCCGGCCACGCCCCTGTTCGGAGGAACGCCGTGATCAAACGTCATCCCGGAATCGTGGATCTCAGCGAGGTCGAGCCCAACACTCGGCGCGGTGGCGATCTGCGAGCCCTGCTCACCCCGACCACCGTCGGCTCCACCAGCGGTTTCATGGGCGTGGCCATCGTGCAGCCCGGCGACCGCATCGCCGAGCACTACCACCCGTACTCCGAGGAGTTCATCTACGTCGTCTGCGGGCAGCTGGAGGTGGACCTGGACGGTGAGCCCCACCCGCTGCGGCCCGAGCAGGGGCTCATGATCCCCGCCCATGTGCGGCACCGCTTCCGCAACGTCGGTGAGGTGACGGCCCAACTGGTCTTCCACCTGGGCCCGTTGGCCCCGAGCCCGCCCCTCGGTCATGTCGACACCGAGGACGCCGACGGCGTGCCCATCGCGGTGGAGCCGGCCGAGCGCCCCCGGGTCCGCTCATGACGAGGCGCGTGGCGGTCACCGGCATAGGTGTCGTCGCCCCGGGCGGCATCGGCGTCCCGGCGTTCTGGGACCTGCTGACGAACGGCCGTACGGCGACGCGCGGGATCACGTTCTTCGACCCGTCCGGGCTGCGTTCCCGGATCGCCGCCGAGTGCGACTTCGACCCGGCGGCGCACGGACTGGACGCGGAGCAGATCGCCCGGTGCGACCGGTACATCCAGTTCGCGCTGGTCGCCGGGGACGAGGCGATACGGGACTCCGGTCTCGACCTCGCCGCGGAGAACCCGTGGCGCGTCGGGGTCTCCCTGGGCACCGCGGTCGGCGGAACCACCCGGCTGGAGCAGGACTACGTCCTGGTCAGCAGCTCGGGGCAGCGCTGGGACGTGGACCACCGGGAGGCCCGTGCGCATCTGCACCGGGCGTTCTCGCCCAGCACCCTCGCCTCGACGGTGGCCGAACGGTTCGAGGCACGCGGGCCGGTGCAGACCGTGTCCACCGGCTGCACCTCGGGGCTCGACGCGGTCGGGTACGCCTTCCAGACGATCGAGGAGGGCCGGGCCGACGTGTGCCTGGCCGGCGCCTCGGACTCGCCGATCTCCCCGATCACCATGGCCTGCTTCGACGCGATCAAGGCCACGTCCCCGAACAACGACGACCCGGCCCACGCCTCGCGCCCCTTCGACGCCGACCGCAACGGGTTCGTCATGGGTGAGGGCGGTGCCGTCCTCGTCCTGGAGGAGATGGAACACGCCCTGGCCCGCGGCGCGCACGTCTACTGCGAGCTGGGCGGCTACGCCACCTTCGGCAACGCCTACCACATGACCGGTCTGACCACCGAGGGCCTGGAGATGGCCCGGGCCATCGAGGACGCCCTCGACCAGGCCCGGCTCGACGGCACGGCGATCGACTACGTCAACGCGCACGGGTCGGGCACCCAGCAGAACGACCGGCACGAGACGGCCGCGGTCAAGCGGGTCCTGGGCGCGCACGCGTACGACACGCCCATGAGCTCCATCAAGTCCATGGTGGGGCACTCCCTCGGGGCGATCGGGGCGATCGAGGTCGTCGCCTGTGTGCTCGCCCTGGCCCACCAGGTCGTCCCGCCCACCGCGAACTACGAGACCCCGGACCCCGAGTGCGACCTGGACTACGTCCCGCGGGTCGCGCGGGAGCGAAGGCTGGACAGCGTGCTCTCCGTGGGCAGCGGGTTCGGTGGCTTCCAGTCCGCGGTCATCATGAGCCTGCCGAGGGAGACGACACGATGAGCGCATCTCGTCCCCGGCGCGCGGCCATCACCGGAATCGGCGTGGTCGCGCCCAACGGAACCAGCACCGAGACCTTCTGGAAGTCCACCCGGGAAGGCATCAGCGTCCTGGACCGGATCACCCGCGAGGGCTGCGGGCACCTGCCGCTGCGGGTGGCAGGCGAGGTCCGGGACTTCGACCCGCCGTCGGCGGTCGAGGAGCGCTACCTGGTGCAGACCGACCGGTTCACGCACTTCGCGATGGCCTCGGCCGACCAGGCACTCGACGACGCCGGCCTCGACCGGGCCGACACCGACGGCACGCCGTTCTCCGTGGGCGTGGTCACCGCGGCCGGTTCCGGCGGCGGCGAGTTCGGGCAGCGGGAACTGCAGCAGCTGTGGGACAAGGGCAGCCGCTACGTCGGGCCGTACCAGTCCATCGCCTGGTTCTACGCCGCGAGCACCGGCCAGATCTCCATCCGCCGCGGCTTCAAGGGCCCCTGCGGTGTCGTCGCCGCCGACGAGGCCGGGGGCCTGGACGCCCTGGCGCACGCGGCGCGGGCCGTGCGACGCGGCACCGACGTGATGGTGGCCGGGGCGACCGAGGCGCCGCTGGCCCCCTATTCGATGGTCTGCCAGCTCGGCTACGAGGAGCTGAGCACCGTCGGCGAACCGGACCGCGCCTACCGCCCGTTCACCGGCGCGGCCTGCGGATTCGTGCCCGCCGAGGGCGGTGCCATGTTCGTCGTGGAGGACGGGAGCCGCGCCCGGGAGCGGGGCGCGAAGGTGCGTGCCACGCTGGCGGGACACGCGTCGACCTTCACCGGCGCCTCGTGCTGGGAGCAGTCCCGGGAGGGACTGGCCCACGCCATCCGCGGTGCCCTGGCCGAGGCCGGGTGCGCTCCCGAGGAGATCGACGTGGTCTTCGCCGACGCGCTCGGCGTACCGGAGGCGGACCGTGCCGAGGCACTGGCGATCGCGGACGTCCTGGGCCCGCGCGCCGGCCGCGTCCCGGTCACGGCGCCGAAGACCGCTGTCGGCCGGGGCTACAGCGCGGCGCCCGTGCTGGACACCGCCGCGGCGGTGCTCGCCATGGAGCACGGTCTGATCCCGCCCACCCCCAACGTCTTCGACGTCTGCCACGACCTCGACCTCGTGACCTCCCGTGCCCGTGCCGCCGAACTGCGCACGGCGCTGGTCCTCAGCCGGGGGCTCATGGGGTCGAACGCGGCGCTGGTGCTACGGCTCGGCGCCGGCGACGCCTCGTAGCGAGGCATCGCCAACACACCACCACCCAGCAAGGAGAAAACCGTATGAGTGACCGCATCACAGTGGAGGAGCTGGCCGGGCTCATGAAGAAGGCCGCCGGGATCACCGTCGCCCCGGAGGAGCTCCAGCAGCGGTACGACTCCGGGTTCGACACGTTCGGCATCGACTCGCTCGGTCTGCTCGGCATCGTGGGCGAGCTGGAGAACCGGTACAACGCGTCGATGCCGTCCGACGCGGAGAAGAGCCGCAGCCCGCGGCAGTTCCTCGAAGTCGTCAACGGCGCGCTTCTGACGGGGGCCTGACATGTCGGGACACACACAGAACGAGGTCGTCATCGCCGCGCCCGTCGACCTGGTCTGGGACATGACCAACGACGTCGCGAACTGGACGCAGCTGTTCACCGAGTACGCCTCCGTCGAGATCCTCTCCGAGGAGGGGAACCGGACGACGTTCCGGCTCACCATGCACCCCGACGACAACGGCACGGTGTGGAGCTGGGTCTCGCAGCGCGAGACGGACCGCGACGCGCTCACCGTGCGGGCCCGCCGCATCGAGACCGGGCCCTTCGCCTACATGAACATCGTGTGGCAGTACGAGAAGGTGCTCGAGGGCACCCGGATGGTGTGGACCCAGGACTTCGCGATGAAGCCCGACGCACCGGTCGACGACGCCTGGATGACGGACAACATCAACCGGAACTCCAAGGTCCAGATGGCGCTGATCCGGGACCGCATCGAGCAGGCCGCCACGGAACGCCGGCCCGCACCCATGCTGTCCGACTGATCCGCCGACCGATCCGGACGAAGGACGCAACGATGCACCAATCCCTGATCGTCGCCCGTATGGCCCCGGGGTCGGCCCAGGACATCGCCAAGGTGTTCGAGGAGTCGGACCGAGGAGAGCTGCCGCACCTCGTCGGGGTCTCCCGGCGCAGCCTCTTCCAGTTCGACGACGTGTATCTGCACCTCATCGAGTCCGAGCACGACCCGGGCCCCGCGATCGCGAAGATGGCAGGACACCCCGAGTTCCGGGACATCAGCGAACGGCTGTCGGCGTACGTCACCGCGTACGACCCGGAGACCTGGCGCTCGCCGAAGGACGCGATGGCGCACCGCTTCTACCGCTGGGACCGGAACACCGGCTCCTGAACCGGTCGTTCCAACGCCGCCCGCCGGGCACGCGAGTCCCGCGTGCCCGGCAGGCGGCGTCTCACCGTTCCGCCGTCACTCGGGGACGGTGCAGTCGAACGCGTGCAGATAGGGGTTGACCGGCCGTACGTCGTCGATGACCAGACCGGCGCCCGTCAGCCTGCCGACCATGCTCTCGGTGGTGTGCTTGGCCCCGCCGACGTTGAGGAGCAGCAGCAGGTCCATGGCCGTGCTGAACCGCATCGAGGGCGTGTCGTCGACGAGGTTCTCGATGACCACGACCCGGGTGCCGGGGCCGCCCGCCTCGATGACGTTGCGCAGGGTGCGGGTCGTGCTGTCGTCGTCCCACTCCAGGATGTTCTTGATGACGTACACGTCCGCCTGGACCGGGACGGCCACCCGGCAGTCACCGGGCACGAGACTCATCCGGTCCGCGAGCGCGCCTCCCGGACGCAGCCGCGGATCGGCGTTCTCCACCACGCGCGGCAGGTCGAGCAGGGTGCCGTACAGCGCGGGGTACTTCTCCAGCAGGCTCGCCACCACATGCCCCTGGCCACCCCCGATGTCGGCGACCGACTTGCTCCCCGACAGATCGAGGAACGCCGCCACGTCCCGCGCGGACTGCACGCTGGACGTCGTCATGGCGCGGTTGAAGACGTCGGCCGATTCGGGGGCGTCCTCGTTGAGGTAGGGGAAGAACTCCTTGCCGTACAGGTCCTCCACGACGTTGCGGCCGGAGCGCACCGCCTCGTCCAGCATCGGCCACGCGTCCCACGTCCACGGCTCGGTGCACCACAGCGCGATGTCGCGCAGACTGTTCGGGTCGTCCTTGCGCAGCAGCCGGGACATGTCGGTGTGCGCGAACGTCCCGTCCGGCTGCTCGGTGAAGATGCCGTAGCAGGTCAGGGCCCGCAACAACCGCCGCAGCGGCTTCGGTTCGGCCTTCACCAGCGTCGCGAGGTCCGCCGCGGCCATGGGGCTGTCACCGAGGGCGTCGGCGACACCCAGTCGGGCGGCCGCACGGAGGGCCGCCGCGCACGCCGCCCCGAACACGAGCTCCCTGAGGCGCATGGACGGCATGGGGACGGTCTGAGCGGTCGTCATGAGCCGCCTTCCTTGATCGAGTTCTGCGAGTACTTCGGGTTCTTCGGGTTCTTCTGGTTCTTCGCGATCACGGCCGGTCAGCACATTCCGGCGGGCCGGGACGCCCGGCAGTGGTTGCCGTCGAAGGTGTTGCCCTTGCCGGTGTCCGCGTTGACGAGGTCGGCCGGGGCGTTGCCCTCCAGCTCGTTGCCGGTGATCCGGTTCCGCTCGCTGGTGGTGCCCACGAAGCTCTTGAACAGGACGATCCCGCCGGACATCGGGGAGGTGCCGACGTTGTCCGTGATGCGGTTGTGCGTCACCAGGGTGTCCTCGGCACCGGTCAGCACGATGCCGGAGCCCTGCAACGCGTCCAGCCGTGCGGTCTTCGGGCAGGACTTGTTGTTCCGCGCGATGTGGTTGCCGCGCAGGGTCATCGCGCCGGCCTTCGGCTTGTTCTCGTCGCCCACGACGAAGACGCCCGCGCAGTTGCCGGTGAGGTGGTTCTTCGCCACGGTGAGGTTCCGGAGGCGGCGGACGGTGATGCCGATCCGGTTGCCCTCCAGGCGGTTGTGCTCGACCACCGTCCCCTCGGTGTCCGCTGCGCCCGCCTCCTCCTTGATGGTGTTCGCGAGGAACAGGCCGGCGTCACCGTTGTCCCGGGCGGTGTTCATGCGGAACACGCTGCGGACCGAGCGCTCCGCGGCGATCCCCCACACCCCGTTCTTCACCGCGGTCACGTTCCGCACGGTCAGTCCGTCGGTCGCCATCGCGAACACACCGGTCCGGGTGAAGCCGGTCACGGTCAGGGAGGCGACGGTGACTCCCTCGACGTCGTGGTCCTTCGTCCCGACCACGCAGATGCCGTTGCCGCCCTCGGCACAGCTGTCGGCCGCCTTCGTGGTGCCCGGCTCGATGACGGTGTCCTCGCCACTGCCGCGCAGGGTGATCCCGGGCGTGGTCACCTTGACGCTCTCGTGGTACGTGCCGGGGGCCAGGAAGACGGTGTCCCCCGGCGCGGCGGCATCCACCGCTCTCTGGATGGACTCCCCCGGAAGGACCACGTGGGCCATGGGGAAAGGTCCGGCTCCGGCTTCGGCCGACGGGGCGGCCCCGAGGCCCACCGCGATCAGCGCCGCGGCACATACCAGGTAAGCAATGCGCACTTTCGTCATATTCATGACGGTATGACCACTAAGGTCGCGAACGGCCCGGATAGACCATCCGATGGCGTGTCATCCACCGCCCGCGGACAGTGACCCGGTGCCCGCACCGCTCGTTCGGTTGTCCGGGAACCACCCCGGGATTGTCCTTGATCGGTAACGGACGCATCCCGCGGCCACCTTCCGTCGTCCTGTCAGGTGGTCGCAAGGTGGCCAGGGGATCGGCGGGAACTGCGGGAAAGCGGGGCGGACATGGCGCGGCACGGTGGCGGGCGTGGCTGGTACGGCAAGGTGCTCGGCGCGGCGCTCGGGGTGACACTGCTCGCCGCCGGCGCCTCGGTGTGGACCGCGCAGGCCGGTGCCCTGGGCGGCTCGTCGCCGAAGACGAAGGTGTCGGCCGCGCCCGGCAGCGCCGTGAAGCAGGTCGCGGTGACCATCGTGCACGCCTCGGACAAGGGGGCACGCGGCGTCAACATCACCATCGACGACGGCCCCGACCCCGCGTGGACCCCCCAAGTACTCGACGTGCTGCGGGAGTACGGGGTGAAGGCCACGTTCTGCATGGTGGGAACGCAGGCGCAGGCCCACCCGGACCTCGTGAAGAAGGTCGTCGCGGCCGGACACCGGCTGTGCGACCACTCGGTGTCCCACGACACCACCATGGACAAGAAGTCCGAGGCCTACCAGTCGCAGGAGATCCTCGACGCCGAACGCATGATCACCGAGGCGTCCGGGGGCGTACGGCCGATGTACTACCGGGCGCCGGGTGGGGCGTTCACCCCGTACAGCCGCAAGCTCGCCGCCTCCCACGGCATGCGCCCGCTGGGCTGGAACGTGGACACCAAGGACTTCGAGCGGCCGGGCACGGACGCCATCGTCGCCACCGTCGAGCGCGAACTGCCGAACGGGCCGACGCTTCTCTTCCACGACGCGGGCGGCGACCGCTCCCAGACCGTCGAGGCCCTGCGCCAGGTCCTCCCCCGCCTCAAGGAAGAGGGCTACGCCTTCGGCTTCCCGGTGCGCTGAGGGCGCGGCTCCCGGGCCCGCGCCCTCAGACCACGCCAAGCGGTAGGCGGCCGGGCGCTGTGCCGGCGATGGCGGATGATGGCCACCATGCGTATCCGCATCGACGCCGTCGATCTGCCCGGGCTCACCTTTCCCGGCCCCGCCGACGGCAAAGTACCCGTGTACGACAACGTCCACGTCGCCGTGCAGCGGCGGGACCGCCCGGCCGAGCTCCTCGATCCGCAGCGCGGTGACGCGCCCTCCGCGACCTGGAGCCTGGAGTGCACCGCGAGTGCCTCCGCGAACGGCACCGAGATCAAGGGCCCGTACGTGCAGGACCGTCTGGGCCGGCGGTTCGTCTACCTGTCGTGGGGCACGGTCGACGAGGCGGGGACCTTCACGATGTTCCGCCGCGCGAAGCTCCTGCTCGACGTCATCCCCGAGGACGTGCTCGCCGCCGCCGCACGCGACGGGCTGCTGGTGGGGCGGCTCGGCCTCACCGACCCGCAGGGCGGGCCCCTGTGCGCGCGGGTCGAGCCCCCGCACATCACCTGGACCGCGGCGCGGGCCGGCTCTCCCACGCCGATGTGATCTTTATTGCGTCAGCGGGGTCCGGGAGCGCTCACCGGCGCCCCGTCCGTCGAGGGCGGCGGGTGCCGCGTACGGCTCATCGACCGAGGTCATCGCGCTGCGGCCGGATACGCCCGGCGGGAACACTGCATCCGCGCGGAGCAATATCTGTGTTCGTCGAGTGAGAAATAGGTGCGGTGCCCGGCGAGTATTCCTCGATCACCGACCCGATGTGGAATTCCGCTCCGTCCGGGGCCGATCCCGGCATGCTAATGTCACTGTCAGTTGCAGGTGTGGTTGCCAGAAGGTTTATTTTTCCGACGGGTTAATCAGCACGGCACGCGGAATCCGCACAGGGCGAATTCCGGGCATCGTCTCCGAAGGAGAAATAACATGGCTACTGGCACCGTGAAGTGGTTCAACTCGGAAAAGGGCTTCGGCTTCATCGAGCAGGACGGCGGCGGCCCCGACGTCTTCGCCCACTACTCGAACATCGCCGCCCAGGGCTTCCGTGAGCTGCTGGAGGGTCAGAAGGTGTCCTTCGACATCGCGCAGGGCCAGAAGGGCCCGACGGCCGAGAACATCGTTCCCGCCTGACACCCGCAGCATCGCGTACTTCGCAGCTGGGGCCCGCACCTAGGGGTGCGGGCCCCAGCTCGCTGCATTTCCGGGCGCGTGCCGGACGGCCGCCCACCGCTTCCGACTCGCACCCATCGTCTCCGGCTCGTTCTCGCGATTCCCTGCGCAGTTGTTCTTGCGCGGAAATTCCTTGCTACGTGCCTATGTGCCAACATCGAGGAAGGTTCCGCTTGAACCGCGCACGCACCGAACGCACCACCCGCACAACCCGCTCCCACGAGCGCTCCTGGAACTCCGCCCCCGTGCGCTCGGGGGCTCCGCGCCGTTCCAAGGGCAACGACCGCCGACAGGCCGCCCCCCAGGGCGAGTTCGCGCTGCCGGTGACCGTCACACCCGCGCTTCCCCCGGTCGAGTCGTTCGCCGACCTCGACCTGCCGGCGCCCCTGCTGGCCGCACTCGGACGGGAGGGCATGTCGGAACCGTTCCCCATCCAGGGAGCGACGCTGCCGAACTCCCTCGCCGGACGTGACGTGCTCGGCCGCGGCCGCACCGGATCGGGCAAGACCCTCGCCTTCGGCCTCGCGACCCTGGCCCGTACCGCGGGCCGACGCGCGGCGCCCCGGCAGCCGCTCGCCCTGGTCCTCGTCCCGACGCGCGAGCTCGCCCAGCAGGTGACCGACGCGCTCACCCCCTACGCCCGCGCCGTGCAGCTCCGGCTGGCCACCGTGGTCGGCGGTATGTCGATCGGCCGGCAGGCGAACGCGCTGCGGGCCGGGGCGGAGATCGTCGTCGCGACCCCGGGACGGCTCAAGGACCTCATCGGCCGCGGCGACTGCCGGCTGGACGAGGTCGCCATCACCGTCCTCGACGAGGCCGACCAGATGGCCGACATGGGCTTCATGCCCCAGGTCACCGCGCTGCTCGACCAGGTGCGTGCCGATGGGCAGCGGATGCTCTTCTCGGCCACCCTGGACCGCAACGTCGACCTGCTCGTGCGCCGCTACCTGAGCGACCCGGTGGTCCACTCCGTCGACCCGTCGGCGGCCGCGGTCACCACGATGGAGCACCATGTGCTCCACGTGAACGAGGCCGACAAGCACCGGACGACCACCGAGATCGCCGCACGCGACGGCCGGGTGATCATGTTCCTGGACACCAAGCACGCCGTGGACCGCCTGACCAAGCACCTGCTGAACAGCGGTGTCCGCGCCGCCGCCCTGCACGGCGGCAAGTCCCAGCCCCAGCGCACCCGGACACTCGCCCAGTTCAAGACCGGGCATGTGACGGTCCTGGTGGCGACCAACGTGGCGGCCCGCGGCATCCACGTCGACAACCTCGACCTGGTCGTCAACGTGGATCCGCCCACCGACCACAAGGACTACCTGCACCGCGGCGGCCGTACCGCACGCGCCGGCGAGTCCGGCAGCGTCGTCACCCTGGTGACGCCCGGTCAGCGTCGGAGCATGAGCCGGCTGATGGCCACGGCCGGCATCACCCCGCAGAACACCTCCGTGCGGTCCGGTGAGGCGGAGCTGGCCCGGATCACGGGCGCCCAGGCCCCTTCCGGTGTCCCGGTCGTCATCACGGCACCGGCACCGGCCGCGGCCCGTCCGCGGCGTGCCCCGGCTTCCGGGAGCACCTCGTCCCGGGGCGGCCAGGGGCGTGGCGGCACGGGACGCCCGGCGCGGCGACGTCCGCAGCGGTCCGCCCTCGACTCCGCGGCCTAGAAGAGCCGGTCAGCAGCAGTGGTTCACCCATCTCCCTGGAGGCACCTTTGACACCGTTCCGGACACAGCGACGACACGCGGATCTCCGGCCCATGCCCGTGGGCCACGCCATGGACGCCCACGGCCCCCGGGTCCGGGACGACATGACCGTCGAGGTCGCGCTGTCCGTCATGGCCGGGGCCCGTGTCGAGTACCTCATCCTGTGCGACGGGGACGACCAGTACACGGGCTCGGTCACCCGGGCCGAACTCGCGGTTCACCGCGACAGTTCCGCGTACACGGACCGCATCCGGCTCCGGGACGTCCTCGGTGAGGCGGTCATGTCGACCGCCCCTCTGTGCGTCGCCGTCGGGTAGTCCGGCCGGCGCAGGAGAAGGGGGCGGTCACCCGGGACCGCCCACAGGAACAAGTGAGGGCCCTGCCGACGCGCGTCGGCAGGGCCCTCATCGCTGTTCCGTGACGGGTGGCTCCCCCGTCGTCGCAGGTCAGGCTATCTGTTCCCCCAGAGGGCTGAAATCTACTCTTGTCACAGTAGACATTGGACTCCGGCATGGTTAGTCTTCTTCACGTAGATACCGGTCGAGCAGAACCCGGCAGACACGAACTGGCGGGTCGCAGTACAAGAAGTTCGCAGGTCAGTCCAGCAGCAGCTGGTTGGTTCAGAGGAAGGACGGAGGAGCAGACGCCATCAGGATCGCCCGGCCCGAGAGGCCCTCGGCCCGGGTACCGCAAGACCCCGGATTGGAAGGTGGTCCCCGGTCACGCAGCCGCGATCCCCGTACCCCCCTTCTGCAGGGCAGGTAGCGGAAACAGAAGGTCGGCGCAGCACAAGAGCCGACAGATGGTGTTGAATTTCCTTCGGGGCCCTGGTGCCGTACGGCGCCAGGGCCCCTCGACGCGTTGCACTACGAGGTGACATGACAGCAGATATTCCCCTCAGTGATCGTCTGGACGACGATGACTACCCCGCCTACACGATGGGGCGGGCCGCCGCGATGCTCGGCACCACGCCGGCGTTCCTGCGAGCCCTCGGTGAGTCCCGTCTGATCACTCCGCTGCGCTCGGAGGGCGGACACCGCCGCTACTCCCGCTACCAACTGCGGATCGCGGCGCGGGCCCGCGAGCTCGTCGACCGGGGCACCCCGATCGACGCCGCCTGCCGCATCGTCATCCTCGAGGACCAGCTCGAGGAAGCTCAGCGCATCAATGCCGAGTACCGCCGCTCCGCCGGGCACCAGGCACCCGACAGCTCCGTCCGCGGCACCGGCTGACCAGGCCTGCGATGACAGCGACCGGTGTGCCGTAGTACTCCTCCGGCCGCTGCTCAGACCGCGACGATGCCCTCCATACCGGACGCGCTGAAGGCGGGCAGCCTGTCGGCCGTCGTCACCTTCGTGAGCGCGCCGTCGGCCTCGACGCGGAAGCCGTCGACGGTGCCGGAGGTGGCGTTCTGGACGTAGACGAACCTCGCGTCCTCGGTCACGGCGAGGTCGATCACACCCCGTGACCTGGCGGAGGGCGGGGTGGCGATGCCCACCTCGTTCGTCAGGGACAGCTTGCCGTGCCTGTCCATGCGGTAGCCGGTGACGGTGGAGTTGCCGGTGTTGCCGCCGTAGAAGAAGTCACCTGCGCGCTCCAGCCAGCACAGGACTTCCTGGCCGTTGGCCAGGGGCTGCTGGAGGACCTTCAGTGTGCCGTCGCGCCTCACCTGATACGTCGTGACCGTGGACTTCTCGGCCTCGGCGACCAGCATCCGCTTCCCGGTCCGGTCGAAGCTGATCGCGAACGGGACGCCGCCGGCCGACTTGTTGACCACCGGCGCGGCGACGGACGGAAGGCCGTCCCGCTTCATCGGGAGGACCTCGACGGTGTTGCCGCCCTTGGTGGTGACGACCAGGTTCCGCCCGTCCGGGGTGAACGCGACCTCGCCCGGCGAGGTGTCGAAGCGCGGTACGTCCTTGTTGGCCAGGCCAAGGGAACGGCGGGATCCCGCCAGCGGCCGCAGCCCCTCGCCGGTGATCCGGAAGCCCTGGACGCTGCCCGTGCCGCCCGCGTTCATGACGTACGCGACCTTGCCGTGCACCGCGATGCCCGACGGGAACGCCCCGCCGGAGCTCACGACCCGCCGGTGCGTGAGCCGCCGTCCCTCGACGCGGAACGAGGTCACCGTGCCGCTGCCGGCGTTGACGGCCAGCAGCATCCCCGAACGGTCGTCGTAGACGAGGGAGCCCTGGGAGGCGAGCGAGTCGGTGGGGGCGTCGACCTGGTCGCCGCCCTTGCCACCGGTCCCGTAGTCCGCCGCGGGCCGGAGCCCGCCGTCGTCGCCCCGTGCGAACACGTGGATGGTGTTGCCGTCCAGCTCGTTGCCCTGGACGAAGACGGCGTGGTCGGCCCCGGCGGCCCGGGCGGGGTGCTGGCTCGCCGAAGCCACGGTCGCGGCCACGGTGGCCGCCGCCGCGGCGGCGAGGGCACCGCCGACGACGGCGACACGTCGTGCCCGGGGCTTCGCCCGGTGGCCGGCGCGGCTCCTGTGCTTGTCCATACCCATGTCCATGTCCCGTTCCTCGATGCCGTGCGGTGCTGTCCGCGGGTGCGGACGGCACCACAGTGGTCGGAGGGAACGGCATGCTCATGCGGAACGACGGTCGCGTCAGACTCTCGTAAGAGGTTCCCGGCGGCGTGACCTTGAGCGAGTCGTCGACGTAGACGCCCTTCGCGGGCAGCGACGGGTTCGCGCCCCTGCCGACGCTCCCGCCGACCTGGACCGCCCGGGCTACGACTATCCGCTGGGCGGCAGTGAGTGGATCGAACGGCAGGGCTGACCCGGGCGTACGCCGCGGGTCACAGCAGTTCGGGCTGCCGCTCCGGCTGCGGCGCGGGCTCCGGCTGCGCCTCCCACCGGGCGACGGTGCGTACATAGCCGTAGATCACCGAGGCGAGCAGCAGCAGGAGCAGCGGCCCCGCCACCCAGCGGTACTCCGCCATCTGCGACGGCAGCCAGCGGTACGACACCAGGAGCGCGGTGAAGACCGCGGCACCGTAGGCGGTCAGCCGGATCCCCGTGCGGTCCCCGCCGCGGTCGTAGGTGCGCAGGGCTGCCTCGATCGTGAGCGTGAAGACGACACCGGCGATGAGGTCCACGCCGTAGTGGTAGCCGAATCCGAGCGTCGCGCAGAGCGTGGCGGTCAGCCAGAACGCGCCCGCGAACCGCAGGGCCCGGGGTCCCTTGCGGGTGTGGATGAAGATCGCGGTGGCCCACGCGGTGTGCAGGCTGGGCATGCAGTTGCGCGGGGTGATCCCGTCGAACGGGATGGTGTGCGGGGCGGTGATCGACGGCGCCGTCCGCGGCCACAGGTCGGCCACCGCCCAGTGCGCGCTGGGCGGCATCTTCGGCGCCCACAGGCTGATCGACGCCCAGTGCTCGGTGCCGGTGCCGTATGCGAACACCGGTCCGACCACCGGGAAGAGCATGTAGAAGGCCGGGCCGAGGAGGCCGATCACCAGGAAGGTGCGGACCAGGTGGTGGCGCGGGAAGCGGCGTTCGGCCGCCACGGTGCGCAGCTGGTACAGCGCGACGAGGACGGCGGCCACCGCGAGCTGGCCGTAGACGACGTCGAGGAAGTTGAAGCCGAACGTGCCGGTGGCCGTGACGATCCGGCCCATGACCCAGGACGGGTTGCCCAGCGCGTGATCGGCCAGCGCCACGTACGGGTCGAGTACGGTCGGCCGGGTCTTCGCGGTGATGAGCAGCCAGGTGTCACCGGTCTTGCGGCCGGCCACCAGCAGGAGACCCAGCCCGGCACCCTTCAGCAGCAGGGCGCGTTCCGGGCCGGTGCGGCGGGTGACGGCGACGACCGCGCAGCCGAGGATCACCCACAGGGCGCCGTTGCCGAAGGGGTGGCCGTGGTGCACCTCGATGCCGGACGCCGTCCGGACCACGAAGAACGCGACGTCGACACCGATCGCGGCGGCGACCGCGACGAACCGCTGGCGCCAGGTGAGGACCACCATCGTCAGCGCCATGCCCGCGTACAGCACGGGGCCCGACTTGGGCGGGAGGACCAGCTCTCGCGCCTGGCTGGTGAGCGGGCCGGGCAGGCCGTAGCGACGCGCGGCGAACTCCAGCGCGACCAGGAATCCGAGCACCACGACGCCCGCCAGGACCCAGAGTCTGGGTATATGTCTCAATTTCATCTCTCCTGATGAGCCGCCCGTCCGACTGGAGAAGATGAACGGATTATGGCGCGGGTTGCGGAGGGGGCTCAATCGGCGAACGGGACGCACTTCCGGGTGCCGCGGCTGGTGGTACCGACACTGCGCACGCTGCCGAAGGTGCAGGGTATGACACCGGCCGCGCAGGGCCGAGATCTGTCACGGTGACATCACATATTTTAGCTCGGACACGCGAGGATTGTGATCGACCGGACATCGCGGGGCGGGGATCGGACCCGCCACCGACCCCCTCCGCAAGGAGGTTCCGGGACCGCTGGACAGATATCTGTCGCAGTCACGTGAGAATTGCGGACGGAGTCCGGTGAGCTTTTCGGTTCGGGGCGGGCCCGACCAGGGCGGGCGTAGATCCACCCGCCCGCCGTGTGTTAGCGTGGTAAGAGTTGCAGTTTTGGTTTCCGGGGGACTTTACGAAGTCCTCCGAGTCTTTCCGGGTCTTCCGGAGGGGAGATCATCGCGGCGACTCGGGTTCCGCACAGTGCGGTTCCCGGCACTGCCCCCTAGGGAGATTCAATATGGCATCTGGCACCGTGAAGTGGTTCAACGCGGAAAAGGGCTTCGGCTTCATTGAGCAGGACGGCGGCGGCGCCGACGTGTTCGCGCACTACTCGAACATCGCCACCTCCGGCTTCCGCGAGCTTCAGGAAGGCCAGAAGGTGACCTTCGACGTCACGCAGGGCCAGAAGGGCCCGCAGGCCGAGAACATCGTTCCTGCCTGACGCTGACGCTTATCGGCTGGGGCCCGCATCTCTCGGGGTGCGGGCCCTTGTCCATTGCCCGAATCTGTTTGTTTGCTTTCTCCTCGGCTCTTTCTTGCGAATTCTCGTGCGGTTTCGCCGCGCCCTCGGAGGAATTCCTCGACACGTGCCGCACGCATCGAGGAAGGTTCCCCACCCATGAACGGCGCCCGTCGCACTGGGAACAACACGCCCCGTGTCCGGTCCCGGGGGACGAGTCACCAGCGCTCCCGTCCGGCCGCCGCCCCCAGCGGTGAGTTCACCCTCCCCGCCACCCTCACCGAGGCACTGCCCGCAGTCGAGGCGTTCGGCGACCTCGATCTGCCGGAGCGTCTCCAGGCCGCGCTGATCGCCGAGGGCGTCACCACGCCCTTCCCGATCCAGGCCGCGACCCTGCCGAACTCCCTGGCCGGCCGTGACGTACTCGGCCGTGGCCGCACCGGCTCCGGCAAGACCCTCGCCTTCGGACTGCCCCTGCTGGCCCGCCTCGACGGACAGCGGGCCGAGCCCCGTCGGCCCCTCGCCCTGGTCCTCGTACCGACCCGGGAACTGGCCCAGCAGGTCACCGACGCGCTGACCCCCTACGCGCGGGCACTGCGGCTGCGCGCGGCCACCGTGGTCGGCGGAATGTCGATCGGCCGGCAGGCCTCCGCGCTGCGAGCCGGCGCCGAGGTCCTCGTGGCCACGCCGGGCCGGCTCAAGGACCTCATCGAGCGCGGCGACTGCAGCCTGGACCAGGTGGCGATGACCGTCCTGGACGAGGCCGACCAGATGACCGACATGGGCTTCATGCCCCAGGTCACCTACCTGCTCGACCAGGTCCGTCCCGGCGGCCAGCGGATGCTGTTCTCGGCGACGCTCGACCGCAACATCGACCTCCTGGTGCGCCGCTACCTGCACGACCCGGTGGTGCACTCGGTCGACCCGTCCTCGGGCACCGTCACCACCATGGAGCACCACCTCCTGCACGTCCGCGACGACGACAAGCACGCCACCGCCACCGAGATCGCCGCCCGCGACGGACGCGTGATCATGTTCCTGGACACCAAGCACGCGGCGGAGCGGCTGGCCAAGCACCTGCTGTCGGTGGGAGTGCGGGCCTCGGCGCTGCACGGCGGCAAGTCCCAGCCGCAGCGCACCCGCACGCTCGGCCAGTTCAAGGACGGTCACGTCACCGTCCTGGTGGCCACCAACGTCGCGGCCCGCGGCATCCACGTGGACGACGTCGACCTCGTCGTCAACTTCGATCCGCCCGCCGACCACAAGGACTACCTGCACCGCGGCGGCCGTACCGCGCGCGCCGGCGAGTCCGGCACCGTCGTCACCCTGGTCCTGCCGCACCAGCGCCGCGCGGTGGACCGTCTGATGTCCGACGCCGGCGTCAGCGCCCGGACCACCCGGGTCCGCCCGGGCGAGGCCGAACTCAACCGCATCACCGGTGCCCGCACCCCCTCCGGCGTGCCCGTCGTCCTCCCGGCACCGGCCGCCGCCGAACCCGCCCGGCGCACCGGATCGCCCGCCGGGCGCGGCCGCAGCAGCCGCTCCGCTCGCGGGCGCCGCAGCTCCACCCGCACCGGCCGATAGCCGTACGACCCACTGACCGGGCCCGGTGGCCGCGCCACCGGCATCCCCCGTCGCGAAGGAGACGAACAGGGCCGCACCCTGGCCGTTCTCACCGTCACGTCCCGATCGCTCCCCGTGGAGGCACCATGCGCATCGTCATCGCACGTTTTCCCTTCGACCTGACCATGACCGAGGTCGAGAGGTTGATGGAGAGCGTCCAGCCCGAACCCGCCACCGGCCAGTGTGTGACCATCGGTCGCCATGTGTTTCCGGTCAAGCAGGTCGGTCAGGTGATCACCCGGCAGGACCGTCGTGACTTCACCGCGCACGAGGTGACCAGGGCGCTGACCCGGCTCGGCTTCACCTGCCACGAGGTGCAGCCGCCCCGCCCGGAGGCCTTCAACGACCCGTCGTCGTCCCTCCCCTGGGCCGACACCCCGCTGGGCTGACCCACCCCTCGACCGCGACAGCCGGCACCGGTTCAGGGGGCCGGGATCGTCGCCCCCCGTGCCGGTGACCGGGGCGCGGTCGACGATCCCGACCCCGTACGGCTCGCGGCCGCCCACCCGGCCACCCGGTCCCGAGGCCGCCGTCAACGGCCCGACTGCGGCGGGGGACGAGGACGGTCAGTGCCGTGTCCTGGTCGCCGGTCGGCCCGTGGGGACACCGGCACACGCCCGACCGCTACGACACGGTGATGCGGTGGGTCCCGGAAACAGCGCGAGCTCAGCATGTGCGGACCCCCGTCCCACCCGTCACTCCCGTAACCCGGCTCGACGCGTTCCGTTCCCCGGTCCCGCCGCCCCGTGCAAGACTGCGGCACCTCACGGCAGGGCCGCCGTGCTCCTCCTGTCATCGCCTGAGCGAGCAGTCCTCGCTTGAGCCGGGAGCTGCGCGGCGGGACGCTGGGAGCATGGACAGCAGGGGCGGCACATCCGGAGGCACCGTGGCAGGGCGTGTACCCGAGGACCTGGCGATCGTCGTCGACGCCGGCGGGACCGTCACGGTGTGGAGCGCGGGGGCACGGCAGCTGCTCGGGTACGAGGCCGCCGAGGTCGTAGGACATCCGGCCGCACGACTGCTCGCGGCCGAGCTGCCCGCGTCCACGCGGCGCCATGTGGCCGACGGCCGGCGGTGGGCCGGCGAGGTAGCGCTGCGGCACCGCGACGGCGAGCGGGTCGTCGTACGGCTGAAGGGCACGCCCCTCGCGGACGGCGACGGCGCGCGGCCCTGGCTGGTGACCGCGGCCGCCCCGGAGTACGCGGCCGGGCCCGCCGAACCGGCCGCCGAGGCCCTGTGGGACCTCACGCTCGCGCAGCTCCCCGTGCCGGTGGCGGTCTACGACCGGGAGGCCCGGCTGGTGGCCGCCAACGAGGTGATGGGCCGGGTGATGGGCCGGACCCTGGCCGAGATGCGCGGACTGACCCTGTGGGAGATCGAGCCGAACCCGCCCTTCGACGAGTACGACCGCCTCCAGCGGCAGGTCCTGCGCACGGGCGAGCCGGTGTTCCACGAGAACTACGGGCAGGCCCCCGGCGAGGTGCGCGGACACTCCTGGTCGATGTTCCTGTCCCCGCTGAAGGACGGGAACGGCACGGTCCAGGGCATGTCGGCGGCCGTCTTCGACACCACGGAGCAGTACTGGGCCCGCCGTCGCCTCGCGGTCCTCAACGACGCCAGCCTCCGCATCGGCAGCACCCTCGACGTGACCCGGACCGCCGAGGAACTGGCCGACGTCGCCGTGACGGGCTTCGCGGACTTCGTCACCGTGGACCTGCTGGAGTCGGTCGCCCTCGGCGACGAACCGGGACCGGTGCCGCCGAACCGGCCGGTCACCGTACGCCGTACGGCCCAGCGGTCGGTCCTCGACGGCTGCCCGGAATCGGTGGTCCCCTCCGGCGGGACCACGCTCTACCCGGTGGACACGCCCCCGATGCGGGCCCTGACCGCCGGCCGCGGCACCCTGCCGCAGCCCGGCGACCCCGGACTGCGGGCGTGGACCGAGTCCTCCCCCGCCCGCGCCGAGTCGGTCTCCCGGTACCGGATCCACTCGGTGATGATGGTGCCGCTGCGCGCCCGTGGCGTCACCCTGGGCCTGGTGCACTTCCTGCGGCACCGTACGCCGGAGCCGTTCAGCGAGGACGACCTGCTGCTCGCGGAGGAGATCGCCGCGAGGGCGGCGGTGAGCGTGGACAACGCCCGCCGCTACACCCACGAGCGCCGCACCGCGCTCACCCTCCAGCGCAGCCTCCTCCCGGACCGCCCGCCGGACCTCCCGGCCATGGAGGTCGCGTACCGCTATCTCCCGGCGGGCGCGGGCGCGGACGTGGGCGGTGACTGGTTCGACGTGATCCCGCTGTCCGGTGCCCGGGTCGCCCTGGTGGTGGGCGACGTGGTGGGCCACGGCATCCACGCCTCGGCGACGATGGGCCGCCTGCGGACGGCCGTACGGACCCTCGCGGACGTGGATCTCGCCCCCGACGAACTCCTCACCCAGCTCGACGACCTCGTCGTCCGGCTCGATCGCGAGGAGGGCCCGGAGGCGCGGGAGCGGGCGGCCGGGTCACCGGGGGTGTCCGCGGACGAGGCGCACGGGCGGGTGGCGGAGGTCGTGACGCCGGGCGAGGTCGGTGCCACCTGCCTGTACGCCGTCTACGACCCGGTGTCCCGCCGGTGCACGATGGCCCGCGCCGGCCACCCGCCCCCCGCCGTGGTCACCCCGGACGGCGACGTCCGCTTCCTGGACCTGCCGTCAGGTCCGCCCCTCGGCCTGGGCGGTCTGCCGTTCGAGTCCGTCGAGGTGGACCTGGAGGAGGGCAGCCTGCTCGCCCTCTACACCGACGGCCTGGTCGAGGCCGCCGACCGTGACATCGAGGTCGGCCTGGAACTGCTGCGCGGGGCGCTGGCCGACAAGGCGGGCCCGCTGGAGGAGACCTGCGACGACGTACTGCGTACGGTCCTGCCGGTCCGCCCGGCCGACGACATCGTCCTGATGCTGGCCCGCACGTCCGCCCTGGACCCGGCGAGCGTCCGCACCTGGCAGCTGCCGCGCGACCCGGCCGCGGTGGCGCGTGCCCGGAAGTCGGCGAGCGAGCAGGTCACGGCCTGGGGCCTGGGGGACACCGCCTTCGCGACCGAACTGATCGTCAGCGAGCTGGTCACGAACGCGGTCCGCTACGGCGCCGACCCGGTCGTCCTCCGGCTGATCCGCGACTCCGCGCTGATCTGCGAGGTCTCCGACGGCAGCAGTACGGCTCCGCATCTGCGGCGGGCGAGAGTGTTCGACGAGGGCGGGCGCGGGCTGCTGCTGGTCGCGCAGATGGCCGAGAGATGGGGGAGCCGGCAGACGGCGACGGGGAAGACGATCTGGGCGGAGCTGGGGTTGTCGAGCGAGTAAAGCTCTGCTGACGGTGCTGACGGGCGCCGCGCTGATCCACCGGATGAGCCCTGGGCGGCTCGGGACGACAACAGGCCGGCAACGGGACGACAACAGCACATCAAACGGAAGGTCCAGTTCACCCACCTGTGCGACGATGCGGCCGTGAACGCACCCCCCACCCCCGCCTCCGCCTCCGCCCCCGCCGGACCTCCGACTCCGCCGGCCCCCAAGTCGGCTGGTTTCGCAGCGGAGTTCAAGGACGCCGTGACGTTCCGGGCCTTCGGACTCGTCCTGGGCGGCCTCCTTGTACAACTGGCTTTCGTCGTGTCGTACGTGGGCGCCTTCCACTCCCCCACCCCGCACCGGATCCCGGTGGCGGTGGTGGCCCCGCAGCAGGCGTCCGCGAAGATCGTCGCGAAACTGAACGCGCTGGACGGCAACCCGGTGAAGGCAACCGCGGCCTCCAGTACGGCTGTTGCCCGCGAATGGGTCCTGACCCGGCACACGGACGCGGCCTTCCTCTTCAACGCCGCCGGCACCAAGGACACCCTCCTGGTCGCCTCGGCGGGCGGCCCGTCGGTCTCCCAGACGGCCACGCAGATCGCCCAGAAGATCGAGGCGTCGCAGAAACGCCAGATCACGGTGACGGACATCCGCTCGCCCAACCCCGGCGACGGCCGCGGTATGACGTCCTTCTACCTCGTCCTGGGCTGGGTCATCGGCGGCTACCTGACAGCGACGATCATGGGCATGGCGGCGGGCTCCAAGCCGGCCAACCGCCACCGCACCCTGATCCGGCTGGCCGTCCTGGTCCTCTACTCCGTCGTCTCGGGCATCGCGGGCGCGATCATCGTGGGCCCGGTATTCGACGCGCTGGGCGGCCACTTCTGGGCACTGAGCGCGATCGGCGCCCTCACCGTCATGGCCTCGGCGGCAACGGCCCTGGCCCTGCAGACCCTGCTGGGCCTGCTCGGCACCGGCCTGGTCGTCCTCCTCTTCGTGGTCCTCGGCAACCCGAGCTCGGGCGGCGTCTACCCGGCCCCCCTGCTCCCCGGCTTCTGGAGCGCGATCGGCCAGGCCCTCCCCCCGGGCGCCGGCACGACCCTGGTCCGCAACACAGTGTACTTCTCGTCCCACGCGACGACTTCGGCACTGTGGGTGCTGGGGGCGTACGCGGTGGGCGGGGCGGTGCTGGCGTGGGGGGCCGCCTGGTGGCGGGAGGGGAAGCAGGCCGACGCGGGGGCGGAGGCGGCCCCGGTGGCTGCTTGACGGCCGTCATGGCACCTCGCGTGGTCCTGCGAGGTGCCATGACGCGGGAGATGGACCGGGCCCCGAACCAAGTACGACGACGACGCGAACGCGCCGCACCCGAGCCCACCGAGCTGAGGCCGGCTCAGGGAGATCGCCGGGTGGCTACGCCTCCTCCACCCCCCGTTTCAGGAGTTCCGCCTCGACCGCGCTGAGCTTCTCGCGCCAGTCGCGTGCGGCCTTGGGGTTGCGGGCCGTACCGCGCGCTGCGCGGCGAAGGCAGCTTCCAGCGACTCATGGGGGTCAGGGTGCTTCGGACTGCGGTGCAAGCGCTCCTCGATTTCGGGCGCCCGGCGTGTCACCGGCCCGCTACATCGCCGGCGCCAGTACCGGTCGCGGTGCCCTCGTCGTGTGGGCCCTTCGCAGGAAGGGTTTCTCGATGGCGTAGTAGGACAGCAGTGCCATCAGCAGGGTGAGGACCACCGTGGCCGCCAGTCGGCCCTCCTTCATGCCGAGGGAGGCGAGGAGCCGTACGACCGGGTAGTGCCACAGATAGATGCCGTAGCTCAGGTTGCGGCCCACCCAGGCGAGCGGGGTCAGGGCCAGCAGCCGGGAGAGACGGTCGTCGGGGCGCAGTTCGAGTGCCGTGACCAGGGTCGCGGACAGGGCCGCCACCGCGAGGAACCCGATCGTGTACCACGCGGCCGTCCAGACGCCGAGGTCCTCGGTCACCGGTACCTGCCAGGCCGCGAGCCCCAGCAGCGCCAGTGCCGGCCACGCGAGCCGGCCCGCCCAGGTGCGCAGGAGTGCGAGGCGGGGGTCGTCGGCCCGCAGCCGTGCCAGTGCGACGGCGACCAGGGCGCCGGCCAGCAGCTGGTCGGCGCGGGTGTCGGTGCCGTTGTAGATGCGGTGGGCCGCCTCGGGGTTCCACAGGACGCAGCGCCACAGCAGCGGCAGCACGCACAGGGCCGCCGTGCAGAGGAGGACCGTACGGGCCCGGAACCGTCGTAGGAGGAAGAGCAGGGCGAGTGGCCACAGGAAGTAGAACTGCTCTTCCACGCCCAGCGACCAGGTGTGTGCGAGCGGGCTGGTGAGGTCGGAGTAGGGGCCGGACTCCATGGCCCGTACGACGTTGGTGAGGAAGGTCGCCGACAGACCCGCGGCCTGCAGGGAGCCGTCGAAGCCCCACAGCGAGGTCGTCATGCCCAGTACCGCGCAGACCGCGCACAGGGCCAGCAGCGCGGGGACGAGCCGCAGCCAGCGGCGCCGGTAGAAGGACATGAGGGAGATGCCGCCGCGACGGACGTACTCGGCGAGCAGCAGGCGGGTGATGACGAAGCCGCTGATGGTGAAGAAGACGTCGACGGCGACCGCGCCGCCCGGCAGGACGTCGGGCTCCACGTGGTGGACGATGACCAGCGCGACCGCGAGGGTCCGCAGTCCGTCCAGACCGCCGACCCGTCCGCTGCGGGCCACCGCGGACGGAAAACCCCGGCTCGCACGTGGTGCGACCGGGGCTGCGGCTCTGCGGACGCCGACCGCCGTGTCCGCTCTTTCCCGCTGGGGGTCCACCACGGCCGTCGAGTCCGGTGCCTTCGCCATGAAAGAGATCTCTTCTCACCTGCCCGCTGAATCGAGTAATCCCGGTGCGCCTGTCCGGAAATCACGCTCGCATGCGTCGCTGGGCATCGGCTGTGGCGGATCAGAGCAGATCCACAGCCCGTCCACAGGGTGTGAGAAAAGGGGAAAGGGTGAGCCTGCCGGGCGCCCGGGGTGGTCACGGTGGCGCTTCTCGGCGGTCGGCTCAGGTCATGGCGAGGGCCGCACCCGGCCGGGTGCGGCCCTTCGTCCGTGCGGTCGTCCCGGTGGTGGGCGTCAGGCCGCTTCGGACCGCGTCGCGGGCATGCCTGGGGCGGCGCTCCCCTGGTCGTCCTCGAACGGGTCGGTCCCGTTCTCGTCCTCCCCGAAGTCCGGGGCCTGGAAGGGGTTCGTCGTCGGAGGCGGCAGCGCTGCGGGGGAGCAGCGGATTTGCCCTTCCGGGGCGGAGAACAGCGAGGTCAGATCGATGAGAGGGATTCCTTTCTCCTACAGCTTGGTCATCTTCGAGTACGGACTCGGGATCCGCATCTGCGACGAGCCGAAATCCACGAGTACAGCGATTCCGTCCTCGACGCCGATCACCCGGCCGAGACCGTACATGTCGTGCGTGACCTGGTCGCCCACCTCGAAGTGCTTCGGAGCGGGTGCGACCGGTGCTTTGAAGGGACTGGTGGCCAAATGGCGCTTCGGTGCAGCAGGCTTTGTCATCCTTCTCAGTATGCTCCTACGACCGCCCCGCCCGCGCCGCCTGTCCAAGACCAGGTACGGACACCATTTGGTCACGGGCGTCGTGACATTGGCCCGGTCGGGGCCGCCCGGGCTCCCGCGTTGATCTAGAAGTCGGTAAGAACCGCACTCCACACGCCCCTCACCTACAACTTTCCGCCCCGGTGCCTCGTCCAATTCGCGCCCGGTGCCGGATCACGGTTCCGGGGTCCTTTCGTCCCAGGTGGGGTTGTCATGAGTTCTGTCTCCGTTCGGCGTGCAATGCGTCGCGGGGCGTGTGCCGGAGTCGTGGGGGCGCTGGTCGTCGCCGGACTCGGGAGCGGGGTCGCGTTCGCCGACGACCCGGCGCCCAGCGATCAGCTGGAGATCCAGGCGCCGTACGAGCAGGCGGTCGTGGCGGCCCCCGAGGGCGGCGGCGCGGCGCAGTACCGGTCGATGGCGCTCGGGCTCCAGCACTACAACAGCGACTACGCCGTGACCGACGGACGGCTGACCGTCGACGTCTCCGGGCTCGCGGGCGTCGCCGAGGTCGCCTGGCCCGACACCTGCACGCCGGACGCCGCCGGCACCGTCGCCGTGTGCGACACCGGTGACGTGCCGGTCCGCTACAACCCGCAGGTGCAGCTGAAGCTGCGGGCCGCGGCCGGCGCCGCCGCGGGCGCGCAGGGCGCGATCGAGTACTCCGCCACGGCCACCGGCGGCCCGGACGGCACGCTCACCGCCCCCGAGTCCTCCGCTGAGACCTTCGTCACTGTCGGCTCCGGACCGGACCTCGGCATCGCCGCCACCCCCGACGTCAGCGGCGTCGCGCCCGGCACCGGCCTCACCGTGCCGTTCTCCGTCACGAACACCGGCAACGAGACGGCCCACGGCTTCACCGTGAAGCTGTGGGCGACGTACGGCCTCGACGTCGCCACCCGCTACCCGCAGTGCACCTACACCGGCCCGGACGTCGACGACGCCCAGTACCCGGCCATGACGTACGCGACCTGCGCCTTCGACACCGACATCGCGCCCGGCGCCGGCGTGGAGCTGCCCGAGCCGCTGCGGCTCGCCGTCACCGGCCACGCGCTGTACGAGCGGTTCGACTACGAGGTCGAGCCCGGCGGCGACGTCGCCGACCTCGACACCTCGGACAACGGCCGCGCCTGGCACATCGACGCCGCCAACACCGCGGACTTCGCCGTGCACGGCACCGAGGTGAGCGGCGCGGTGGGCGACACCGTCACCGCCGGTTTCCGCTTCGTCAACCGCGGGCCCGCCTGGGTCGCGAACGTCGCCTCCGGTGACCCGGTCCCCGCGATCGACTACTACCTGCCGCCGGGCACCACCGCCACCTCGGTGCCCAGCACCTGCCGCACCGCCTCGCCGTCCGCGGACGCCCCGGCGATCCCGCACTACGTGTGCACCCTGCCGACCTGGACCAAGCCCGACCTGAAGGTCCGCTTCCCGTTCGGGCTCCGCGTCGACGAGGTCGTCCCGAACGCCACGGGCCGGGTCGTCGTCCGTCCCTACGACGGCAGCGCGTCCTTCGCCTTCGACCCGAAGGTCAGGAACAACTCGGCCGAGGTCGTCCTCAACCCGTCGGCCTGACAGGGGAGGGGTGAGGGGTCGGGGGTGAGGGGCGGGTCCGGCTTCGGGGCCGGCCCTCAACCCTGCTCGCTGCCCATCTCCGCCATGAACCCCGTCGGGTTGCTGTCGAAGCCCCTGATCAGTTCCCTGAGGCGCCACGCGCCGGACGCGTCCCGGACGAACTCCGCGATCGTCGCGGCCGTGGCCTCGGGGACGCCCGCGAAGTCGTCGACCATCAGCCTGCGGTAGCCCTCGACGACGAGCACCCCGGCGTGTGTGAGGTCGCCGAAGGTGCGGGGGCCGCCGTTCTGGTGGATGGCGACGCCGACCACCACCCGCCCGTAGGCCGACGACAGGCGCTCGAACTCCAGCTCCATCACCTCGACGACCCCGAGACCGGCGCCGGTCTCGCTGTGCCGGGTCATGGTGATGGTGCCGTCCGGCGAGCGGCTCTCGGTGTGCACGACGTACTCCGGCCGCCCGTACGGGTCGCCCACCGCGTAGGTCGCGGCGACGATGTCGAGATGCCGGGCCGGTTCCCCGTAGGGACTCGGATCCCACCTCAGCCGCACTTCGACCTTGCCAAGACTCGCACCATCGGCATGCATCAAGCCGCTCCCCGTCACAGCGCCCCGGGCCCCTCCCGCTTGCTGAAGTATGTGCTCCGAGCAGCCTGTTGATACCTCACCTGCGGTTATCTCCTGGTCAGATCCCGACCAGGAGGGCATCACCCGGCCGCCGCCCCCGACCGGTGCCAGAGGTCGGCCGTCTCCTCGGCGGCGCCGGGTGCCACGAGCAGCAACGGCTGGTTGTGGAAGGGGAGTTCGGGCAGCGCCACCGCCCCGGCCTCCCGTGCGATCAGCAGGGCGGGGAGTCCGTCGACCGCGTGGAACGCGCCGATCGCCGCCGCGGTCGCCCGGCCCGCCGCGACCTGGGCGAGGGAGAGTGCGGTGGAGCCCATCACGCGGACCGTGCAGTGCCGGTCGGCCAGTTCGGTGAGGAGGGCGTCCATTCCGGGCCAGTGGGCGTGGGCCGCCCATTCGGTGAGGAAGACATGGCCGGTGAGGGTGGTGTGGGCGGCCGCGTGGACCCGGGTGCCGTTCAGGTACGCGCCCCCGCCCCGGACCGCGGTGAACGTCTCACCGCGCCACGGGTCCGCGACCACACCGAGCAGCGGAGTGCCGTCGGCGGCGGCCAGGCCCAGCGAGAAGGAGCACCAGCCAAGTCCGTGGGCGTAGTTGGTGGTGCCGTCGACCGGGTCGATCACCCAGTGCGGGGCTCCGGGGGCGCCCTCCGTGGTGCCGTACTCCTCGCCGACGATCCCGTGGCCGGGAAAGGCCCGCCCCAGCACCTCGCGGGCGTGTGTCTCCACCGCCTCGTCGGTGGCCGTCACGATGTCCGCGGGGCCGTCCTTCTCCCGCACCGCGGCACCCGGGTCGCGCGGGCGGCGGATCGCCTCCGACGCCCATGCCGCGAGCTCCGTCGCGACCTCCAGTGCCCGGTCGAGATCCACGTCAGCCACAGCTCGTCACCCGTCCCTCCACGTGCTTGCCGGTCAGCGCGTCCACACCCCAGGAAACCAGCCCGACGGACACGGGACCCGGCACGCGGTGACCTCCCGGTGAACCCGGGGTGACACCTGCGGCCCCGCGCCTCACCCGGTCTCCTCCCCGCTCACCGACGGCTGCAACGGCAACGCCGTACTCACCTCGAAGCCGCCCTCCGGACGCGGTCCCGCCCGGAGTTCGCCGCCGATGGAGTGGGCGCGTTCCCGCATGCCCATGAGGCCGAAGCACTTCCAGGGCTCGGGGGCGGGGGCGCCGGGCGGGCCCTCGTCGGTGACCGTGATGAGGAGGCGGGCACCGGAGTAGACGAAGCTGACGTGCGCGTTGTGGGTGGCGGCGTGCTTGGTGACGTTGGTGAGGGCCTCCTGCACGATCCGGAAGGCGGTCAGGTCCACGCCCGGGGAGAGGGGCTGCGGCTCCCCCTCGGTGGTGGCGGTGACCGTGATCCCCGCGGAGGCGCACGCCGAGACCAGTTCGGGCAGCCTGGCGAGCCCGGGGGCCGGTTCCAGCGAGGCGGTGCCGTCGTCGCCGTTCTGCCGCAGCAGGCCCAGCGTGGCCTTCAGTTCGCGCAGTGCGGAGGAGGTCGTACCGGTGAGGTCGTGGAGGATCTGCTTCGTCTGCCGCGGGTTGGTGAGCGCGAGGTGTTCGGCGGTACCGGCCTGGGCGTTGGCGAGGGCCAGGTGGTGGGCGACCACGTCGTGCAGTTCGCGGGCGATCCGCATGCGCTCCTCGGTGACCCTGAGCCGTGCCTCCTCCTCGCGGGTGCGCTCGGCGTGTTCGGCGCGGGCCTGCGTGGCCGCGAGGTAGGCGCGCCGCAGCTTGGTCATCGTGCCGGCGGCGAGGGGCAGCAGCAGCCAGAAGAACGGGCCGATCGTGCGGAGCAGCAGCGACAGGTGGTCCATGGAGTCGGAGACGGCCGCCGCGATCATCAGCGCCACCATGGTGATGCCGCCGTAGGTGCGGAGGGTCTCGCGTTCGGCGAGGGTGGCCAGCCAGTAGAGCGACGCCATGACGGGGGCCAGCAGCAGGGGGGTGAGGAGATACCCCAGGCCGATCACGGCCGTGGCGCAGACCGCGTTCACGGCGACCGCGAGGCGCGGGTGCGTGCGGTGCTTCAGCAGGGCGAGGCAGGAGACGCCCATGAGGACGACGGCGGTCCTGTCCTGGGCGGGCGGCTCGGCGCCGGGCAGCGTGAGCGAGGCGCCCAGAGTGGCGGAACCCATCAACGCCACGACCAGCGACAGGTCGACGAGGAAGGGATGGCGGTCCGTGAACTCCTCGATGCGTTCCGCGTAACGCCGCTCCTGGCTGATGGTCGTGGTCATCGTGTTCTCCGGTGGTGGACTCAGGGACCCATGGTGCTCGAAGGGGGCCACCCGTGCCGTACGGACACGGGTGGCCCCTGGGGGTGGGGGTTGCTGGTGAGGGGTGGACGGGTGGGGGCTGCTGGTGGGGGGTGGGGGCCGCACCCGGTGGGGCACGGAGGGCCGACACACCGGCCTCCCTGCACGCCCCGGACCACCGCCTCGCGACGGGGCACCGAGGGCCGACGCACGCGGCCCCCGGCGAGGCCCAGACCACGACCTCCCCGCGAGACCCGGACCACCACCTCCCGACCGGACACGGAGAACCGACACACGCGACCCCCGGCGGGACCCGGACCCCGCCGCCCGACCGGACACGGAGAACCGACACACGCCGGGCGGCCGGGCGGACGGGCGGGGTCAGACGTGTGCGGTTTCGCGGTTGGTGGGCGCCGGGGCCGAGGGGTCGGTGCGCCGGGTCAGTGCCTCGCCCTCCACGTCCACGTGGGGCAGGATCCGGTCCAGCCAGGCCGGCAGCCACCAGGCCCTGGCGCCGAGCAGGGCGAGCACGGCGGGCACGATGGCCATCCGGACGACGAAGGCGTCGAGCAGGACGGCGGAGGCCAGGCCGAACCCGATCATCTTGATCATGGATTCGCTCTCGCCGATGAACCCGGCGAAGACCGCGATCATGATCAGCGCGGCAGCCACGACCACCCGGGCGCTGTGCCGGAATCCGGACGTCACCGCCTGCTCGGGCGTCTCGCCGTGGACGTACGCCTCGCGCATCCGGGAGACGAGGAAGACCTCGTAGTCCATGGCGAGGCCGAAGACGATGCCCACCAGGAAGATCGGCATCAGGCTCATGATCGGACCGGTGGTCTCCACGCCCAGCAGTCCTGCGCCGTGCCCCTCCTGGAAGACCACGACGACCGCGCCGAGGGCGGCCAGGACGGAGAGCAGGAAGCCGAGGGCCGCCTTCAGCGGGACCAGCAGGGACCGGAAGACCACGAGGAGCAGCACGATCGCGAGGCCCACCACGACGATCAGGTACGGCACCAGCGCGGACCGGACCTTGTCGGAGATGTCGATGTTGAGCGCGGTGGTGCCGGTGACCTCGTAGGTCGCGCCGGTCCGGGACTCGATGCCGGGGCGTTCGCCGCGGATCGTCGTGACCAGGTCCTTGGTCTTCTCGGCGGTCGGCGCGGTGGACGGCACGACCGAGAAGACGGCGGTGTCTCCGGCCTCGTTGAAGCGGGCCGGGGAGACGGACACGATTCCCTTCGTCGCGCCGATGTCCTTCGAGATCGCCGCCGCGGCCGACTTCGCGTCGCCGTCGCCCTTGGCGTCCACGACGACGGTCAGCGGACCGTTGAAGCCCGGTCCGAAGCCCTCGGCGAGCGCGTCGTAGGCCCGGCGCTCGGTGGTGGAGGCCGGCTTGGCCTCGTCGCCTGGCATGCCCAGCTGGAGGGAGGTCATCGGCAGGGCGAGGGCGCCGAGGGCGACCACTCCGAGGATCAGCACGGGCAGTGGGCGGCGCAGCACGAACCGGGCCCAGCGGGTGCCGCCGTTGTCCTTGGCCTCTTCCCCGGCACCGCCTCGCTTGCGGTCCTTGCGGCGCAGTACCGCGTTGGGCCAGAAGCCGAGGAACGCCGGGACCAGGGTGAGCGCGATCAGTACGCCGACGACGACCGCGCCCGCCGCGGCCAGGCCCATCTTGGTGAGCATCGGGATGCCGACCACCGCGAGCCCGGCCAGCGCGATGACGACGGTGAGCCCGGCGAAGACGACCGCGGAGCCCGCCGTACCGACGGCGAGGGAGGTCGCTTCCTGGGGTGCCGTGCCCTTGGCGCGTTCCTCCCGGTAGCGGGAGACGACGAACAGGGCGTAGTCGATGCCGACGGCCAGTCCCAGCATCATCGCCAGGGTGCCGGTGGTGGTGGACAGGCCGAGGGCGTCGGAGAGGGCGAGGATCGTGGCCATGCTGACGCCGACGCCGATGAGCGCGGTCAGCAGGGGCAGCCCGGCGGCGGCCAGTGAGCCGAAGGTGACGAGGAGGACGACCGCGGCGATCGCGACACCGATCACCTCGGCCGCGCCGCCCGCGCCACCGCCGTCGTCCATCGCGGTCCCGCCGGCGTCGACGGTCAGCCCGCTCCCCCGGGCCTCCTCGATCGCCTTCTCCAGCTGCGCCCTGCTGTCGTCGGTGAGGTCGTTGGCGGCGACCTTGTAGGTGACGGTGGCGTACGCCGTCCTGCCGTCCCTGCTCACGGCCTTCGCCTGGAACGGGTCGACGGCGCCCGCGACCTGCGAGCCGTCGGCCAGGTCGGCGACGGCGTCCTCGACGGCCTTCCTGTTCTGGGCCGCGGTGACCTTCTCACCGGTCGGCGCGACGAAGACGACCCGGGCGGTGGCGCCGTCGGCGGTGGCTCCCGGGAAGCGCTGTTCCATCAGGTCGAACGCCTTCTGGGACTCGATGCCCGGCATCGAGAACCCCTCGTCGGCGGCGCCCGGCGCCTTCAGGGCGCCCAGCCCGACGGCGGCCAGGACGGCCGCCCAGACCAGGGCGACGTACCAGCGTCGCCGGAAGGCCAGGCGGCCCACGCGATAGAGGAAAGTAGCCACGGCAGGGGATCTCCACATCTGGTGCCGAACGGTCCACCCAGGCTGTCGGGACGAGGGCGGCGGTGTCGTCGTGCGCCTGCCGTCAATTCCCGGTACTCGGATCGCAGTACGCGGCCGTTCGCGCGTAGGCCCCCGGGACTACCGCCGGGTGGTCGGGAGGTCCCGCGGAAGGACGGCCGCGGCCCACTCGCCGAGGGTGTTCCGTTCCCCTGGAACTGGAGAAACCCCGAACTCATCTTTACCTGTGAGTTCGTTGTGAACCATCCGACCAAGGGGGAACATCCTGTGACATTCGGACGCCTCAGATTCACCGCAGCCGCGGCGACCGCCCTCACCGTGGCCCTGACCGCGCCACAGGTGTGGGCCGCTCAGCAGCCCGTGTCGGCACCCAAGTCGCCGCCCGTGCCCACCCTGTCCTGGTCCGACTGCCAGAACGGCTTCGAGTGCGCGAACGCCCAAGTGCCCCTGGACTACCGGGAACCGCAGGGCAAGACCATCACGCTGGCCGTCATACGCAAGCACGCGGCCGACCCCTCCAAGCGCAAGGGCACGCTGTTCCTGCAGCCGGGCGGCCCCGGCAACTCCGGCGTCGACTTCGTGCGCAACAACTACGCCGACCTGCCGGCCGCCCTGCGGGACGACTTCGACGTCTTCGGGTACGACGTGCGCGGGGTGGGCCGCAGTTCGCAGGTCGTGTGCTGGGACGACCCGACGTACACGAAGGCCGTCACCGCCGCCAAGGGCGTCCCCGGCCCGGACGCCTACGAGCCGGCGGTGAAGCAGGCCGCGGACTTCGACGAGGCCTGCCAGACCAACGCGGGCGACCTGCTGCCGTACGTCGGCACCCAGTACGTGGCCCGCGACATCGACCTGCTGCGGCAGGCTCTCGGCGAGCAGCAACTGACCTACTACGGGCGGTCGTTCGGCTCCTACATCGGTACGGTCTACGCCGCGATGTTCCCCAAGCGGGTCCGCGCGCTCGCGCTGGACGGGGCGTACGACCCGGAGCACTACACCAGTAAGCCGTACGCCTACGACCGGCCGCAGTACCTCGCGCTGGACGGCGCGATGGGCCGCTTCCTCGACTGGTGCAAGGCCGACCAGGCGACCTGCGGGTTCGGTGACGGCGACCCGCGCGGGGCGTTCGAGAAGCTGAAGGCCGACCTGGACGCCAATCCGGTCCCGACCGCGAACGGCGGCCAGGCGAACGGCTACACCCTCGTGTACCGGCTGATGTTCAACATCAACGAGGGCAAGGTCATATGGCCGTCCTTCGGTGAGGCTTTGCGCAAGGCGCAGCTGCGCGACAACACGTCGTTCCTGCTGCGGCCGCCGTCCCCGGCCAGCTTCGACTTCCTCAACCCGAACGTCGTCGTCGAGTGCGTCGACAAGAAGTACCCGACCGACCCGGCCCTGCTGAAGCGCCAGGTCACGGCCAACGCCGAGCTCGCGCCGCTGCTCGGCCCGGCCATGGCCTACGGCCCGCCGACCTACGACCACCAGCACGCCACCGCGTGCGTCCAGTGGAAGGGCGAGCACACCAGCCGCTACGGCGGCTCGTTCCGCGCGAAGGGCTCCGCGCCGATCCTCGTCATCGGCAACACCGGTGACCCGGACACCCCGTACCAGGACGCGGTCGCCCTCTCCCGTGAGCTCGACAGGGGGCGCCTGCTCACCTTCAAGGCGGAGGGGCACACTGCCTTCAACCGCAGTGTGTGCGCCACGGACGCGATCACGGACTACCTGGTGGACCTGAAGGTCCCGGCCCGCGGCGCGAGTTGCGCGGACGAGACCCAGCCGCCGTCCTCCGAGCCGACGGTGGCTCCGCCGGGGACGACGCTGAGCGAGCTGCGCAACGGCGTCAGCGAGCGGGTCGACCGGATCGGCTCGCTGCGCTGACCTTCCGGACCCTTCCGGATCCTTCTGGACCGACCGCCCCTGTCCGCTCGATCGCGGCCAGGGGCGGTCGTGGCTCCGGGCCGCGACTCACCCGCCCACCTCGAACCACAGCAGCTTCCCGGCACGGCGGTCGAATTCTCCACGAGGCCGCACTGCGCATGCAGTCCGGCGGTCGCGATGTGGCCAGGGCCCAGCTGCACCAGGTCACCGAGATGAGCGAACACCCCGCCGTCAGCCTTCGCGTGATCCCGTTCGACGGCACCTCGTTTCCCACGACCGGTCACGCCATCGACTACTTCCACGGCCCGGTACCCACGGCAGTGAACTCGCCGATGCGGCAGGCCAGTTGGAGAAGTACCGGCTCGTCCTCGACCGCATGGAGGCCGTCGCTCTGAAGCCCGGGCCCTCACGCGACCTCGTCCACCGCATCGCCCAAGACATCTGAGAGGCACGCCATGACCGCCCCGACCTGGCAGAAGTCGTCCTACAGCGAAGAAGGTTCCGCCTGCGTCGAGATAGCCACGACCCCCACCGCCGCCCACATCCGCGACTCCAAGACCCCCACCGGCCCCCACCGGCCCCCACCTCACCCTCCGCCCCACCACCTGGGCGGACTTCGTGTCGTACGCGGCGATGGTGGGGCGCTGATCTCCTAGCCGCCGGTGCGCAGGCGCAGGCGTCCCAGTGACCGGTAGAAGCGGTCCGGCAGGAATGCCGCGTCCGCGACGATCATCGCGGCGGAGAACAGGGGCAGGCCCATGAGGACCGCGATGCCCAGGTGCATGCCCAGCAGCAGGGTCAGGACGGGGTACTTGAGGGGTCCGAACAGGACGAACGGGAACGCCACCTGCAGCAGGACCGTCAGGTAGCAGGCGAGGGCGATGAGGACGTCGTGTCCGTCCGCCATGGCCGAGAGTCCGGGCCAGGGGCGGAACAGGTCGAGGTTCAGGACGTAGTGGAGGGCGCTTCCGTCGCCCCAGGAGGAACCCTGAGCCTTGTAGAGGCCCGCCGATCCGTAGAGGAAGCAGACCTGGGCCGCGATCAGGAACATGCCGCAGTTGTGGAGTACGGCCGTCAAGGTCCGGCGGGAGACGGCCAGTTGGTGCCGGAACGCGTCGGCGGCCGGGGCTGCCGGGTTCGCCGTGGAGCCTGGTGGGCGGGTTCTGCGCGCGTCCAGGGACCAGTGCCGGCCGCACGCGGTGAGGACGAGGTAGACGGACATCAGGAGGATGAGGTTGTCCCCTCCGTCCGTCATGAAGATCGCCCTGGCGTGGAAGGACGCCACCACGACCGCGAACAGCACGGACACCGCTCTCGTCCGCCAGCCCAGCATGAACAGCGCGGACGTGACCAGGGCCAGCGCGTAGCAGGTCTCGAAGTACGGCCGGCTGTCGGACAGGGTGAGGACGCTCGCCCAGCCCGTCTGCGCGAAGAGCTGTCGGGCCAGCTCGGGCGTCCACGGTGACCCGGGGCCCCAGATCTCGTCGCGGTGGGGGAACTCCCGTAGGAGGAAGACGAGGTAGAGGAGTCCGTAGCCGATGCGGAGGACGGCCGCGGCGTAGAGGGAGACCGGCTGCTCGGTCAGGGTGGTGAGACGGGCGCCGATCCGCCCCGGGGTGGGGCGGGGCGGGGCCGCGTCCGACCGGTCGGGGGCGCGTCGGGGCAGGGGCAGTGTCTGTTCAATTGTCACGCGGGGTCACCTTCCACCAGGGCAGATAACGCGTCTCGACGGGCTTCGGCGCGGTGATCGGCACGGTGGTCACCCGCAGCTGGACGGATTCGAAGGCGCCGCCGCGATGTTCGCTGATGCGGTCCGCCGCGATGTCGGTCAGGTAGCGCTGCATCATCAGCGCCCGCTCGGTGCGGGGTTCGTCGTCGTTGCCATGCGTGTCGAGGTACGAACTCCAGGCCCGCCGCAGCATGTTCTGCGCGGTGTGGCTCGGGAAGGGGTCGTGCTTCACGGCGGCGGTGTCGACTCCGCTCAGGTCGAACCAGCCGCTCGTGCGCACCCTGCCGTCCGGGGTGGTGTGCAGGGTGCGTGCCGAGATCTGCCGGTTGACCGACTCCGGGTTCGGTGCGAAGAGCCGCCAGTTCTGCTCGAAGAGCGGGAAGACCCAGGCGTTGATCTGCCGGCTGTACTGCCGGGAGAGGGGGTTCGGGGGTGCCACGTGCAGGAAGACGAGGAGAACGTGGACCAGGGTCGTCGCCAGGCACAGGGCGACGGCGGCGCTCGTGCCCACCTTCAGGAGGACCACCTTCAGGAGGAGGGGAGGCGGCGTGGCGGTCCGCCGACCCGGGAGGATCGTCCCGTCCCGGTCTTTCGCGGTTACGCCCGGAGTTTCCGTCCTGGCTTCTCTCACTGTTTCTCCTGAGATCTCGTGAGATCGCACCGCCGGCGCGCGACGGAATAGGCTCCGATCCGTCGCGCGCCGCGCGTTCTGCCTACTCACGGGGAGCTAGGCGGATTTCTAGTGGCAGATTTCTAGTGGCGGATTTCTAGTGGCGGCCTTCGTGGCTGCTGCCATAGCTGTCGGGCTTTTCGGGCTTTCCTTGATGCCCGCCATGGCCGCCGTAGCTCCCGTGCTCTTCGGGCTTTCCGCCGTGGTCGGGGCCACCGGGCTTGCCGTGGTCGTAGTCGTGGTCATGGTCGTGGTCATGGTCGTGGTGGTCGGTTCCGCCGGTACCGCCGCCGCCCGTCGCGCCACCGTTCGTGCCGCCCGTGGTGCCGCCCGTCGTGGCGCCCGCGACCAGGCCGCCCAGCACGCCGCCGGTGGTTCCGCCCGACGTCAGGACGCCGCCGAGGAGGCCGCCGCCGGTACCGCCGCCCGTCGGCACGCCGCCGATGACGCCGACCGTGGTGCTGCCCGCGGTGTCGCCGCCGGACGTGGCACCGGCCACGACACCGCCGGTGACCAGACCGCCAGTGGTTCCACCGGCCGCGCACGTACCGCGGTCGATCGTGTTGTTGTCGAGGGTCACGGCGCCGGTGCGGGCCAGCGCCCGGCCGGCGATGGTCGTGCCCGTGGTGACGGTGATCGACTCCTGGGCCATGATCGTGCCCACGAACCTGGAGTTCGTGCCGAGCGTGGCCGAACTGCCGATCTTCCAGTACACGTTGCACGGCGAGGCGCCGTTGACCAGCGACACGTTGCTGCCGGACGCCGTCGTCAGGGTCGAACCGATCTGGAAGACCCAGACCGCGTTGGGGTCACCGTGCGCGTCGAGGGTGAGCGTGCCGGTGATGCCCGCGGAGATGGGTGCCTTGTAGACGCCCGGGTCCAGCGTCCTGCCACCGAGTTCCACGGGGTCGGGCGCGGTGGGGTAGGTGACGTCCGGGGCCTGCCCGGCGGCGTTGTTGTACGCCGTGACGAGGTCGCTCTTGGCCTGGAGCGCGACCGCGTCCGCGGAGTGCTGGGCGCCCTTCACGAGGCCGGGCGGGAAGCCGATGATGGCCGTTCCCGGCGACACTCCGAGATCGCCGGTGATCGCCGAGGGCCCGGTGTTGGTGACCTGTGAACCGGCCAGTACGGCGAAGCTGCCCGCCGTACCCAGCGGCACCGGCGTGGCGATGGCGCTCGCGTTCGTCGGTGTCATCGCGAGGACGACGGCGGCGATCACCACGGCCGTCAGCGCCCCGACCCACGCCGACATGGTCCGCCGTAAGGGTGATTCAGGGATATTCAGCGTCATCGGGCTGCCAACTCCTTTGAGGGGATGGTATTGGCGGTTCCTGGTCGAACAGAAGCGCCTTTGGCGCAGCAGTTTATTCAGGAATGCGATGACCGGCAGTTCCCGCGAGGAGCATCGCGAATTGTGTAGAAATACTTAATGGGCCGGATGACCGCAAAAGAATGATTGTTGCCGGGCCCGATCGGGAAAGCGCGCGGCCGAACACACCGCCCGGGACCTGCATTCACCGTGATTTCTACGGTGGTACTACCGGCTGCGAACCGGTTCACTCACTCGGACAAGCACTTCGAAGGGCGGCTCCGGCGTGTTCCCGACGGGAACGACGTCATTCGGCGGCCTCCCCCAGGGCTTCGGCGTCATCGCCTGACGCCCGGGTTCGAGGCGGACCGCCGGCTCAGCGGCGGTGCTCTCGGAACGTGACAGGCACGGCTCTACGGCCCGTGATCCTGGCCCGAGGAGTTCCTGGGCCACGGGTATGCCGCGCATGCCACGCATGCGGCGCCCCGGCGAGCCTCCCGAGGCTGAGGCTGCCTGCGACTGCCGGGCTGCCGGGGTCGTCCGTATCCCCGGGCGGCGCGGCCGCGGCCGCGCCGCCCGCTGCGTCCTGCTGGTTCACGTTCTGGGCGTCGGGCCCGTACACCGCGGACTCGCGCCGGGTGGCCGCACAGTCGGCGTCGTCCAGCCAGATCTCCGCGTGCCGGTCCTCGGCGATCGCGAGCCGGTCGCCGAGAATCCAGAACCCGTCCGCCTGAGCGGGATCAGCCGTACAGCGCCACCCTCGGCGCAATCGTGCCCCGCGCCTCGGGGTTCACCACCGAGATCCCGTAGACCTGAGTGAGGGTCTGGCCCGGGTGCAGGACGCGCTGGGCGTTCGTCAGGTCGGTGAAGAGGGTGCCGGTCTGGGTCGCGGTCTGCACCGGGCGCCAGCAGCCGTGCGCGGTGCGCTGCTCGACCACGACGTCCGACGGGGCGAGGAACGGGCCCGCGTCCGGCGACTCCACGAGGAGCTGCGGGGCGACGGTCAGGTCCGCCGAGGTGTCGTTGCGGTAGGTGACGGTGACCTCGTGCCGCGCGCCGTCGGCCACCAGGGCGCTGGTGGGCAGGTCCACGAAGTCGACGGGTACGGCGGCCTGCTGGGCCCGGACGGCTGCCGGCGCAGAGGCCGCGGCCGCCGGACCGGCTGCCGTCAGACCCGCGAGGGTCATGGCCACGGCCACGAAAGCCACCTTGAGACGAGTGTTCTTCATCAGCACGTTCACTGTTCCTTGTGGTGCGTGGGGGGATGTCATTCAAGGGATGTCGTTCAAGGGGACTGCGGCCAAAGGAAATTCGTTGACGCATTCTCGTGGAAGTTTTGTGGATACCCCCCGGTAGATCACCCACGGCACCCATTCCGGCCATAGCGGACTGGTAGCTTCCGCGTCACCGGCCTGGGGGAGCGTCGGAGCCGGTACCCCACCTTTCACCCCTTGAATGACCGGACGGAATTCCTTGCGCACTTTCCGTGACAACCCCGGCGGCAGACACCGCTGGCGTGTGCCGAAAAGCCGGCGTGGCCGTATAGCGGCCGCCGGCGCGATGTCCGTGCTCTCCCTGGCACTCATCGCCCCGCTGGCCTCGGCGGCCCTGACCGATCCCGCCGACCCGACGGCCGCCCCGGCGGCGGACCACGTCACCGACACCTCCCAACTGCCCTCCGGCTGGCAGAAGTCCGGCGACCGCATCGTCACCTACGACGGCGACGGCACCGGACTGCATGTACTGGTCGCCGACGCTGCGGACGCCTACAAGTGGCACACCGCCGCCACCCTGTCCGAGCCGGGCGTCGACACCGACCAGTGGATCGGCCAGACCTGTGTGACCGGGTCCGGCGACCGTGCCGTCGTGGTGTACGCGCCCCGGCAGGCCGTCAACGACCAACAGGGCTTCCAGCAGGGCGCGTTCGCGGCCGTGGTCGATCTGGCCGACGGCCGGGTGACCAAGCTGCCCGAACTGGTCTCGCTGGCCTACTTCAACCCCGGCTGCGGCGACGGCGAACAGGCCGTCCTGACCCGGCCCGAGGGCGACGACACCGAACTGCTCACCGTCGACACCGCGCAGGCCAAGCTGGTGCGTCAGCAGACCGTCGCCGGTCAGCTGACCTCCGCCGTGCCCTTCGGTGACAGGATCGCGGCGGTCTCCGGCGACTCCGTGGTCTCGGTGGACGCCAAGGGCTCCACCAGCACGCTGGCCAGGACCGGCGGCACGCCCTTCCGGCTGGTCCCGGACGCGCACAGCGGGCTCGCCTACCAGGTCCCCGACGGCAAGCGGGTGCAGGTCCGCCGGGTCACCTCCGCGGGCTCCGACACCCTCCTCGGCTCCGGCACGCTCGGCTCCCTCGCGGTGCACGGCAACGGCGGCCGGGTCTACGTGACCGGCGCCGACGCCGAGAACGCCGTGAAGGCACTCCCGAAGAGCTGGCAGACCCTCGACGTGCCTGCCTCCGCCGAGATCTCGACCACCGGTGACCTGGCGCTGACCTCCGTCGGCAACGGCACCGAGGCGGCAGGCGGCAGGAAGGCCGCGGCGGACACCGCCCGGTCCGTCGGCATCGGCGCGGTGCTGCCCGGCAGCGACACCACCGTCGACTTCACGGTCCGGCCCAAGGCCGCGGCCCAGGGCGCCGAGCAGTCCCCGGCCCTGTCCGACGGCGTCCACACGGACAGCGTCAGCGCGCCGAGCGCCACCACCGCCGCCACCGCCTCGGACGACGACCCGGCGGCCGTCACCACCGACCCCGACCGCGCCTGCGCCGTCACCCGCAACGACCCGAAGCTCCAGTCGCTGCAGCCCTCGAACGCGCAGGCCGAGTGGGCGACGGACCTCGCCGTGCAGGGCAAACTCGACGTACGCCGCCGCAGCGGCTGGAACGGCAGCGAGCTCCCCTCGTACACCCCGCAGGGCCTGTTCCCCTCCACCGCGCTCAAGGGCGGCGGCCGGGTGCCCGCGCAGATCATGCTCGGGGTGCTCTCCCAGGAGTCCAACCTGCTCCAGGCAAGCTCCCGGGCGGCCGCGGGCGAGAGCGGCAACTTCGTCCAGGGCGGCTACTACGGCAACGCCGGCAGCGTCCACACCGTCAACTGGGCGGCGGCGGACTGCGGTTACGGCATCTCCCAGGTCACCAGCGGCATGGCGAAGACGGACACCACGTACACCGCGGAGCAGCAGCAGGCGATCACCGTGGACTACGCGGCCAACATCGCCGCGGGGCTCCAGATCCTCCAGGACAAGTGGAACCAGCTGTACGACAAGGGCCTGCTCGTCAACGGCGGCGACCCGAAGTACCTGGAGAACTGGTGGCTCGCGCTCTGGGCCTACAACAGCGGTCTCAACCTGCCCAGTTCGACGGACGCGAGCGCCCCGTGGGGTCTTGGCTGGTTCAACAACCCGGCCAACGGCCTCTACCCGGCCGACCGGAAGATGTTCCTGTCGTCCGGCTACGACGACGCCCGCAACCCCAACCTGTGGACGTACCCGGAGCGGGTCCTCGGCTGGGCGGCCTACTCCCAGCAGAAGACGGACCCGGCGACCGGGGCGACCGTGAGGTCCTTCACCGTCGGCGACTGGCCCTCCGGCGCGCCGGCCGCCGAACCGGCGCACGACACGTTCTGCGCGCCCACGGTCAACGACTGCGACATCACCAAGCCGCACAAGGTCGAGGGGTCGACGCAGCCCGAAGGCCCGTGCCAGCGCGACGACTTCAAGTGCTGGTGGCACCAGCCGGTGAGCTGGACGGACTGCACGGCCACCTGCGGCACCGAGGTGCTGAAGTACCAGGCCGGTGACCCCGAGCCGAAGGTCACCGCGCCCCACCCGGCCGCCTGCACGTCCACCCTGCCTGCGAACGCGCTGATCGTGGACGACGTGCCGAACACGGTGAAGTACCGGGTCGGCGCCGCCAACCCCTGTGCGGGCAAGCGCAATTGGATCAGCCGGGGCACGCTGACGTTCACCTTCGGGTCGGCGCAGCAGAACGGCGCGACCGTCTACCCGTCGAAGATCGACTTCCATCAGCTGGGCGCGGGCTTCGGCGGCCACTTCTGGCTCGCCCACACCCGGGTGCCGAGCTACACCGACTCGGTGGTCACCGGCACCTGGACGCCGGACCGCAAGGTCACCGGCTCGGCGGAGGTCATGGTGCACCTGCCCGACCACGAGGCCAACACGCCGTCGGCCGCGTACCGCATCGACCTCGGTGACGGCACGGTCGTGGAGAAGACGATCTCCCAGGACACCGGCGGCAAGAACGCCTGGGTGTCACTGG
The DNA here is from genome assembly GCF_055570355.1 of Streptomyces sp. NPDC031225. Taxonomy (NCBI): domain Bacteria; kingdom Bacillati; phylum Actinomycetota; class Actinomycetes; order Kitasatosporales; family Streptomycetaceae; genus Streptomyces; species Streptomyces sp. NPDC031225. Next base: position 175,882 of record NZ_JBVIHJ010000013.1, on the reverse strand, counting down.
GGTCGTACGAGTTCAAGGGCACGCCGAGTGTGTCGCTGAGCTCGGCGACGGCGGACGGGACGGGGGACGCGTCGATTGCTTGGGACGCGTTGGCTTTCGTCCCTGTGAAGGGCTGAGTGAGTGCCACGATGGCCGTCGTCCGTCTGACGCGCCGTCGTGGCTGGTCGCGCAGTTCCCCGCGCCCCTTTAGGGCGTTGCAGTACCGGAGTTAGCCCGTGAGCGCCCGTCGTCGGTCCGGTGGACTGACGACGGGCGCTGCAAGCGCCTTTAGGGGCGCGGGGAACTGCGCGACCAGCCACAGCGGGCCCGCACCCGGCAGCGGTGGTCGCCACTCACCCCAACGCCGTTAGGGGCGCGGGGAACTGCGCGACCAGCCACGACGTACCCGCACCCGGCAGCGGCGGCGCCCAGGGGACTCACCCCGACGTGACGGCCCCCGCCCGCGCCGCCTTCACGAACGCCGTGATCAGGGTCGGGTCCTTGACGCCCCGGCTGGCCTCCACGCCGCTGGACACGTCGACACCCCAGGGGCGGGTGACGTCGACGGCCTCCCGTACGTTCTCCGGCGTGAGGCCTCCCGCGAGGAGCCACCGCTCGCCCGCCGCGGCGACCTGCTTGCTCGACCAGTCCCACGCGATGCCGGAGCCCGGCACCGGGGCGTCGAGGAGCAGCATGTCCTCGCCCAGTTCCCCGCAGCGCGGCACGGTGTCGCCGAAGGCGGCCGCGCGGATCAACGTCCAGCCGCCGCCGGAGAGTTCGTCGTAGTAGGCGCGGTCCTCGGGGCCGTGCAGCTGGACGGCGCCGATGCCGGACTCGGCGGCCACGGACCGTACGTACTCCAGGGGTTCGCGGCGGAACACCCCCACCGTCAGGACGCTCTCCGGGACCCTGGCGGCCAGCCGTGCCGCGATGGCGGGGTCGATGCGCCGCGGGCTGTCGGAGAAGACGAACCCGATGGCGTCGGCGCCGGCCTCGACGGCCGTGTCGACATCCTGCTCGGTCCGCAGGCCGCAGATCTTCACGAAGAGGGTCATGCGGCCCACCGTATCCAATTCGTATCCGTGAACAACGATCACATACGCAACCGTTGACGCGGCCATGGCAAGCGCTTACCGTCCGAAGAATACGTGCCCCCGTCACCGCACACCATGGAGACGAACGATGCACCTGAGACCCCTCATCACCTCCGTCGGCCTTCTCGCCGGCACGCTCGTCGCACTCTCCGGCACGACCACGGCGCAGGCCGCCACCACCCGCTACGAGGCCGAGACCTCCCCCGCCGTCTGCACCGGAGCCGTCGAGACCGAGTACGCCGGCTACTCCGGCAGCGGATTCTGCAACGGCACCAACGCCACCGGCGCGTACGCCCAGTTCACCGTGTCCACACCCGCATCGGGCACGGCGACCCTCAGCCTCCGCTTCGCCAACGGCACCACCACCGCCCGCCCCGCGGACATCATCGTGAACGGCACGACGGTGTCGTCCGCGTCCTTCGAGTCCACCTCCACCTGGACCGGCTGGACCACGAAGACGCTCACCGTCCCGGTGAACGCGGGCAGCAACACCATCCGGCTCAACCCGACCAGCGCGAACGGCCTGCCCAACGTCGACTACCTGGACGCCGAGACGTCCGGCACGACGACCCCGCCGTCGAGCAGCGCCCTGTACGTGTCACCGACCGGCACCGACAGCGCGGCCGGCACGGCGACCGCGCCCACCACCCTCACCTCGGCGATCAGCCGCATCGCGGCGGGCGGCACCATCTACATGCGCGGCGGGACGTACGCCTACTCCTCGACGGTGACCATCCCGGCCGGCGCCAACGGCACCTCGGCCGCCCGCACCACGCTCTCCGCCTACCCGGGCGAGACGCCGGTGCTCAACTTCTCGGCGCAGAGCGAGAGTTCCACCAACCGGGGAATCCAGCTCAACGCGAACTACTGGAAGATCTACGGCCTCGTCGTCGAGCGTGCCGGGGACAACGGCATCTACGTCGGCGGCAGCAACAACGTCATCGAGCGCACGGTGACCCGCTTCAACCGTGACACCGGACTCCAGCTGGGCCGGATCGCCTCCTCCACCCCGGCGAGCCAGTGGCCCGCCAACAACCTGATCCTGAGCGCCGAGTCCCACGACAACGCCGACTCCGACGGCGAGGACGCCGACGGCTTCGCCGCCAAGCTCACCACCGGCACCGGGAACGTCTTCCGGTACGCCGTCTCGCACAACAACATCGACGACGGCTGGGACCTCTACACCAAGACCGACACCGGCGCGATCGGCCCGGTCACCATCGAGTACTCCCTGTCCTACGGCAACGGCACCCTCACCGACGGCTCCCAGGCCGGCAACGGCGACCGCAACGGCTTCAAGCTCGGCGGCGACGACATCGCGGTCAACCACGTCGTGCAGCACAGCATCGCCTACGGCAACGGCCACCACGGGTTCACCTACAACAGCAACCCCGGCTCGATGACCATCACCAGCAACGTCTCCGTCGCCAACACCGAACGCAACTTCAACTTCGAGACCGGCACCTCGGTCTTCCGCTCCAACACCTCGTGCAACAGCGGCGCCAACGACCGCTACGTCGGTGACGCCGACAGCTCCAACCAGTTCTGGTCCGGCACCAACGGCTCCCGCTGCTCCACCTACGCGGGCGCCCTCGGCTGGTCCTACGCCTCCAACGGCAGCCTGGTCGTGACCTTCGGCGGCAAGCAGGTCACGCTGTAGGACACGGCGGGGACCCCGGCCCGGTGATCCGGGCCCGGTGATCCGGGCCCGGGGTCCCTTCCCTCTTCTACCGCTTGGGCGCGCCCTGCTGGACGACCTCGAAGGTCCACAGCGTCGAGCCGGAGGAGGCCGGCTTGGGACGGTTCTGCTCCCCGCCCCCGTGCGAGGACTGCGACATCCCGGACATCCACTTCTGGAAGTCCTCCTCGCTGCGCCAGCGCGTGTACACGAGGTAGGTGTCGGTGCCCTCGACGGGACGCAGCAGCTCGAACCACTCGAAGCCGTCCGAGTTCTCGACGGTCCCCGCGCGGGACGCGAACCGCTTCTCCAGCGTCTCGCGCTGCTCCTCGGGGACCGTGAGTACGTTGATCTTGACGATGCTCATGCCCGCAATTGTGCTGCAAGGGACATCAGCGGGACGTCAACGGGACGCGGCCCGCGCGGGCACCTCGCCCTTCTTGTCGACGACCGCCGTCTCCATGACGGCGCTGGTGCCGGCCAGGGTCTCGGTCGTGATCCCCCGGTCCGGGTCGGTGACGTAGAAGCGGGCGCCGAGCAGGGCCAGGGTCTCCTTGTCGAAGACCCACTCGTCGCGGGTCGCGAAGCCGGTGTCGTCGAGGGTGATGGCGATGCCGTGCCTGCCGGTGGCGTCGACGGCGTCGGGGATCTCCCGTACCCCCGGCAGCTTCGCGGCCGCCCGGTAGAACGCGGCGGCGTTGGCCGGCGGCATGACCGTGCCGCTGATCAGGTCGCCGATCAGGGAGAAGACCGCCTGGTCCCGCGACTCGCCCTCGACCGGCCTGGCCTCCTTGCCGAGCCGGGCAAGCAGGGCGCCGGGGTCGGTGGGCAGCGAGGCCAGCCACCGGTACGTCGGGTGGTCGACGCCCTCGGGACGGGGATCGGAGGACTCGATGGGGATCACCTGCCCCGGCATGATCGCGTCCTTGCCGCTGGCCTTCAGCCACCCGGTGACGCGGAGCGGACCCGGGTCCTGCGAGGTCCAGCGCTCCTCGGTGTGCAGGGCGCCGAGCCGGACGGGACCGGTGAAGGTGCCCGTGTTCTCGCGGACCAGCGTCCGCACGTACACGAACTGGTCGTCCCGCACCGGGGTCGTGTCGCTCGCCATGGCAGCGGTGGCGATCCGGTTGAGGGTGCCGGACGCGCTGGAGACCCCGGCCGCGGGAGTGTGCCCGTCCGGGGTGAGCGTCACGAGCAGCACTCCCGCAAGGGCCGCCGAGACGAGGGGCACCAGTACGGCCGGCCGGGCGAACCGGGCGAACGCGCGCCGTGCGGAGGCCTGTTCGGTACGGCCCTCTTCATGATCGATCTGCTGCATCAGTACGTCCTTGAAGTGACGGTGGCGCTCCGCGGGGAGGTCCCACTCCGCCGCCGACAGCAGTTCCTCGGCCTCGCTCATCGGGTCTCCTCCCGCAGGAACAGGGCCGCGAGCGCGGCCTCACTCTCCATCTCTCCGTGAGCCGGGGGCGGTTCCGCCTCCGTGCTCAGCCGGGCCAGCCGGGCCCGGGCCCGTGACAGCCGGGACCGCACCGTGCCGACGGGCACGCCGAGCGCCTCCGCGGCCTGCCGGTAGTCGAGGCCCGCCGACACGCACAGTGCGAAGACCTCACGGTCCTGGCGCTTGAGCTGCCCGAGCGCCCGGTGCACGACCGCGAGCCGCCGTGCGTCGTCGATACGGCCGGCGCTCTCCTCGGCGAAGTCCTCGACGGGGCGGGGTTCGGGGCTGCGGGCCAGGAAGGCGAGCCGTCTGCGCAGCCCGCGGTTGGCGTTGTACGCCTTGTGCGTGGCGATCCCGAGCAGCCAGGGCTTGAGCGAGTCACCCTCCGGCTCCACGGTCTCCCTCGTCCGCCAGGCCGCGAGAAAGGTCTCGGACATGGCCTCCTCGGCCTCCGCCCAGTTCCCGGTCAGCCGCAGGGCGTGGTTGTGGACGGCCCGCGCGTACAGGTCGTACAACTCCCCGAAGGCCGCCCGGTCCCCGTCCCGAATCCGCGCGCGCGACGGCTCCACCGTCTCTGTTTCCCTCACACCAGTAACGCTCCGCACCCCCGCCCCGAGTTCCTGTGTCTTGCGCCACACACGCCACACGTCAACTGCCGCACCGGCACCGGCACCGGCTCGACGCCCACGCTCTAGGCTGCGCCCATGGAGCAGCGCGAGATCATGCAGAACGTCGTCGGGATCCTCACCGAAGCCCTTGAGATGCGGCGGCAGGTCCGTGAACACCCTGATCGGCAGGTCTCGTTGACGGGGGCCATCTCCGCGCTCCTCGTGGAGACCCTGCCACGGATCCACCTCCCCGCGGACGCCAGCGGCCACGCGGCGGCGGACGCCGTCGTCGAGGAGCTGGGGCCCGCCATCGCGAGCATCGCCAACTGCTTCTCGTTCGCCTTCGTGCAGCTGGCCGAGGTCCACGACGAGGGCCGCACCGACACCTCCGCCGCGGAGGTCCTGCGGCACATCTCCCTGCAGTTCGCCAACGGCTCGGAGCGGTAGCCGGGCGGGCGCGAGCGGCGAACAGGGCGCGGGGGCGCACCGGAACGGGCTCCCGGAGCGGCGAGGGAGGCGCCGGGAGCCCGTTCGTGTGCTGTGCGTGCGGCCGGGTCGGGCCGTGGGTCAGGCCGCGAGTCGGTCCGAGGGGTGCCCCTTGGGCAGGCCCAGCCTGCCGCGCGTCACCGCCAGCAGGATCAGGGCCGCCGTCGTGGTGGCGAGCAGGAGCGCGTGGGTGCCCTCGCTCTGGGACATCTTGGGGAACATGTCCGCCCCGGCCATCGAGAAGAAGTTGTTGACGCCGCAGTGCAGCAGCATGACCAGCGGCATGCTCTCACCGGACTTGTTGAACACCCAGGTCATCACGCAGCTGAAGGTGATCGTCATCGCGATGAACTCCACCGGCACCGTCCACGCCACATGCGGTCCGCCGCCCCACTCCGTCAGGAACAGCGGCAGGTGCCAGGCGCCCCACAGCACGCCGACGACGAGGGTCGCGTTCAGGGGGCCGTAGCGGCGCTGCATCCGCGGCATGGCGAACTCGCGCCAGCCGGGCTCCTCCGCGAGTCCTGTGGTGATCAACTGGACGAGCAGGGCCGGGAGATACGCGGCGAGGATCATCGTGGACGGCAGTTCGGGTCCGCGGTCGGACAGCGCGACCGCGGCGAGGGTCAGCGCGGCCGGCACCGAGGCCAGCACCACCAGGTACCAGCGCCAGCTGACCTTGAACTTCAGCATCCGGCGCCGCCAGGTCCTGAGCCCCGCCCGTCCCTCCGTGACGCCGGTGACGAGGAGCGCCGAGGCGATCGGGCCGAGGTAGGCGCCGGGCAGGACGCCGGGGAGCTGACTGGCCGCGCGGCCGCCGGGGAAGGTGAAGTGCCAGACGCCGAGGCCGTTCTCGGAGAGGACGTACGGCGTCCAGGCGGCCCAGCTCAACGCGAACGCCAGGGTGAAGAACCAGGTCAGGGGGTGTCGGCGGATGCTGCCGAGCAGGCCCGTGCGTGCTTGCGGAGCCGGCCGGGTCTCGATGCTGACGGGGGCTTGGACGCTCACCGCGGGTCCTTTCCGAGGGGCTGATGTGATGCGTCCAGCACACCAGCGCCGCGCCCTCGGATCATTGCCGCGCACGCCCCGAGTGCCGGTACAGCAGGCACTACCCGGGACCTCCTCAGGGCCGTCGGCGCGCGTCCTCCAGGTAGCGGAGCACGGCCGCCACCCGCCGGTCCATCTGGTCCGTCGGGGCCAGGTCCAGCTTCGCGAAGATGCTGCGGATGTGCTTGTGCACGGCCCCGTCGGTCACGAACAGCCGCTCCGCGACCGCGCTGTTGCCGAGTCCCTCGGCCATCAGGGCGAGTACGTCCCTCTCGCGCGGACTGAGCCGTTCCAGCCGGGTGTCCTGACGGGACCGGGAGAACAGCTGGGCGACGACCTCGGGGTCGATGGCGGTCCCGCCGGACGCCACCCGGCGCAGTGCGTCGAGGAACTCCTCGACCCGGCCGACCCGTTCCTTGAGGAGATAGCCGAGCCCACCGACCCCGCCGGTCAGCAGTTCGGTCGCGAAGCTCTGCTCGACGTAGGCGGACAGCACGAGCACGGCGAGGTCGGGCCTGCGCCGCCGGGCCTCGACGGCGGCTCGGATGCCCTCGTCGGTGTGCGTGGGCGGCATCCGGACGTCGAGGATGGCCACGTCGGGCTTGTGCGCCTCGATCGCGTCGAGGGCGTCGTCGGGAGTGTCGGCCGTGGCGACCACGTCCATCCCCTCGGCACGCAGCAACAGGGCGAGTCCCTCGCGCAGCAGGGCGTCGTCCTCGGCGATCACGATCCGCATGGCAGGTCAGTCTCCAGGGTCGTCGGGCCGCCCGAAGGGGTCATCGGGCGGCAGGCACGGACAGCGGCCACCGGGCCGTATCGGGAACCGGTCACACATCGCACGGCAACCGGTCCGCATCCGGAACGGGTCGCGCGTCGCAGCACGGCAACGGGTCCGCATCCGGAACGGGTCGCGCGTCGCACAGCAACCGGGCTACATCCGGAACCGGTCGCGCACCGCGCCGCGACCCGGCCGCTTCTGCGGCCGGTCACGCACCGCACCGCAAGCAGGCGGCATCCGGAACCGGTCACCCGTCGCACCGCAACCCGGCGACACCCGGAACCGGTCACGCACCACGCTGTAACCCGGCCGCCTCCACGGCCAGTCACACACCGCACGGCAACCCGGCCCCGCCCACGGTGGATCACGCGCCGCACGGCAATCCCGCCCCGCCCACGGCCAGTCACGCACCGCACGGCAATCCCGCCCCGCCCACGGTCGGTCACGCGCCGCACGGTAGTTCCACCTCCAGGGCCGTCGGGCCGCCCGGGGGGCTGGTCAGGCGGAGGGTGCCGTCGTGGGCGGCGACGCGGTGGCGGATGCCGGTGAGGCCGGAGCCGCCGTGCTCGTCGGCGCCGCCCCGGCCGTCGTCGGAGACGGTCAGCACCAGCCGGTCACCGACGGCCCGGACGGTGACGCCGGCCTTTTCCGCCCCGCTGTGCTTGGCGATGTTCGTCAGCGCCTCGGCCACCACGAAGTAGGCGGTCGCCTCGACCGAGGCCGCGCACCGCCGGGACATCTCGACGTCGACCGAGCACGGCACCGCGCTCTCCGCCGCGAGCCCCGTGAGCGCCCCCGCCAGCCCCCGGTCGGCGAGCACCGGCGGCAGGATGCTGCGGGAGACGGTCCGCAGCTCGGCCAGTGCCTGCTCGGCGGCCGACTGGGCCCGCTCCAGGAGTTCGTCGGCGCCGGCCGGGTCGCGGGCGACCATGCGGCGGGCCGCCCCGAGCAGCACGGTCACCGTGACGATCCGGTTCTGCGTCCCGTCGTGCAACGAGCGCTCGATGCGCCGCAGTTCGGTGGCGTGGGCGTCCAGCGCGCCGGCCCGGGTGGCGGTCAACTCCGCGATGCGCAGGGAGAGATCGGCGTCGGGGCCGGCCGACAGGAGCCGGCGCCCGGGGGCCGCCTGGAGCCGTGCCATGCCGGGCGCGAGCCCCAGGATGATGGCGATCCAGCCCACGCCGAGCAGGGTCACGGCGAGGGCGTCCGGCCAGGAGTGCGCGTTGCCGATGCCGATGGAGGTGGCGGTCGCGTTCTCCGGGGCGAGCCGCCAGTACAGCGGGAAGGCGGTGTCCCGTACGGCGAGCAGGGGCAGCAGGAAGCCGAGCGTCCCCAGCGGCAGGCCCGCGGCCAAATGCCGGATCAGCCAGCGCAGTTCGCGACGGGTCGTGGGATCGGTGAGGGCGGCCCGCAGTCGTGCGGGCGGCGGTGCGGGGGCGGCGATCTCGGGACCCCAGCGGGCGAGCCGGGCACGTTCCACGCCGGCCAGCGAGTGCAGCGCGCCCACCCCGCCGGGTGCCAGCACCAGCCACAGCAGCACGAACGGCGCGAGGACGGCCGTACCGAGTCCGGAGACGAGCTGACCGATCGCGGCGGCCGCGGTCGTCGCGGTCTCCACGACCAGGCCCTTGACGTCGGCAGTGGCCATACCGGTCCCCTCTGGCTGGTCTGTCCGGTCGGTCTGGAAGGGAACGACCATATGCCGAAAGGGAGTTCGTGCCACCGTCGGCAGCCGGAAAGTACAGCCTGCTGTACCCCGGACCGGGCGGACCGCTGGATCGGCGGGAGCGGGGGCCCGCCCGTAGCGTCATCGGCGTCGAGACCACCCACGTCCCCGGAGGAACCGTGAACCTTCTGCTCTGGCCCCTGCTCGTCCTCAGCGTGCTCGGCAACGCGGTGGCGTCGTTCACCCCGGCCGACACCACCGTCCATCTGGCCTTCGGCACGGTCACCGCGCTGGCGGCCACCACCCTCGTCGTACGACGGCTGCGCACCGGCCTCTGAGCGGCCGGGCCGGGCCTACTTGAGCCCGATCGCCGCGCAGTCCGCCGCGTACTGGGCGGTGCAGATCTGCTTCACCGTGTAGACGTCGTCCTTGACGACCGTCTGCCTGATGTTGTCCCTGGTGAGGGCGACCACCGGTACCAGCATCGACGGGATGTCCTTCTGGGTGGGGCTGTCGACCTTGTCGCGGATGAGCGCGTCGAACTGGATGCCGCGGCCCTGGACCTTGTACACCGCGATCTGGGCGGCGTTGGTCGCCTCCAGCAGGAACGACTTGTACACGGTCATGTACTGGTCGCCCGACACGACCCGTTGCACCGCGGCGAGGCTCGCGTCCTGCCCGGTCACCGGCGGGACCTTGGTGGCCCCCGCCTGCTTGAGCTCGTCGATGACCGCGCCCGCCATGTCGTCGTTGGCCGAGTAGACGGCGGCGATGTTGTTCAGCCCGAGGGAGGCGATCGCCTCCTTCATGTGGGCCTTGGCGACCGACGGCAGCCACTCCGGGGTGTCGTACTGCTTGGCGATGACGACCTTGCCGGTGAGTTCGCTCAGCGCGCCCTTCTTGAAGAGGGCGGTGTTGGGGTCGGCGACCGAGCCGTTCATCATGACGATCTTGCTGGTCTCGGCCTTGTCGCCGAGCGCCTCGACGACGGCACGGCCCTGCACCTCGCCGACGAGCTCGTTGTCGTGCGAGACGTAGGCGTCGATCGGGCCCTGGGCGAGCCGGTCGTAGGCGATGACGGGTATGCCGGCGTCCTTCGCCTTCTGGACGTCGGACCCGATCGCCTTGGCGTCGACCGCGTCCACCAGGATCACGTCCACCTTGTCGGCGATCATCTGCTCGAACTGCCGGCTCTGCTGCTTCGCGCTCGCCCCGGCGTTGGCGTAACTGACCCTGCCCTTGCCGTGGGTGAGGGTCGCGACCTCCTTCTTGATGAGGGGGAAGTCGAACCTGTCGAAGCGGCTGGTGTCCCGGTCGGGCAGCAGCAGACCCAGCGTGATGTCGTCGCCCTTCTTGGGGCTCACGGCGGTGTCGCTGCTGCCGACTCCACAGGAGGTGAGCAGGAGGGCCGACACGCAGACGGCCATGACGGAGGGGAGGCGACGCATGACGATCCTGGGGGTGGGGGGGCTGTCACGTAGGCGCAACATTAAGTGCCCTCATTCCCGATCAAACGACCTGACCGTTTCCTTCAACGGATCACCACGCGGTGCACGCAACTAGTCATCCATGTGCACACGTTGTACGGCGGTCAGGGCGCGCACCATGAGGATCCCGGCGACGGCCGCGCCGATGACGGCGAGGTCGGCGAACAGCAGGGTGCCCACATCGTGGTAGGCGCGGACGATGACGTCGTCCGTGCCGCCCCTGTAGGTCAGGCCGAGCCCGGTGACCATGCCGACCAGCCACAGCGCCCACCACACGTTCACGACGGCGGGCAGCTTGGTGTCCGGGGCGCTCCTGCGGTGGATGTCGGCGACGATGCCGCGCGGGATCCACAGGTTGGCGATCGGCACGATCCAGGAGGCGTAGACCCAGATGCCGGCGTAGCGCGGGGGTTCGCCGGACAGGGCCCGCGCGTTGTCCCGCATCCGCCACAGCCAGCCGATGAACAGGGCCGCGCACAGCAGCGTGAGCAGGTCCCCGGCGCTGCTGACCAGGTGGTAGCCGTCCTCCAGGGCGTTCAGCGGCCGGTGCCGGCCGTCGCCCTGGTCCGGCGGCCCGGCGGCGGGCTCCCCCGCGACGGCGAGCCGGACATGCCACACGGCCCGCACCACCCAGGCGGCACCGGCGAGTCCGAGCCCCACGACAGTGAGCAGGGCGGACCCGCGCACTGTGCGCAGCTCGGGCCGGACGGCGTTCTCACTCACGGGGTCCCCTTTCGGAAAGATCAGTTCACCCTCTCATCGTCCCGAACCCTCCGATCGGTTCACGCGGGGGTGACGGCCGGGGGGGCGACGGCGGAGGGGGTACGGCGGGGGGTGCGGCGGAGGGGATACGGCGGGCGGGTTACAGCGGGCGGGTTACGGCGGGCCGGGGGGCGGGTCGAAAGCCGGGCACGCGACAACCCTGCGCGCGCCCACGGACTGGCCCTGGCAACTGCCAACGCGCCCCGCGGCGGCCGCGGTCCCGGCAGGCTCACGCGTCGCATCGCGACGTTCGCCGGGTGGACCGATCACCGGCCGCGCCGCAGTCGCGCGGCGATCCCGCGATCCCGGCGGGCAGCCCACCCCGCGAATCCCCGCAGGACCCCGTGGAGAAGCCGTGAAGAAACGCGGTGGGGCGAGGATCGTGGGGGCATGGACGAACAGGGAAACGACGTGTGGGCGTCCGGTGCCGCCTACGACCGGTACATGGGCCGTTGGAGCCGGGTGGTCGCACGGGAGTTCACGGCCTGGCTCGGCCGCCCGGCCGGACTGCGGTGGCTGGACGTGGGATGCGGCACCGGGGTGCTGTCGGCGGTGGTGAGTGAGCGCTTCCGGCCCGACCTGGTCGTGGGCCTGGACCGTTCCGAGGGCTTCGTCCGGGCGGCCCGGGCCACGGCCGTGGCGGACGCCATGGCACTGCCCGTCCGGGACGGCGCCTTCGACGTGGCGGTCAGCGGGCTCACCCTGAACTTCCTGTCCGACCCCGCGGCGGCCGTCGCCGGGATGGCCCGCGCGGTCCGTCCGGACGGCGGTCTCGTCGCCGCGTACGTGTGGGACTACGCGGACCGGATGGCCCTGTTGCGCCACTTCTGGGACACCGCCGCCGCGCTCGACCCGGCAGCGGTGGAGCTTGACGAGGGCCACCGGTTCCCGGACTGCCGTCCACAGCCGCTGCACGACCTGTGGACGGCCGCGGGACTCACCGACGTGCTCGTGCGCGCGATCGAAGTGCCCACCGCCTTCACCGACTTCGCCGATCTGTGGGGCCCGTTCCTGGCCGGTCAGGGGCCCGCCCCCGGTTATGTCGCCACCCTCGGCCTCGCGGACCGCGACCGCCTGCGCGAGGCCCTGCGGGCGGCCGTCCCGACCGCCCCCGACGGTTCAATCTTCCTCTGGGCACGCGCCTGGGCGGTGCGCGGGAGGACAGCGTGAAGCGGCGTCGGCCATGAGCGGGGCGGGCTGGAACGGGGTGCGTCGCTTGTGGCCCACGTGACACCTCACGCCCCGGTTACGTTTCCCTCAACCTCTGGTTGCGGCGCGGTGAGCGGGCGACGATGGACGCATGACTCTGGCCGAGCGTGCCCTGGAGCGCCTGGAAACGTGGTCCGACCTCTACGTGGGCACGCCCAGCTGCGGAGCGGGGCTGGCACTGCGCTCCGTTCACAGCGAGATCGTGCACTTCCACCCGGGCCGGGACGTGGATCTGCATCTCACCGAACCGGCCATCCGCCGATTCCACGACGATCTCCAGGAGTCGACCGCGGTCCGGCTGATACCGGGGTCACGGTGGGTCACCGTCCATCTCGACTGCGAGACCGACGTCGATCTGCTGATGAGCCTGGTCAGCATGGCCCTCAAGACCCACCAGGCGGCTCTAGCGCCCGCCGGCCCGGCCGAGTGCAACTTCCACCGGGTGACGGTGGTCCCCCGGGACTCCACGATCGGGTCGATTCGGCGATAATCGGACTATGAATACGGCGACGTTTGTCCTGGCGGCCACGTCCAGCGACGTACTCGACGTGATCGCCGCCTTTGCAGGGGGGCTGTTCATCGCCGGCGCACTGGTGTGGGCCGTGCAGTTCGGCATGCGGGTCCAGGACCGGGAACTTCCACGACCGCTCGACCAGGAGCAGCCGCGGCTTCCGGAGACCGGACCGATCCGCGAGGTCCGGGAGATGCGGGAGCCGGACGAGGTACCGGCCACCCCTGACGGGCGGGAACGGCTGATGCCGTACCAGCTCCGCCACTCGGGAAGCCGACGAGGGGAGGACCAGCGCCGCAAACGCTGGCTGCCCGGTTCCGGCGGCGGCTTCGGCAGCGGCGGCCTCGGCCACGTGTGACAGACCCGAAAACCCGGGCCACCGGCGCCAACCGGGGGCGTCGGCCCGCCCACACGGGCCGCCCCCGGCGACCGAGCCGAGCCCACAAACCCGACCCACCCTCACCGACCGGAGACTGGGCCAGCAAACCCAGCCGCCCTCACCGACCGGCAGCCCGGTCCGCATACACGGCCCGCCCCCACCGACCGGCAGCTCCGACCTGCCCACATCAACGGCCCCCACCGGCCGGAGGCCGGGCCAGCAAACCCGGGCCGCCCCACCGACTGGAGGCCTGGCCGGAAACCCGGCCACCCACACCGACCGGGAGCCCGGTGCACACACACGGACCGCCCTCACGGACCGGGAGCTCCGGCCCACCCACATCAGCGGCCCCTACCGACCGGAGACCGGGGGCTCCGCCCCGAAGACCCGGGCTGCCCCCGACCAACACCGGATCCCCGGGCTTCCGTCAGCGCTGACCGCTCACCACACCGCGACCGTGTGACCGTTCAGGGGATCAGATCCGCTCGCCCGGCTGGTACACCGCGAGCGCCCAGATGACGAAGAAGTCGATGCCGATCATGATGACCGACCAGACCGGCGCGTAGGGCAGGAAGAGGAACTGGGCCAGCATGCTGAGCGAGGCCAGGAAGATGCCGGTCATCCGGGCCCAGCCGGCTCCCCTGAGGACGAACGCGCCGGTGACGGCGGCCAGGGCACCCAGGCAGAGCAGGATGACGCCCCAGCCGGTGAGGTTGATCTTGTAGACGTAGTCGCCGACGCGGGTCCAGACGTCGTCCTTCGCGAGCAGGGAGATGCCCTGGAAGATCGCCAGGATGCCGTTCATCAGCATCAGCACGCCGGCGAAGACGACCCCGCCGGCGGCCCAGGAGTTCTCGGTGGGTGTCGGACCGAGTCCCGGCGCCGGGGTCGGGGTCATGCCGGCGGGCCGCCGGGTCTCGCTCCAGCCCTGCCCGGCCTGCTGCTGCCCGCCGGCGGACGGCTCTGTGGCGTGCGGCTGCTGCGTCATGGGGCACCTCACCTCGATCGGTCGATGTGCTTCGACCATCGGGCGGGGCGGGGTCGGCCACCACGGGAGCAGGGCCATTCGGGTGACGCCGGGCCCCGGGTAGGTGACCCCGCCCGAGGTCACGCCATCCAGAAGAAGACGGCCGTCATCCGCTTCTCCTCCAGCGTGCTGCCGGAGTATCCGGTGGCGCTGTGCAGGAGGTTGGCGTTGTAGAGGAGCAGCCGGTTGTACCGGTGCGGCACCCGGATGTCCTCCTCGAAGGCGTCGGGCGCGACGAACCGGGTGCCGAGGGCCTCGACGAGGTTGTTGTGCGGTGCCTGCACGACGTTGCCGCCGAGACCGCCGCCGGGCAGGGACTGCCGGTAGAAACTGGTGCCGCAGTCCTTGGGGACACCGGGGTTGAGATACAGCACGGCGGCGTACCGGCACAGCGCCCGGGAGTCGGTGTGCGGCCGGGGCTCGCTCTCGCCCTCCCCGACGACCTGGACGCAGTTGTGGTTGAGGGTGCCACCGCCGGGCGCCTGCTGCACCCACAGGTCCTTCGCCCCGGTCGCCTTCTTCACCAGCCGCTCCACGCGCCCGAGTTCGGCGGGTTCGAGCCCCGGCATGGTCCGCAGTCCGGGCCAGGTCTCCGAGGTGTACGGATACCCCTTCACCCAGTCGTCCTTCGCGAGACAGCGTTCCCGTACGGCGTCGACGTCCGGGAGCACGTCGTCGATCACCCAGTAGTCGCGGCCCTTGGTGGGCTTGCGGTACGGGAGGACGGGAAGGGGCCGTTGCGACCGCTGTGGCATGGACATGCGGCGAATCTAGATCCGGGGTGCGTCAGGTCTCTCCCGCGATTTCCTCCGGACTTCCCCGCGAACCGGTCAACGGACGGTCAACAGGAAGAGGAGGAACCGTGCGGGGGCCACGGACTCACCGGAAGCACTCACCTGAAGCACCCCTGTCCGGTCGCCCACGTGCCCGCCACCCCGCCTTGCGAGGTCGCCTCGCATGCCCTGCCCGGCAGGGGCGCCCCCTCCTGACCACGTCTCCTCGTGACCGTGTCCCGTACACGATGAACGCCGGCGCCCCCACGCCCGTACTCCTGTGCGTCCGACCCGCCTCCCGGCGGGGGATCCCCGACCGGGCAGGAGGCACGGTGCCACTCTCGCGCAACGCGATGGGAACGCTGTTCGTGGGCGGAGCCCTCACATTGACACTGGGCGCGCTCGCGTACCCGTCAATGCTTGGCGTCAGCCAAGCGTCCACCGCACAGGACAGAATCATCGCGCAGACCCAATGGGGCCCGCTGACCGAACAGGACCGCGACTTCGTCGTCAAGGTCAGGGCGGCAGGCCTCTGGGAGTACCCGCTGGGGAAGATCGCCCTCCAGAAGGGGACGACCCCGGCGGTCAAGACCGCGGGCGAGCACCTCATCGACGGTCACGCGGCGCTGGACACCACAGACCGCAAGGTCGCCGCGATGCTCAACATCACCCTCCCGAACGTGGCGAGCCCCCAGCAGCTGGGCTTCGTGAACACGATCGACTCGAGCTCCGGGCAGCAGTTCGACTCGAACTTCGCCAACATCCTGCGTGTGACGCACGGCTCGATCTTCAACGCGATCGCCAAGATCCGTTCCACCACCAAGAACTCGCTGGTGCGCGCGCTGGCCGACCAGGCCAACAACACGGTCCTGGACCACATGACGGTCATGGAGAAGACCGGCTTCGTCAACTTCGACCAGGCCCTGTTCATGCAGACCACCCCGCCGAAGCTGCCCTCGGTCGACCTGACCCCGCCGGCGCCCCAGCCCGGCGAGCCGATGATCGTGCTCACCCCGCCGCCGACCTCGACCTCCACACCGGTCGCGCTCCCGGGTGACGCCTCGAGCGGCGGCGGCTCCGCACCGAGCGCGGGCGCCACCCCGACCCCGACCATCGGGTAGCTAGCCCAGCCAGACCGTGGTGTCCGGCCCCAGCAGCCCGTCCTCCAACGGGCTGCTGGTCAGCAGCACCTCACCCGCCGGGAGGGGCACAGCGCTGTCCGACAGATTGGTGACGCACCGCCAGCCCTCGTGCCGGGAGAAGTCCAGCACGTCGGCCGGTCCGGTGTCCGTCCAGGTGAGGTCCTCCCCCTGAAGGAGCTTGCGGCGCAGGCGCAGGGCGGTGCGGTAGAGCTCCAGCGTGGAGCCCTCGACGCCGTCCTGGGCCTCGACGGCGTACCGCGCGAACCACTGCGGCTGCGGCAGCCACGCACCGCCCGCCCCGAAGCCGTACGACGGCCCCGTCGTCGTCCAGGGCAACGGCACCCGGCACCCGTCGCGGCCCTTGCGCACATGCCCGGTCTGTTCCCAGATCGGGTCCTGGAGCACCTCGAAGGGCAGCTCGGCGACCTCGGGCAGACCGAGTTCCTCGCCCTGGTAGACGTACGACGATCCCGGGAGGGCCAGCATGAGCAGCGTGGCCGCGCGAGCGCGCCGCAGACCTTGCCGCGCGTCCACGTCGGGCGCGTGGCCGCCGGTCAGCAGCCAGGCGTTCTCGTCGGTGCCCGGCGGGAGCACGAGGCGGGAGGCGTGCCGTACGACGTCGTGGTTGGAGAGCACCCAGGTGGCCGAGGCGTGAGCCGCGTGCGCGGTGACGAGGGAGTCGGCGATGACCTGGCGCAGGTCGCCCGCGTCCCACGGGGTCTGGAGGTACTCGAAGTTGAAGGCCTGGCCGAGTTCGTCGGCGCGGGCGTACAGCGCGCGGCGCGGACCCGGTACCCAGGCCTCGGCGACGGCCGTACGGGGCGGTGTGTAGGAGTCGAGGATCGTGCGCCAGTCGCGGTAGATCTCATGGACCTCGTCGCGGTCGAAGAAGGGGTGGGTGCCGGGTGCCATCGAGGCGAGGGCCTGGTCCCCGCTGAGTTCGGGGGTGCCGAGATCGCGCAGCGGTTCGCCGAGGTCCTTGACCAGGGCGTGGGCCACGTCCACGCGGAAGCCGTCGACCCCGCGGTCGCACCAGAAGCGCAGGGTGGTGCGGAAGTCCTCGCGGACCTCGTCGTTCGACCAGTCGAGGTCGGGCTGCTCGGGGGCGAACAGATGCAGGTACCACTGCCCGTCCGGCACCCGCCGCCAGGCGCTGCCGCCGAAGACGGACTGCCAGTCGGTGGGCGGGAGTTCGCCGTGCGCGCCCTTGCCGTCGCGGAACACGTAGCGTCGCCGGGCGGTCGAGCCGGGGCCGGCGGCGAGGGCCTCCTGGAACCATGCGTGCCGGTGGGAGGTGTGGTTGGGGACGAGGTCGACGATCACCTTCAGTCCGAGCCGGTGGGCCTCGGCGACCATGGCGTCGAAGTCGTCGAGGGTGCCCAGGCGGGGATCGACGTCCCGGTAGTCGGCGACGTCGTAGCCGCCGTCGGCGAGTTCGGAGGGGTAGAACGGGCTCAGCCACAGGGCGTCCGCGCCGAGCGCGGCCAGGTGTGTGAGGCGCTGGGTGACGCCCCTGATGTCGCCGAGGCCGTCACCGTCGGCGTCCGCGAAGCTGCGGGGGTAGACCTGGTAGACGACGGCCTGCCGCCACCAGTTCGGGTCATTGCTGGACAGGTCGGGCGAGGGGATGGGTGAGGCTTCGGGCGCGGTGGTGCGGGCGGTCACGCGGACTCCTCCGGAATATGTGCGGTCTTTTTTCGAGCGACAAATGGGAATCTGTCCACCTCGCCCGAAAGGTGAACCAGACGCTTTCCGGAGGAGATCATTCCTGGTGTGGCGAAATTGTGATGGCCTTTGAAGCGACCTTGCATCACCGCAGGTTGACAGGTTTAAGCATCGAGATCCACGATGTGCGGACACCGTGGCGCATGTGACCAATGGGCCCAGTGTTTCTGAGACCACTTTTTCTTCCTGACGGGATACGTATGTCCATAGCGAGACGTGTCACCATGCGGCGCCTGCTGGGGACGGGCGCCGCGACGCTCGCCTTCTCCGCTGCTCTCGCCTCTGTGGCCTCGGCGTCCGACTGCCCCGGCGGCAAGGGCTGGCAGGACGGCGGAAGCTACAAGCCCGGTACGGGCGCGGGCTCGAAGACCGAGACCGACCGCTGTGAGTTCTCGCTCGACGGCAAGAACTTCTTCGCCTCGGTGAAGGTCGACGACCAGAACCTGAAGCCGGGCGACGACGGCAAGGTCCACGTCAAGGTCCGCGCGGCGGGCGACGCGTCCACCTGCACCGCCTCCCTGGCGTCCTACCTCGCGCACGGCCCGACGTTCGCCACCTCCGGCGAGCAGGTCTTCCACGACTTCGACACCGTGACCGTCAAGGCGGGCTCCGTCGACACCCTCGACGTCGCGATCCCCGACGCGGGCTGCTACGGGCAGGTCGACCTCTACCGCGGCAACACGAAGTTCGACGGCAAGCTCGACGCCAACGACGGCTTCACGCACGGCGACCTCCCCAAGGGCCCGGACCACCCGGTCATCAAGGACAAGCTGATCGCGGCCTGGAACGGCGGCACGAAGGACTGCACGACCACGCAGACCACGCCTCCGGCGACCCCGCCCGCGGAGGAGTCCACTCCGCCGGCCTCGGAGTCGACCCCGCCCGCGTCCGAGTCGACGCCCCCGGCCTCCGAGAGCACGCCCCCCGCCTCCGAGACCCCCTCGACGGAGTCCCCGACCCCGTCCGCCTCGGAGTCCACGACGGCCCCCGCGGTCCCCACCCCGAACGGTGGCGGCGGTGACAACCTCGCCGAGACCGGCGCCAGCAGCAACACCCCGCTGATCGCGGGCGGCGCGGCCGTCCTCCTCGCGGGCGGCGCGGGCATCGTCCTGGCCACGCGTCGGCGCAAGGCTTCGCGCGCCTGACGAACGGTCGCTGAACATCACTGAACGTCCCTGAGCATTCCTGAACGTTCCCGAAGGGGCCGTCCCACCGTCCGCGGTGTGGGCGGCCTTTTCGGGTTCGGGTTGCCGGACGGGTCAGTGGAGGGTGGGCCGGTAGACGAGTTCCTGGATGTGTCCGTCGAGCGTCCGGTGCTCCACCAGCTCCAGGTCGAAGTCGGCCGCGCCCGCGAAGACCGGGTCCTGCCCGGTCCGGCCGGTGATGACGGGGAAGAGCGTCACCTGGACGCAGTCGACCAGGCCGGCCGCCATCAGTGCCCGGTTCATCGCCAGGCTGCCGTGCGAGCGCAGCGGCACCTCGGACTCCTTCTTGAGCCGGGCGACGACGTCCACCGCGTCCCCGCTGACGACGGTCGCGTCCGGCCAGTCCAGAGGACCTTCCAGCGTCGTGGACACCACCGTGGTCGGCAGGTTCCGCATCCGGGTGACCCACGGGTCGCGCACGTCGGAGTCCTCGGTGCTCTCGGCCAGCATCCGCGCGAAGGCCCGGTATGTGGTGGCGCCGAAGACCATCCGCTGCTCCGGCCCGTACAGGGCGAGGCGGCGGTCGAGGAGTTCGGGTCCCTGCTTGCCCCAGTAGCCGGTCCAGTCGCCACCGGCGCTGCCGTAGCCGTCGAGGCTGGAGAAGACGTCGAAGGTGTAAGTAGCGGTCATGTCGGTGTCTCCTCGTCCGGAGGGGCGTCGACGTCCGTCGCACCCGTAACCCGGTAGACCCGGCCCGCCGCCGGAACTCATCGCCGTGCCGGCCATGGCCCCATAAATCGAACACATGATTGAATCCAGTCATGCGATCGCTTCCCGACCACCTCACCCGGCCACAACGGGAACGGAGTCCCGCCCACCCGCGGCCCGGACAGCGCCCCGTCCGCACCGGGGGGCCGCGCCGATGACGGGCCGGAATGCGGGACCGGACGCCCAGGACGATCCTGAAGGCATGTCCGGACCGATTCGCGTGATCGTGCTCCCCCCGTCACCCACGGGCGGCCGACGCGTCCGCGTGGACGGCGAGATCCTCGGCCTGGCCCACAACGCGGCCGACGTGGCCGAGTTCCTCCGCCGGGCCGGACTGGAGATCGACCCGTCGGAGGTGGCGGACTCACCGTGGATCGACTGGCGAGGAGTCGGCCCCGATCAGTGGGGCCCGGAAACGAGCGGCTGACACCCTCGGCCCCGCATGCACCACGCCTCTCCTCCCGCGCATCAATTCGAATGCGCCCTCCCGTGTGACAAGGGCTTTCCAAGATCATTCGACTGCTAACTTCCCGCCTCGTGATCGATTCAGATATCCGCACAGATACCTCACCCGCGTTCCCCACCGCTGTCTCTGCCACCGCCCCGCAGGACGCCTTCCGACCCGCTCTCCTGAACCCGGCGGACGCCGACGGAGCAGCGGCTCTCGCGGCGTTGCTGGAATCGGGTGCCGTCCGGGAAGTCCATGACCGCATCGACGACCAGTTGGAAGAACTGGCGCGTTGCATGCGGCCCGGGCAGCCGCCGGAGGAGCCGAGCATGGCGGCCGCCATCACGGAGATCCTGGCCGGCGCCCCGCGCAGGCGCTACGGCACCTGGGTCTGGTACCCGTGGTCGGCACGGCTGGTGCACGTCCTGCCGGCCGAGGAGTTCCGGCTGGTCCGCACCGACCGCAACCGGGACAAGATCACCCGGGTCCAACAACAGGCGCTGCTCGGCCGGCGTATCGGCGTGCTCGGCCTGTCCGTGGGCAACAGCGCGGCGCTCACCTGTGCCATGGAGGGCGTAGGAGGATCGTTCCGCCTGGCGGATTTCGACCGGTTGGGGCTGTCGAACCTCAACCGGCTGCGGGCCGGTGTCCACGACCTGGGCGTGGAGAAGACCGTCCTGTGCGCACGTCAGATGTACGAGATCGACCCCTATCTCGACATCGAGATCCACCGCTCGGGCGTGACCGAGGAGACCATCGAGGAGTTCTTCGGCACCGCCACCGGCAGCACTCCCGGTACCGGACTCGACCTGCTCGTCGAGGAGTGCGACACCCTCTGGGCGAAGTTCGCCGCCCGTGAGCACGCCCGCGCCCGCCGCGTCCCGGTGCTGATGGACGCCAACGACCGTGGCCTGCTGGACGTGGAGCGCTTCGACGAGGAACCGGACCGCCCCCTCTTCCACGGCCGGGCCGGCGACCTCACCGCCCGCGACGTCCGCGGCCTCGACCCCGCCGGGTCGCTCGACGTCCTGCTGCGGATCGTGGACGAGAGCCGCCTCAGCCCGGCCATGACCGACGCCCTGGGCCGGATCGGCCGCACGCTGTCGAGCTGGCCGCAGCTGGCGAGCGGCGTCGCACTCGGCGGTGCCCTGGTCACCGACACCGCCCGACGGATCCTGCTGGGCGCCCCGGTGCCGTCGGGACGCTACTACGTCGACCTCGAAGCCCTCGTCACCGCCGAGCGGGCGGTCCCGGCCGGAGCCATGTCATGACACACCTGCCCGAACTGCACGGCGAGCACCTGTGGTTGCGCGAACTGCGGGCCACCGACCTCGCGCCCTTCGAGCGCGTCTACACCCACCGCGTGCTGACCCGCTACCTCGGCATCGACCGCATGGACGCCCGCCGGGCACAGGACGCCTTCGCCCAGTGCCTGGCCCAGCCCTACGCCCACCCGCGCCGCAGGCACACCCTCGCCGTGTGCGCGCCGGGCGACGACACCATGGTCGGCACCATGGGGCTGCTGGTCGAGGACTACGGCAGCAACGCCATGCTCACCGGACTCGTCCTGCTGCCCGACGCACCCGTGCGCGGCCACGGCCACGAGGCCGGACGGCTCCTGATGGCGTACGGCTTCGGTCCCCTGGGCCTGCACCGCATCTGGGCCGGCCACCGCGCCGACCACACCCGCATGCGTGACCTGATGCTCGCCGCCGGCCTGCACCCCGAGGCCACCCTGCGGCAGCTGTTCCACACCCAGGGCCAGTGGCACGACGTCACCACGTACGCCGCCCTGGCCCCGGAATGGCGCGCCTCGGCCACCCCCGCGGAACAAGCCGTCCTCGCCGACAGCCACGGCCTCCTGCCGGCCTGAGCGACGGCCACCCGAGTGATGAGGCGCCGGAACGCGTCCCGTTCCGGCGCCGGGCCGTCACCCGGGCGTACCCGATCGCGCCGACGACCGTATCGGCCGGAATTCACAGAACCCCTGGCGGAATCCCACCGCAGAAGACGCCTGAAATATGGCCGGGATTTGGTCATACGAAAAAGTGGGGCGTATTTTCGCGAGATTTTGAGTGTGTGCTCCTGGCACGCTCGGGTCGGTGCGGACGGCCGGCGCGGTCGTTCGCGTCACTTCCTCATTGTCGATAGGAAAGAGAGAACAATGCGATCTTCTCTGGCCAGGGCTCTCGTTACCGCGAGTGCCGTCGTCGGCATTGCAGCCGGAGGTCTCGCGGGTGCGAGTGCGAGCGTGGCAGCTCCTCAGCAGGCCACCCAGTCCACGGCCGGCAGCGCGCGCGTCTCCGTCCTCGCGGTGAACAACCTCGGCCTGGACACGGCCCGGGCCAAGAACTGGCAGAGCTGCCTGAACGCCTGGGGCTTCAACGCCGGCACCGAGGACGGACAGCTGGGCACCAACAGCTGGAAGGCAGCACAGCGGCTGCTCAACGCCTGGGGCTACAACGCCGGTACCGTCGACGGAGCCGTCGGGCCCAACACGATCACAGCGCTCCAGAAGTTCCTGAACAACGTCGGCTACAACGCCGGAACCCCCGACGGGATCGCCGGACCGCAGACCCGGGCCGCGTTCTGGAATTACAACGCCACTGGCTGCTGAGCCACATCTGCATATGGTTTCGGGCCGGTCGAGCGGGGATTTGCCGCTCGATCGGCCCGAAACGCTGTCGCGGTCTCAACGGACACAGACAGACTGTTGCGCTCGGGATCGGCTTTGACGTCCTGCCCACCTTGTTCTTTGACGCTGCTTTCTTTGGCCCGGCCACTACGGCGCCATGCTGCTGTCCTGCGCCACGCTCGCCGACGGCTCGACGTCCGCCGCAGTCGCCCCTGTCGTAGCCGAGGGCGTGGGCGCCGATGTCACGCCGGCCGTGGTGCGGGGCATTCGGCTCGGGGCGAGGGACGTCCCGGAGGGAACGTCGTCGGGGCCGGCGGGGTCGCGGGTGGCGGGTTCGGACGGCTGCGGGGTGGCGGGGGACGGTGACGGCGAGCGGTCGACGGGGGGTGTCACCGGGCTGCTCGCGGGGGGCGGGGCCTGGGGGACCGTCGGGGAGCGGGGGCTCTGCGCCGTCGTCAGGTTGAGGGGCAGGACGATGACGGCGGCGACGGCGCAGGCCACGCCCACTCCGGCCGCCACGCGGGTGCGGCGACGGCGGGTCGCGGTGCGGCGGATCTCCTCGTAGCGACCCGGGGGAGCGCCCAGGTAGGCGGGGGCGGACGCGGGTCCGAGAAGGATCAGGAGAGGGTCGTCGGGGTCGTGGTCCGCGGCGGAGGGGTCGAATTCCGGGACTTCGTCGTCGTCAAAGCGTGTGGTCAAGACTTTTCCTCAGGTGGGCACGGAGTAGTTCACGGGCCGCGTGGAGGTCGGCCTTGATGGTTCCTTCCTTGCGTTCGGTCAGCGCGGACACTTCCCGAATGGGCATGTCAGCGTAGTAGTGGAGGAGGATCGGCACCCGCAGCCGTTCCGGCAGCGACTGGACGAGGAGACGTACGGACGGGTCCGACGCCTCCGTGTGCGGGCGCAGAGCCGCTTCCGTGGTCGCGCGCCGCATCGCCTTTCGCTCGCGCTCCATTTTGCGCCAGTGGTCCCGGACGATGTTCGCCGCCGTCACATAGAGGAAGCCGCGCGGCTCCTCCACCGAGGTCCAGCGGGCCCACAGGCGCGTGAACGCCTCCGAGGCGATCTCGTGGGCCGTCTCGTCGTCGTCCACAAGGCGGCGGCACCAGCCGGCCAGGCGCGGGTAGAGAGCGGCGAACAGCTCGGACGCTGCCGCCTCTTTCTCGCGGGACCGTTTCAACGCTCTCCATGTGCCTGTTGCCACCGGCGTGGCACTCGTGGGGGAGGACGGCGGGCCGCCGGCGTACGTTCCGGCGGCCCGCCGTCCTTCGTGTTCCAGCGTGCTCACGGTGTCGTGGACGACGTGAGCGCGGCGAAGACGATCACATTGTCGAGGTAGCCGTCCTCGTCCTTGGGGCCGCCGCACGTGATGAGCCGCAGCTCCGGCCGGCTCACGTTCCCGTAGACGTCGTCCGTCGGGAAGTCGGCCTTGGCCACCGTCCGCACGGAGGTGACCGTGAACTCCGTCTGCGTGCCGTTCTCCAGGCGCGCCACGATCTTCTCGCCCCGGCGCAGCCGCGACAGGCCGCGGAAGACGCCGTCCCCGTACGCGCCGACCGTGACATGGCCGAGGATCACCGACGGGCCGGTCTGGCCGGGCGTCGGTGAGTGCTCGTACCAGCCGGCCTGGTCGTGGTCGCTGATCGGAGGGACCTGCACCGTACCGTCGGACGCCAACCCCAGCCGCATGACCGGGGTGTCGACGCCGATGGCGGGGACTCTGAGCCGGACGGGGGCCGAACGGCCCACCGCGCGGACGGACTTCGCGGCGGTGTGCTTGCCCGCTGACTGCTGCGACGCGGCGGGGTCGGGAGCCGCGGTCCCCGTCGTCCGTACGCCCCCGGCGTCGGAGGAGCAGCCCACGAGCAGCGAGGCCGCGGCAGCCGTGGCCCCGGTGCCGAACGCACGCCTGGAGAGCAGGGTCACGCTCCGGTCGCCCGCCGACGGCGTACGACGATCACCGCGGCGCCGGCCACGGCGAACGCGGCGGCAGCACCGCCGCCGATCAGCGCTCCCGGCGTTCCGGAGTCCGTCGACGTCTGCGTCACCCCGGTGTCGGGCGCGCCGTTCGGAACCTCGGCGACCTGGGACGGGGAGGCCCCGGCGTCGGTCGTGGGGGCCACGCTGGGCACCGAACTGGCCTCGTCGGCCGGTGCCTCGGTCGGCGCGGCGGTAGCCTCGGTCGGCGCGGTGGTGGGGGCCGAGGACGGGCTCGTGCCGTCGGCGAACGCGGGCGCGGTGCCCGCCAGTACGGCGGTGGCCGCGAGTGCCACGGCGCTGAGGACGGTACGGCGCACGGTACGGCGCATGGAATCGCTCTCTTTCGTCGGTCCGCCCGGAAAGTGGCCCGGCCCGGTGTTCGGGCCGGCCGGGCGGCTGAGTGACGGAACGTGCGGAGAGACGAGCCGGCGGAGGAGCAGGTTGTAAAGGGATGGCAAAGTCGTCGAGGTGGGGTAACTCCGTGGCGGAGCAAGGCTGTTCAGCGGCTCGGCCGCCGGCTTCCAGCGAACGGCCCTGATCGCCGGTTCAGGCTCACGGCACCTGCTTCAACAGCCCCCGCACTCCCTCGTCCACCACCGAGTACCGCACCACCCGCCCCTCCTTCTCCCCCGCCACCACGCCCGCCGCCCGCAGCAGCCGCAGGGCCTGGGACACGGCGGGGTCGTTCATGCCCGTGGCGATCGCGAGGTCGGAGACCGCGAGGGGGCCGGTCCGGTGCAGGGCGAGGAGGAGGGAGAGGCGGTTGGGGTCGGCGAGGAGGGCGAAACGGTCCGACCATGCGCGGACATGGCCGGGGTCACCGATCGCGGCGATGGCGTCGCACACCCGGTGTCCGTCGATGGTGCGGCGGTCCGCTCGGTCCGCCGGGACGAGATGCATGGGGGTCATCCTCGCAGGCGGCCGGTGTGATCTTCCATACCTGCGCAGGTATGCAGCTATGCAGGAGACGCCGCGCACCCCTACCGTGGTCGGGCCGTGGTGCTCGGGAAGCCGGTGACGACCCCTCAGGGGTCCATACCGGCGCGGCCCTCGCCACTGTGATCGGGGAGTTTCCCTCCCACGTCCCTCGCGGGACAGCCACTGGTCGTCAGCACGAGGCCGGGAAGGCGGGCAGGGAAACGCACGACCCGTAAGCCAGGAGACCGGCCACGGCAGCTCACGCGTTCATCCACGAGGTGCTGGAGTGACCACCGTATGACCGACCCTGCCCTGCCCGAGAGCGCCGCCGCCTCCTTCCGCTGGCGCCGCGAGGACACCGTCAAGACGGTCGGCCTGATGGTCGCGATCGCCGCCCTGCACGTCGTCGCCTTCGGCATCCTGTTCCTGCTCGTCGTCCCGGAGCACTACGAGGTGGGCGACAAGGCCTTCGGTATCGGGCTCGGCATCACCGCCTACACCCTCGGCATGCGGCACGCCTTCGACGCCGACCACATCGCCGCGATCGACAACACCACCCGCAAGCTGATGGCCGACGGCAAGCGGCCGGTGTCCGGGGGGTTCTGGTTCGCGCTCGGGCACTCCAGTGTCGTGGTCCTGCTCGCCGCGCTGATCGCCGGCGGCACCCAGCTGGCCGGCAAGGTCATGAACGAGGGCTCAAGCACCCACCAGGTGCTGGGATTTCTCGGTACGACGGTCTCCGGTTCGTTCCTCTACCTCATCGCCGCCCTCAACCTGGTCGCCCTGCTGGGCATCCTGAAGGTCTTCCGGGCGATGCGGGCGGGGACGTACGACGAGAAGGAGCTGGAGCAGCATCTCGACTCGCGCGGGTTCATGAACCGCATCCTCGGACGCCTCACCAAGTCCATCACCCGGCCCGGCCAGATGTACCCGCTGGGCTTTCTGTTCGGGCTCGGCTTCGACACGGCCACCGAAGTGACCTTGATGGTGATGGCCGGGTCGGGCGCGGCGGCCGGGCTGCCCTGGTACGCGATCCTGTGCCTGCCGCTGCTGTTCGCCGCCGGCATGAGCCTGTTCGACACCCTCGACGGCACGTTCATGAACTTCGCCTACCAGTGGGCGTTCTCCAACCCGGTGCGCAAGGTCTTCTACAACCTCGCCATCACCGGGCTGTCCATCGCCGTCGCGTTCTTCATCGGCACGATCGAGCTGGTCGGCGTCCTGCACGACAAGTTCGACCTCACCGACGACCTCACCACCTGGATAGCCGACATCGACCTCGACAACGTCGGTTACGTCATCGTCGGCCTGTTCGTGGTGGTGTGGGCGGCGGCGATCACCTACTGGCGGCTCGCGAAGGTGGAGCAGCGGTGGACGGTACGGCCCGCCGACACCCACTAGCGGCAGGCGACGTCTGCCACAAGGAGCGAGTCCGTCCCGCCCCAGCCGGTTGCTTGAGCATTCGGCCGGTGCGGCGACAGGACCCTGGCCGGCGGCCGGCTAGGGCAGAACGGCTGCCGGCATCGCTCGGCCGTACAGTTCGTCGAGGCCGATCAGCAGGATTCCACCTCGTTCGGCTTCGGCCCGCAGGGCGTCACTGAAACCCGCAGCGCTGAAGCACGCCAACCCGCACCGCGTGGTGTCCATCCCCCGCTCGGCAAGGACGTCCCGGGCCCGGACAAGCCGTTCAAGGTGGTTCAGCCCCATGGTGGTCCCCCACTTCGCCTCCCCGAGCAGAGCGACCGATGGCTTGGCCCCGCCGGATCCCGGTTCGACCGCAGCCACGTCGATCTCGATCTGCCGGCGTGCCCTCGGGTCGGTCACCACTCCGCTTCCGACCGCCCCCAGGGACGTGCCGAGCAGAGATCGTCCCGGCCCGAGTACGTAGTCCCGGCACACGGCCTCGAAGTGCGGGCCCGCCACCTGAGCCGCGAACCGCTCGGCCGACCGGGCCCACACCTCCGCGGCCTGGCCGCTCTCCAACCGCGTCCAGGCGGGACGCATGACGGCTTCGTAGAAGTTGATCAGTGGTTCGGTGATGCGGTACTGCGACTTGCCGGCCCTGAAGATGTCCGCCTCCCGCACGAGGAGGTGACTGTCCTCGAGGACGTTGAGCGGATGGGAGATGTCGACGGACTTGCGGCCGATGTAACCGGCGATGCCCCCGCGCGTCGTATTGCCCTGTGCCACAGCTGCGAGAACCGAGTGGTAGAGCGCGGTGTCCCGGATGTCCGTCTCCTCGGCGAGCAGGTAGCGCGCCTCCCGGAAGAGCGGGCTGAACGGTGAGAGGACGGTTCGGCAGAGCCAGTCGTCGAAGTCACCGAGATGTGCGGGAACGTCGTCCGCCAGGAACTGACGCCGGTACGCCGGTGTGCCCCCGACCACGGCATGCAGTCTGGCCGCGAGCGCCGGTTCGGCGGCGACTCCCCAGAAGTCCGCGGCGGCCCGGTAGCCGAAGGGACGGACAACGAGTTCCAGCTGAGCCCGTCCGCGCAGGGGTGCGGTACTGGCCAGCAGCCCGCCCATGACGGACATCGCCGAGCCGCACAGGAGCATCCGCATGCGGCTCTCCTCCACCTGGCAGCGGTCGATCTCTCGCTGGATGAGCGAGGGAAGCTCCGGTGAGACCTTCACCAGGTAGGGAAACTCGTCGATGACCGCCAGGAACGGACCTTCCCCCCGGCCTGGCGCGGCGAGACCGAAGAGATACGAGATCGCGTCGTGCCAAGTGGAGAAGGCGAAAGGCGCGGGCGAGCCCACGTGTTCCGCCAGAGCCGAACTGAACTGCCGCAGGGACTCCGCCTCCGTCCCGGCCGTGGCCCCGAAGTAGAAGCCGCCGCACTGCTCGACGAGTGCCCGCAGGAGATAAGTCTTGCCCATGCGCCGCCTGCCGCTGACGATCCCGAGCATGGCATACGGCAGGGGGCGGCTCATGAAGGCGGTGAGCCCGTCCCACTCGGCACCCCGGTCGAAAACGCGCGAGGGCTTACCCGGCCCCGTTCGACGCTGCACCAGCAACCCCTTTGTTAGAACCACACCTCTAAGGAGTGTAACCCTAACCCTCCAAGGGCAGTCACCCGCCCAGAAAAATCCCCACCGTGAGCCCAAGGGTGGCCACACCCAGGAACGTCGCCCCTCCCGCCGTAAGCGCACCCTTCACGCGGCCCTCGACCTGACTCCCGTGCCCTACGACCCAGAACAGAAGGGCGGCGGCCCCGCCGGCGAACAGCGCGCCGAGCAGGATGATCGCCACCCACACCTTTCTTAGCCCCCCACTGCCGCCGTCCATCAGGCCGCCCACCCTTCCGTCGCCCGTCCGCCACATCCAGGATGGAGCGTAGAGGAACACTCCAACACTCTCAAGCTTTTACGACACTCTCAGGGTGATAACCTCCAGCACAGAATCACGATCAGTGAATCGGCAGCTGCAATACCGATCGGGAGACGCGTAATGTCCGCCTTCAATGTCCTGGCTGAGGAACTGCGGCGACTCACCGTCGACATCGAGCGGGACCTGCACGGGCGCGCTCCCACCGATCCGGCCACCGAGAAGCTGCGGGACGAGTACCAGACGGCGAGGTTTCGCGGTCTCACGTCCGCGACCTGGCACTCATGGCTGGACGCGCAGCTTTCCCGGACCGCGACGGCCTGGGTGCTCGCGACCGCGATGATCCGGTTCTGCGAGGACAACGAGTTGCTCGACCTGTCCTTCGCCACGGATACGGCAGACGCCGCGGACGAGGCCTTCTACGCGGCCCGCCCGCACGCGTCGGCCGGCGACCTGATCGCCCATGCCGTCGAACGCCTCTGCACGCACCCCACCATGGCGTTGGTGTTCGACAGGACCAGCCACCCCTTGTGGCGCATGCGGCCCGGCCACGACGCCTGCGAGGCGCTGCTCTCCTTCTGGCGCCGCCGGACCCCGGACGGTGCCCTCGTTCACGACTTCACCGGCACGGCACGCTCCACCGAGTTCCTGGCGGATCTGTACTCGGCGATCGACGAGCGCGCGATGAAGGCTTACGCCCAGACCGCCACCCCGTCCTTCGTCGTCAGCCTGATCCACGACCTCACGATCGACCCCGCCTTGGCCGAACACGCACCCGGCGTGCCGGAACTGTCCGGCTTCCGAGTCATCGATCCGGCCTGCGGCTCGGGCGCGTTCCTGCTCGACGCCTACGAGCGATTGTTCCAGCAGTGGTCCGAGACCAGGCCGGAGATGAGCCGGTGGCAACGAGCGGCGAGAGCTCTGCGGTCCGTGCACGGTTGCGACATCGACCCCTGCGCGGTCAGCGTCACACGCTTCCGCCTGCTGTTGGCCGCCATGGACAGCACCGGAGAGCGGCGACTCGAAGACGTTCCGGACGTGCCACTGGTGGTGGCGACAGGCGACTCGCTGCTGTACGGCCGGGCGAATCCACACGCCAGGATGACGGCAGGGTTCGACACGGCGGACGACGTCGATGAGTACGCCGCTCGCCATGGGCTCCTCCGCCCTGCCTCCTACCACGTGGTGACGACGAATCCGCCCTACATCACCGTCAAGGACAAGGCACTGTTCACGGCCTACCGGGACCTGTACGAGAGCTGCAGCGGGCCCTATCCGCTGTCGGTCCCCTTCACGGAGCTCGCCTTCGATCTCGCACTGCGGGGCGAGACGGCGGGTCACGTCGGCCTTCTCACCTCCAACTCCTTCATGAAGCGGGAATTCGGGCGAAACCTCATCGAACGTGTCCTGGCCAGAGTTGAGATCTCCCACGTCATCGACACGTCCGGGGCGTACATCCCCGGACACGGAACCCCTACCGCCGTCCTCGTGGGACGGAGCCGGGTACCCGACCCTCGCGTACCCGTTCACATGGTCGTGGGTCGTCAAGGCGAGCCCGCGGTGCCGGTTGTGCCCGCCGAGGGGCACGTCTGGCGGTCGCTGCGGGAGCTGGCGTTCACGGCCGGGGCCACGAGTCAGTGGGCGGAGTCCTACGCTCAGGAGCGCGAGCAGCTGAGCGTCTTCCCCTGGAGTCTCACCGCGTCAGCGGCCAAAGATCTGCTGCGCCGCATGGAGGCCGGAGGGCGGCTCCGCGAGCGAGTCGTGCGTATCGGATATGCCGCAAACACAGGATCTGACGATCTCTTCTGCGCCACTGCCCGTGCCTTCCGCCGCGGCGGAGCCGAGGAGTCCGCCACCGTCCCCGTGCTGACCGGCTCCGAGGTACGCGACTGGTCCGCATCCCCGACCCTCGTGGCGTTCCATCCGCGCGCAGAGAACGTTCGGGAGCCCATCGACCTGCGACTGTTTCCAGGACATCACCAGCGCCTGTGGCCGTACCGGACGGTGCTGCGCGAGAGGCAGGGCGCGAAAAAGACCGCCCCCTGGTACGACTGGCACCAGGTCACATCCGGCTGGGACACGCATCCGTGGTCCATCGTCTTTCCCTGGGTGGCCACACATCCTCACTTCAGCCTTCTCCGCGGCTCCGCCGTCCCGCTCAACTCGGCACCAGTGATCAAGCTGTCGCCGAGCGACACCGAGGGCTCCCACCTCGAACTACTCGGCGCCCTCAACAGCTCGGCCGTGTGTTTCTGGCTCAAGCAGATGAGTCAGAGCAAGGGAGGGCCCCGTATCGACCAGCTCCGCGGCGGTGAGGCCTGGGAGAAGATCTACGAGTTCACCTCCACCCGACTCCTCGACCTGCCGCTTCCCTCCGCGTTCCCTGTCGACGAGGCGAGGGAACTGGACCGGCTGGCGGCCGGGACGAGACACGTACTGGAGGAGGTCTCGGACACGAGCACGCGGATCACCGAAGAGTTTCTCGCCTCGGCCCGGCGTCGCTGGTCCTCGATCAGATCAAGGATGATCGCGATCCAGGAGGAACTCGACTGGAAGGTGTACGGCCTCTACGGGTTGATCTCCCACGGGGAAGAGCTGCTCGCTCCGCCGGAGGATGTGCCCGAGATCGCCCTGGGCGAGCGGGCCTTCGAGATTGCACTGGCCCGGAGGCTCGCGACAGGAGAGGCACGGACGGACTGGTTCCACCGGCACGGGACGGCACCTGTGCCCGACATCCCGAAGCACTGGCCCTCGACTTACCGGGACGTGGTGGAACGCCGCGTGAACGCCATCCAGGAGAACGCCTCTCTGTCACTGCTAGAGCAGCCCGAGTACAAGCGCCGCTGGTCTGCCTCCCCGTGGGACGCCATCGTCCGTGAACTCCTGCGCGAACGCCTGCTGGGCCACTGCGAATCGCCCCAACTGTGGTGGGAAACCACCCCACAGGGACGACGCCCCGTCACCCGGACGGTTCGGGACCTGGCCGAACGGCTGGGAACGGACGAGGACTTCGTCGAACTGGCGGCACACTTCGTTCCCGGCGCGAGTGTGTCCGAAATTCTTCTGGAGCTTCTCGCCGACGAGCACGTCCCGCAGGCGGCTCCTCTCCGGTACAAGGCATCCGGCCTTCGCAAACGGCAGGAGTGGGAGGAGCTGTGGGAGGTCCAGCGCCAGGAGGACAGAAGGGGAGTGGTCGACTCCGGCGTAGGCCGTGACCTTCCGTCGCGCTACACACCTGCGGATTTCTTCCGGCCGTCGTACTGGAAGCAGCGCGGCAAGTTCGACATCCCGAACGAGCGTTTCGTCTCATTCGGATCCGCTGTCTCGCCGTTGTCGCCCACCATGCCGCTCGGCTGGGCGGGCTGGAACGCCCAAGACCGAGTGGGAGCGGTCCTCGATCTCCTTGAAGCCGAGTCCCACGCCCACGCGCATCGTCCTGAATCCGCTCTGCCGCTGCTCCGGGCGTTGGCAGACCTCCTCCCATGGGCCACAGCCCGCGGCGACGGACTGCCCCCCGGCTCCCCGTCGAGCGAGGGCCCCCTGAGGCACGTCTACGAGGAACATCTCCTCCGCCGGAACCTCTCGGCCGAGGATGTGAACTCCTGGCGTCCTCCTGCCCCGAGACGAGGCAGGCCGCGAAAGGGTGGTTAGCAGGGCCGCCCTAGACCCCCTCCACCGCCGTCAGCCACAGCTTCACGTAACGCTCCACGTCCACGCCCAACGCCACGTCCACGAGGGTGACTTCGCGCTCGCCGCCGTGGATCTCGGACTCGCCGGGCCGCGGGCGGCGGTCGACGACGGTCTGGCCGCGGGTCGGGCCGGGTGCCAACGAGACCTCCACCGGGAGGAGTTCGGTGCTCAGGCCACCCGGGTCGACAACCGCGCAGACCGCGCCCGCGTCGCCGAGGCCGCCGGTGGGGGTGGGGTCGCCGGAGGTGGCCGGGTCGCGGTGGGCGAGGAGTTCGCCGGCCATGCGCAGGGAGGGTTCCGAACTGGCGCGCAGCCGCTGGACGTCCGCCGCCGGGACGATGACCCGCTCGAAGACGTCCAGGCCGTACATGGTGATCGGCACGCCCGCGGTGAGCAGGACGGCGGCCGCCTCGGGGTCGTGCCAGACGTTGAACTCCGCGACGGGCGTGGCGTTCCCGGTGGCCACCGCGCCGCCCATGAACACGATCCGCTCGATGTTGCGCACCACTTCGGGGTGGGTGCGAAGCAGCAGCGCGATGTTCGTCAGCGGCGCGGTCGGGATCAGGGTGACCGGCCTCGGCGAGGCGAGGATCTCCCGCCTGAGCAGCGTCACCGCGTCCACGTCCACCGCCACCCGGGTCGGCGCGGGCAGCCCCAGGTCACCCATGCCGTCCTGCCCGTGCACGTGCTGCGCGGTGCGCACGGGCTCGATCAGCGGCCGGGCGGCGCCCCGGGCGACGGGGATGTCACCGGCACCGGCCTGCTCCAGGACGGTCAGCGTGTTGCGGACCACGCCGTCGACGTCGGTGTTCCCGGCGACACAGGTGACCGCGCGCAGGTCGATGCCGGGATGCCGTACGGCGAACAGCAGGGCCAGGGCGTCGTCGACACCGGTGTCGCAGTCGATGATCACCGGGATGGGCTGACCGGTCACGGCGTGGGTCCTTTCGTCACTGGCGTACGGGTCCGACCTTACGCAGCCGCCCAGAGTTCGGCCCCGCGGTCTGCGTCCCGGGCGGCGATCCGGTCCAGCAGCTCGTCGACCGGCACGGCTCCCGGCCTGCGTCCGTCCCGCAGCCGTACGGCCGCACAGCCGGCGTCGGCCTCCCGCTCGCCGATCACCGCCTGGTACGGCACCAGGCGCGCGGCGCGGATGCGGGCGGCGAGGGTGCCGTCGCCCGGAACGGCGAGTTCGGCCCGGATGCCGCGCGCGCGAGCCTGCCGTACGACGTCGTGGGCCCGTTCCTCCTGGGCGTCGGACACCGGCAGGACCACGAGCTGGACGGGGGCGAGCCACACCGGGAACGCGCCGCCGTTCGCCTCGACGAGATGCGCGACCAGCCGCTCCACGCTGCCGATGACACTGCGGTGGACCATGACCGGGCGGTGTTTTCCGCCGTCGGGGCCGATGTAGTGCAGGTCGAAGCGCTCGGGCTGGTGGAAGTCGATCTGGACGGTGGAGAGGGTGGACTCGCGGCCCGCGGGGTCGGTGACCTGTACGTCGATCTTGGGGCCGTAGAAGGCGGCCTCGCCCTCGGCCGACTCGTACTCGACGCCGTCCAGGACGTCCTTCAGGAGGGCGGTGGCGCGGTGCCAGAGCTGCGGGTCGGCGACGTACTTGCCGCCGTCGCCCGGGAGGGAGAGGCGGTAGCGGCTCGCCCGGATGCCGAGGTCGTCGTAGGCACGGCGGATGAGGTCGAGGGCGGCGCGGGCCTCCTCGACCGCCTGCTCCAGAGTGCAGAAGATGTGGGCGTCGTTGAGCTGGATGGAGCGGACGCGGGTGAGACCGCCGAGGACACCCGACGGCTCGGACCGGTACATCCCTCCCAACTCGGCGATCCGTAGCGGGAGTTCACGGTAACTGTGCGACCTCGACCGGTAGATGAGGGCGTGGTGCGGGCAGAGGCTGGGCCGCAGGACGACCTCCTCGCCGCCCAGCCGCATCGGCGGGAACATGTCCTCGCTGTAGTGGTCCCAGTGCCCGGAGATCTCGTACAGCTCCCGCTTGCCGAGCACCGGCGAGTACACATGCCGGTATCCGGCGGCCCGCTCGGCGTCCCTGACGTACTCCTCCAGGACATGCCGTACGACGGCCCCGTCGGGCAGCCAGTACGGCAGCCCCGCGCCCATCAGCGGGTCGGTGTCGAACAGATCGAGTTCGCGGCCGAGTCGGCGGTGGTCGTACATGCGGGTCTCCCTCGGGGTGGGGGCGAGGGACCGGCGGGAACGACGAAGCCCCGGGGCACTCGCCCCGGGGCTTCGGACTGCGTCAGCGGTCAGCGCGCCGGGACCTGCTCCGGCGTCGTCGTGATCGACGGGACTGCTTGGGCGCGCTGCATGAGGGTGACGGTAGCGGGAGGAGTGCGGGCCACGCGAAGGATTTTCAGCCGGACCGCACACATGGACCCGGGGCCAAGGGATCTCGACCGGACCTCACGCGCGGGTCCCGGGCGCAGGGATTTCGCCGGACCGCACACACGGGTCCCGGACCAAGGGATCTCAACCGAACCCCCACGCTCGGGTCCCGGGCGCAGGGATTTCGCCGGACCGCACACAGGTCACCGGGGAACGGCGTCCCGGACGTCCCACCCACCGCGTAACGCCGTACGGCCCGCCGCACCGCGTAACCCGTACGGCCCGGACCACTGGTGACCCCGCCGGACCCGGTGATCACTTGGAGACATGACCCCGTCCCGCGCCCCCCGCGTCGCCGCCTGCGTCCTCGGCCTCGCCGGTCTCCTCACCGCCACCGGCTGTTCCGCGCTCTCCACCCCGCCGACCGCCGCCAAGCCGCCGATCACCCCGCCCACCAGCGCGGCCCCGTCCAAGAGCCCGAAAGCCTCCCCGGCCGCCCCCACCACCCTCACCGAGGCCATGGCCCAGGCCGCCCTCATCACGGAGTCGGATCTCGGGGAGCCCTGGACCCCCACCCAGGGCACGGCCACCTGGCACGACGGGGTGCTGAAGGCGAAGACGGAGCTGCCGGACTGCCAGCGGCTGCTCGACGCGCTGTACGCCGACGACGTGTTCGGGGCCGATGCCCAGCCCCGCGCGGTCGTGGGACTGGACGACCAGTGGAACGAGGCACAGCTGCGCTATCAGGTGCTCGCACGTCCCCCGGCCGAGATCGACAAGACGCTGACCTGGCTGAAGGGCCTTCCGCAGAAGTGCGGCCGGTTCGCGGCCACGACGGTCACCGGGGCCGTGCTGGGCGTCCAGGTGCTGGAGGTGCCGTTGCCCGAGGCGGGGACCGCCCGGCAGGGGCTGGGGCTGCTGCTGACCGGCCAGTCCCCGGACGGTGAACCGGTGACGCTCACCCTGGAGGTCGCCGCCGTCCGGGTGGGGGAGGACGCGATCAGCGTGACCAACGGCGGCTTCGGCGACGTACAGACGGATGCCACGCAGGCCGCCGTGGAGCTGGGGGCCCGGCGGCTGACGGAGGTCAGGAAGCAGGGCCGGGTCCAGGTGTGACCGGTCAGGACCGGCGCAGCTGCTCCTCCAGCACGTCCCGGGGGTCGAGGCTGCGCTCGGCCAGGGCGCGGGCGACGGCCGTCAGGGACCGGCGCTCCTTCTCCGCGTGCCGGCGCAGCAGCTCCAGCGCCTCGGGGAACGAGACACCCGCGTACTCCGAGAGCAGCCCCTTGGCGAGTTCGACGCTCGCCTTCGCGGAGACCGCGGCCTGCAGGGAGGTGAGCAGGTCGTGCGGGCGCCGGGCCTCGGCGGGCCAGTGGGTCAGGGTCAGCGCGGCGATGTCGCTCATGCCCTGGGCGAGGGCGAGGTCCTCGGACGGCAGGGCCGCGCTGTCGCGCTTGAGGAGGGACACCGCGCCGATCGGCCGGCCGTCCAGCCGCAGGGGCAGCACATGCACGGAGGCATAGCCCGCTTCCAGCGCGTACGCCGTGTACCGGGGCCAGCGGGACCCCTCGCGCAGATCGTCCGCGGCGACGACCTCGCCGGTGTGGAAGCAGTCGACGGACGGCCCCTCCTCCTGCTGCACCTGGAACAGGTGCAGCAGAGCCAGGTCGTCGTCGGAGGCGGTCATGTTGCGCAGGACGCCCCGCGCGTCGGCCATCACCACGCCCACGGCGTCGACCGGAAGCAGGTCCGTGCAGTGCCCGCCGAGCCGGGTGAACAGGTCGAGCGGGTCGAAGCCCCGCCCATGGGCACCGCCCGGCTACCCCTCGCCCTCGTGGCCAAACGCCTCGTAGCCCTGGCCGGACAGCGGGAAGTTGCGCGGGGCGAGCGGCCGTACGGAGGGCGGCTGCCCGGAGACCCCCTGGACGAGGTCGGTGGCGAGGTCGCGCAGTTTGACGTTGGCGTTCTGGGAGGCCTTGGTCAGGATCTCGAAGGCCCGCTCCGAGGTGCAGCCCTCCCGGGCCATGACGACGCCGAGCGCCTGGTCGATGACGGTCCGCGAGGCGATCGCGCTCTGGAGGTCCAGGCTGAACTGGAGCTGGCCCGCGAACTTCAGGGCCACGCCCAGCGCGCCCGAGGCGTGCCCCGCGAAGACGGCGGCCTGCTCCCGCACCGACAGGTCGAAGCCGTACGGCTCACTGGAGTACATGTTCAGCACACCGGCGACCTGTTGCCGGGGCGCGGCCAGGGGCAGCGCGAGCATGCTGCGCAGGCCGTACTCCCGGGCGATCTCGGGGAAGGACCCGAAGCGGTCCTCCTGGTCGACGTCGTCGACGTGGTGCGAGGTGCCGGTCCGCAGGGTCCGCAGACAGGGCCCGTCGCCCTCGTCGTACTGCCTCTGGTCGAACTGGTCCACCAGCTGGTGGCTGGCGGCCGCGGTGTACGGGTGGGTGCTGTCCTCGGACCTGAGAGTGATCGAGCAGAACACCGGCGTGGCCAGCGACGTCGAGGCGAGCCGCACGAGTTCCCGCAGGAAGTCGTCCAGCCGGTCGGCCTCCAGCAGCAGTTGCTGCAGTCGTGCCAGGGTCTGCTCTCCGCGGGCCGGCCCGTCGGGCGGGGCGGCGGAGGATGTGTCCGTCACAGGGGCGTCCTTCCTCGGTGGTCCGGACCACCGGGTACCCCCATGCGCTCTTCACAGACTGCGTACGAGTTCTTTACGGTTGACGGTGACGGTCAGGAAACGGCCGCACAGCGTCCCACTGTGCCGCAGCCGCCCTTGTCCCCGTCGACCCCCTTCGATCCCGCCCGATGGCCTGTGTGCCCTCGGTGGCGCAGCTGCTTTGTCCCTGTTCCGCGACGCCGACCGGGACGTCTGCCGATGTCCCGGCGGGACGGGGACCTTCCAGGAGGACGCGCCAAAGGAGCGGCGCGTCCTCGCCGGGGCGGTCGCCGGCCACCGACACGGCGGCCGCCCCGGCATCCGCATCAGCGCTTCTCGTAGGGATCCGCCGGCTGCTTCACCTGCCGCACCGTCTTCGCGTCCACGACGGGCGGCCAGGCGGCCTCGGTGCCGAGCTTCCCCCTGGGGTGCCAGGTGCCGGTGACGGTGACCCAGGTGTCGGCGGGCGGGGCCCCGTCCGCGGCGCCCCGCACCTCGGCCTTGACGGTGGTGGCGTCGGCGGCGCAGCAGGTGACGACCAGCCGGGTGACGTACCAGGTGCCGTCGTCGCCGTGGGTCACGAAGCCGGTCATCCGGACCGTACGGCCCGTCAGCGAGCGCCCGCTGTCGTAGACCGCCCGCGAGCCGAACTCCCCGACGGTGAGTGTGACGGGGTTGCCTGCGGGCAGGGCCGGGAAGGTCCCGACGCCCTGGGCGGCCCGCTGCGCCGCCTCCCTCCCGGCGCTGTAGGAGCCGAGCGCGGGCGGCGGGAAGAGGAGCAGCGCGAGGGCGGGCAGGGTGAGCAGCCAGGCGATGCGGGGGCCGGCGGCGCTGTGCCCGTGGCCGTGTTCGTGGCCGTGTTCGTGGCCGTGGTCTTCCTCGTGCTCCTCGTCATGTGCGGCTCGCCGCACCGCCGCCATCGTGGTCCCCAGCAGCACGAGCAGCACCCCGGACAGCACCAGGTACGGCCGCAACGCCCCCTGTACGTACCGCAGATACAGGTCGCTGAGGAGCGAGATCCGCAGCACCGCCGCGCCGACGAGGACGAGGAGCAGACAGGGGCCGTAGCGCCTCACAGCAGCCACCACCCCACGAGCGAGCCGGCGGCCACCGCGGTCACCCAGGTCGCGGCCGAGAACCGGACGGCGAAGCCCCGCCCGAAGGTGCCCGCCTGGAGGGCGATCAGCTTGAGGTCGACCATCGGCCCCACCACCATGAACGCCAGCCTGGCGGTCGGCGAGAAGCCGCTCAGGGACGCGGCCACGAACGCGTCGGCCTCGCTGCACACGCACAGCACGACCGCGAGGACGGCCAGGAGCAGGACCGACAGCCAGGCCGAGCCGGTGAAGAGGTCCAGGACGGATCGCGGGACGACCAGGTTGAAGGTGGCCGCGGCCGCCGCGCCGAGCACGAGGAAGCCGCCCGCGTGCAGGAAGTCGTGCTGGAGTCCGGCGCCGAAGGCGCGCAGGCCGCGGGCGGACGTCCCGGCCGGCCGTTTCGGCGGCCGCAGCCACTCCTCGCGGCCGAACCGGGCCCACAGCCAGCCCATCACCACGGCCGTGGCGAGGGAGGCGAGCAGCCGTCCCAGCACCATCCCGGGCCGGCCGGGGAAGGCGATGGAGGTGGCCACCAGCACCACGGGATTGATGGCGGGCGCGGACAGCAGGAAGGCGAGCGCGGCGGGCGGGGCGACCCCGCGCCGCATCAGGCTCCCGGCCACCGGCACGGACGCGCACTCGCACCCCGGCAGGACGACTCCCGCCGCACCCGCGAGCGGCACCGCGAGGGCCTGGTTGCGCGGCAGGAGCCGGGTGAGGACCCGCTCCGGCACGAACGCGCCGATCGCCGCGGAGACGACCGTGCCGAGCAGGAGGAAGGGCACGCCCTGCACCGCGATCGCCGTGAAGACGGTCCACCAGGCGGCGACCGGCGGGGTGTAGAGGTCGAGGGCGAGCATGGGCCCGAGGACCGAGGCGACAGTGACGACGGCGAGCAGTGCGGCCCCGCCGAGGACGACGTGGACGAGGACCCGCAGACCGAAGGCGACGAGCCGCAGTCCGTCGGCCGGCGTCCTCTGGTTCTCCACACGTCCTGTCCCGCCCTCGGTGTCCCGCGCAGGCTAACCGGACATACCTGTGCGCAGGCCCGGAACCGTCACAGAGGTGGCTGTGCGGGTGCGGGTCCCAGGGTGGTGGTGCCGGGGGCCGTACGGTGCCCGAGGCCGGTCCGGTACGCGTCGAGTGCCGCCTCGACCCGTCCCGTACGGCGGAGCAGATCGCCGAGCAGCCGGCACAGGTCGGCCAGGTCACCGGCGGCGCCCGCTCGCTCCAGGAGGCTCAGGGCGCGGACGTAGTGCTCCTCGGCGGCCTCGGTGTCGCGGGCGTCCTCGGCGATGATCCCGAGGAGGCGGTGGGCGGCGGCGGAGTGCAGGGCGCCGCGTTCGGGGCTGAAGTCGCTGAGCACGTCGTGCAGGAGGGCGGCGGCCTCGTCGGACCTGTCGCGCCGGTGCAGGACGTCGGCCAGCTCGACGGCGACCTGGCTGGAGTAGAGGGCGGCCCGCTTGGCGGAGAGCATGTCGAGGGCCTGCCGCAACTCGGTCTCGGCGCGCTCCAGTTCGCCGTTCTGTGCGTAGACGTAGCCGCGCATCCAGTGGCAGTTGGCGAGTTCGGTGCGCAGTTGGAGCTGCCGGTAGAGCTCGGCGGCCTTGGCGAGGGAGGCGTCGGCCTCGGCGACCCGGCCCTCGGCGAGCAGGGTGCGGGCGACGGACCGGTGCATCCGGGCGACGAGGGCGGGGTCGCCTGAGCGCGGGGCGAGCGCGAGGGCGAGTTCGGCGGCCTGGGCGGCGCGGGCGTGGGCGCCCATGTCCATGTAGGGGCCGATGACGCTCGCGTAGAGGAGGAGCAGGGCGTCGGGGTCGTGCAGTCCACCGCGGTTGAGCTCGTCGATGGTGGATTCCAAGAGGTAGACGGAGTAACGGAGTTCACCGGTGAGGTAGTGGGCCACGGCGCGCCCGCGCAGGGCGGGGACCCGGGCGGGCAGCGGTACGTCGTCGCCGAGGGCCTGTTCGGACCGCTCGAAGTACTGGCGTGCGGCGCCGAGTTCGCCCGTCTCCACGGCGCACTCCCCGAGCCCCAGCAGGGCGGCGGCCCGTACGTCGGCGAGGTCGAGCGCGTCGGCCTCGGCGAGGAGGCGGGCGTACTGTGCGGCGGACTCCTCGGCCTCTCCGGTGGCCAGGGTGCGCTGGGCCTCGGTGAGCCGCAGCCGCAGATCGGTGACGAGCCGGGCCGGCCGGCCGGTCGCCAGCTCCTCGAACCCGACGCCGAGCCGGTCGGCGAGATGCCGGAGCGCGTCGTCGGAGGGCCGCACCCGGCCGGCCTCCAGGGTGGAGATGTAGGCGGGTGTGTAGGCGGGCTCGGCCACCTGTTTCTGGGTCAGCCCGCGTTCGACTCTGAGCTGCTGCACCCGTCGCCCGATGACGCCCGGGTCGTCCCGCTCCGACATGGCCAACTCCCCCAGCGCCTCTTGCCGTTCGGCTCGCGCAACCCCTAGGTTAAGCGACGTATTAACCGTGCTTAATACGCTGCCACCGCCATGGATTCTCACCGTCACCGCTGCGAGGTCGCCGTGCTCGAACGCACCAGCACCACCGCGCGTTACACCAGGGGTTTCGCCGCCGCGGTCGTGACCGTGGCCACGCTGATCCTCGCGGCGAACGCGGGTCCCGCAAAGGCATCGGAGCCACACCCCGCCGGACAGCTCGCACAGACACGACAGGCAGTCGTGAACACCGCGTACTGAGCTCCCGGCCAAGCCCCGGGACCGGGCCCGCACGACCGGTGCGCCGTGACAGAACCCAATCCCCGGCAGCGGAACGCAGGGCCCGCGAAAGCATCGGAACCGCGAACTGAGCCCCCGGCCAAGCCCCCGGGACGGGCCCGCTCCCGCTGTGACGGAGACCATCCCCGGTGGCTCTCCTCCAGCGCACGAACCGCCTCTACCGTGGAGGAATGTCCCCCCTGGCCAGGATCAGCAGCTCGTTCGCCCCGCGGTTCGCGGAGTTCGCGTTCGAGCCCGCCTTCGTGGCCGCCGTGGACCAGCACGTGGCCGAGCTGCGGGAGCGGCTCGCCGCCAACCACCCCGGGCTGATCCCCCGGCCGCCGCACCGCGAGGACCTCGCCGACTACGCCGTCGGCTTCCTCGACGCGCTCGGTGAGATCGACTGGCGGGAGCCCGTGGGGCACGACTACGCGGTGTGCCGCCTCACCGCCATCAGCTGGCTGGTGACGCGGCACGACCTGCTCGGCTGACGGGCGCTCCTCAGAGCTGGAACTCCGCGGGCGACAGGCCCAGGGCCGCGCAGGCCTCGCGCAGGACCGACTGCTCCGCCTGCGAGAAGTGACCGTCGGCGCCGGCGATGACGATGCCCGTCTGGATCACCGCTCGCGCCTCGGTGGGCTTCTTGGCGGCCTTGGCGATGTCCTGGAGCGCCTCGGCCTTGCCCTGCGGGAAGTTGCGGGTGAGCTGGTCCACATGCTTGTGGAAGCGCGTGCGCAGCTGCTCCGGCGGGAAGTTCTGCAGCACCTCGTTGCCGAGGATCAGCGACTCCATCTGCTGGATCTCGGCCCCGTCCACCTGGCCGTCCGCGGCGGCGACCAGGGCGCGCATCGCCATGCTGGCGTCCCGGTACGCGCCGCTCTTCAACTCGGTCTTGAGGGAACCGAGCTGCGTCTTGAGCACCCCGACGAGCT
Source organism: Streptomyces sp. NPDC031225 (assembly GCF_055570355.1). NCBI lineage: Bacteria > Bacillati > Actinomycetota > Actinomycetes > Kitasatosporales > Streptomycetaceae > Streptomyces > Streptomyces sp. NPDC031225. Next base: position 133,419 of record NZ_JBVIHJ010000013.1, on the reverse strand, counting down.
GGGCGCGCGAACCGCCGCGCGAACCGCTGCCGTGCGAACCGGCGGCGGGCGTCGCTCCGTACGGGGAACCGTGCGAGGCACCGGCGCCCTGGCCACCGGTCGTGCCGCGGCCGCCCTGGACCTGCTGCTGCAGGTTCTTGGCCTGGTCCTTGAGCCGGTCGAACAGTGCCATCGACGTCACCTCGGTACTCGTTGAGTGATCTCACTCCGGCAACGGCCGGACCCGGGTAAAGGTTCCCCCAAGTCCGGCCGGAGTGCCGTGCTCCCCGATCACATGCCGTCGGGGTCCCGCATGCCGGTGCCGTCGCCCGGCATCCCGCCGGGTCCCCGCATGTCCGTGCGCTCCTGGACCGGCTGGTTCCGCAGGGCGTCCTCGCGGCCCGCCTGGTAGGCGGCCATGCTGCCCCGGGCCCGCATCGACTCGGTCTCCACCGTGGTCAGGGCCCGCTCCCAGCGCTGCCGCATCGGCTGGATCATGCCGCCGCCGACACCGACGACGAGGATGCCCGCGACCGTGGCGAGCGCCGCGTACAGCAGCGGCCGGGTGACGTCCCGCGCGATGCCCGCCTGGCCGAGGGCGGCGATGACGCCCAGCGCGATGATGCAGGCCCACAGGACGGTGGCGACCGTACGGCCGTAGGACACGGACGACAGGGCGCCCGAGACGATGCCCCGGACCGCGTTGGCGATGGCCATCGCGACCACGATCAGCACCACCGCCACGATCGCCCGCGGCAGCCAGGCGACGATGCCGTTGATCATCGTGGAGACGGGGTTCGGGCCGAAGACGCCGAGCGCGAGCTGGAGGGTGACCAGCATCAACGCGTAGTAGACGATCCTGCAGACGATGCCCGTCATGTCGTACGCGGAGTCCCGCAGCAGCCGGGCGGTGCCCGCGCGTTCGGAGAGGCGTTCGGAGCCGACCTTGCGCAGGACCCGGTCCAGGACGCGGGCGATCAGCTTCGAGACGAACCAGCCGATGGCCAGGACGATCAGGAACGCGACGAGTTTCGGCACGAACTGGGCGACCTTCGACCATGCGTCGTTGAGACCCTGCGTGAAGTCGATGGAAAGGGTGCTGGCCATGCCGGCCTTCCTTCGGTGGGTGCCGTCCCCCTCCCTCGTGGATAGCAGCGGCACCCGCGCGGGGCCGCGTCGAACTGGGCCGAACGGGTCAACCGCACACGCGCCGGTACGGCACGTCCGGCACGTACGTCCGCCACTGCGCCGGGGTCGGCCCGGCGCCGCCCGCCCGCGCGCACACCGTCGCCGGCACCCGCCCCGGATCGACGGCGTACCGCTGGAGCGGGACGTGCGCGCTGCCCGCGTACAGGGTCGAACCGTCCGCGCCGAAGGCGAGCGTCCCGATCTCCTCGCCCGGTGTGGTCAGCGGCCCGCCCAGCGGCTGCTGGGTGGCGACGTCCCACAGCTGCAGACCACCCGCCGTGCCCGCGACGGCCGGCGTGCCGCCGTCCGGACAGCCCGGCGCCGCGCAGGGCGTCCGCGAGGCCGCGGTGCTCGGCGCAGCGGACGTAGAAGTCGGCGCGTACGACGATCAGGACGCGCAGTCCGCTGTCCGGGTCGCGGGCGGCGAGCAGCAGGTCGATGAAGCGGGCACGTTCCCGGGGGTCGCCGCAGAGGGTGAAGACCTCCTCGAACTGGTCCACGACCACCCAGCTCTCCGGCTCCGCCCCGGCCGGGGCGAGGAGGTGGCCGTGGGTCGTGGCGGGTGTCGGGCCCGGTGTGAGGATCCGCAGCGCCGCCGGCCGATCGCGCTGTGCGATCTCGCGTCGCAGCCGGGGGATCAGGCCGGCCCGGGCCCTCCGCGGTCCCCGCGTTCTGACGCACGGGCTCCCCCGACCGCGCCCGCCGACGCGCACTCCCCCCTTCGCGTCGGCGGCCGCTTCCATCCCCCGTGCCCCGTGACACCGGTCAGGCATGGTGGAGACACCCGGACGAGTGACACGCTGACGTCCATGACCTCTGCCGCCGCCCGCATCGCCCTGGAGCTCACCGCGGACCTCCCGGTCCCCGCCCTGGAGGACTTCTACCGGGACCTGCACCGCCACCCCGAGCTGTCCTTCGAGGAGCACCGCACCGCTGCCCGGCTCGCCGAGCGGTTGAAGGCGGCAAGCTTCGACACCGCCGAGGGCATCGGCGGCACCGGCGTCGCGGGCCTCCTGCGCAACGGCGACGGACCCACCGTCCTGCTGCGCGCCGACATGGACGCCCTGCCGGTCGAGGAGCGGACCGGGCTGCCGTACGCCTCCCGGACGCCCGGGGTCATGCACGCCTGCGGGCACGACCTGCACGTGACCTGGCTGGCGGGCGCGGCGAAGGCGCTCGCGGACGGCCGGGACGCCTGGTCCGGGACGCTGCTCCTGGTCGGCCAGCCCGCCGAGGAGGCCGGCGGCGGAGCCGCCGCGATGGTCACGGACGGGCTCTACGACCGTTTCCCCCGCCCGGACGTGCTGCTCGGCCAGCATGTGACACCGGGCCCGGCGGGCCTGTACCCGCACGTGCCGGGGGTGATCATGTCGGCGACGACGGACGTCGAGATCGTGGTGCACGGCCGGGGGGGCCACGGCTCACGCCCCGAGACCACCGTCGACCCGGTCGTCACCGCCGCCTACATCGTCACGCGCCTCCAGACGGTCGTCAGCCGGGAGATCAGGCCCCGCGACCCGGCCGTCCTGACCGTGGGCCGCATCGAAGCGGGCACGGCGGCGAACATCATCCCCGACACCGCCCGCATCTCCCTGAACCTGCGCACCCAGTCGGAGGCGGTCCGGGACCGGATGCTCGCCGCGATCCGCCGGATCGCCGAGGGGGAGTGCCAGGCGGCGGGCTGCCCGCGCGAGCCCGACGTGACGACGGTCAGCACGACCCCGCTCACCGTCAACGACCCGGAGACCGACCACCGGGTCGCCGCCGTGCACCGCGAGGTCTTCGGCACCGGCACCGTCTTCGACTCCGGCCCGGCAATGGCCAGCGAGGACTTCCCCCTGCTCGCGCTCGGCGAACTCCCGTACTCCTTCTGGTTCGTGACCTCCACCCCGGCCGCCGTCTGGGAGGCCGCGCCGGGCACGGATCTGATGGAGAAGTTCGACGCCGTCCCCAGCAACCACAGCCCGCAGTTCGCCCCCGACCTGTCGACGGTCGCCCCGGGGGTGCGCACGCTGGTCTCGGGGGCGCTGGCGATGCTCGGCTAGCGTCCTGACCCGCCGACGACCCACGCGCCTGGTCGGCAGCAGGGTTCCGACCGCCGAGACTTTCAGGCGCAGGACACTAGAACGGCGTCGCCTGCAACTCCCGCAGCTGCCTGCGCACGTTCTCCAGTGCGCCGGGGCGGCGGCCGGGGACGCGGGCGCGCAACTGCGCGAGCAGGGCGCCGAGTTCCTGGGCCCGGGTCTTGTCGCGCACCTGACCCCACTGGTGGTGGGCCCGGTCCACGGCCTTCTCCACAGCCGCCGAGTCCGGCGCCTGCCCGGCGTCCAACCGCGTCTCCGCCACCGTCAGCCAGACCCGGCAACTGCGCGCCGGATCCCGCGCGAACATCGCGAGATCCGCCCGCACTTCGGACCAGTGCAGGGCCTGCTCGGACGCGACCCCATGAGCCCGCGCCGCAGCCTGCTCATGCGCCAGCGCAAGCCCATCGGCATCCTGATGCCGCCCGTCCTGAACAGCGGCGGTGAGCTGGGTATGGGGATCCTGCGGCGGCACACGCGGAGGTTGTGGCGGTACGCGCGGAGGCTGCGGCGCTACGCCCACCGGTTCATGCGCCCGTACCCGCGCAGGTTGCGCCGATTCTCGCGGCGGTACGCGCCCTGGTTCTTGCGGCGGTTGCGCCGGTTCTTGTCGAAGGGGCGGGGCCGCACCCACCAGCCCGTCTGGGGGTCCCCCCTCTGGGGGAGTTTGAGGACGAGGCCGTTCAGGCTGATAAGGGGGTCTGGGGGCGAAGCCCCCAGGGGCAGCGGCCACCGAAGCAGGCGGCACCATCAGCACGACATCGCCGTACGCCTCGGGCCCCAACCGCCCGAACGCCTGCTGATGCAACTGCTCAACCGGCGGACGCCACCCGCTGCGCAGAATCGTCGCGAGCGTCCGCATGTACGCCGGCACGGCCACCGTACGTCGGGACGGCGGCGGCGCGATCCGCCCGAGCACCGCGTTGTTGCGCCCCGAGTCGAGCGTGTGCGTCCGCAGCCACCCCCAGGCGTCCGCGTCGGCGTGCAAATCGACGAACAGCGTCGTCGAACCCGGCGCCCGCAGCCGGAACTCCTCGCGGATCCACTGCCAGGGCAGGGCGGTGTAGCGGACGGTGGCCGGCGTGGTGCGGGCCAGCGCGAGGTGCGGCAGGTGCTGGCGCCGGTCCAGGACGAGCTGGCCGGCAACGAAAACGGTGAGCGGCCCCGGGGTGGCCGCGACGGCACGCAGCCGGGTGAGGACGGCCTGCGGTTCCAGTGGGTCGGCGAGCTCGACGACGTTGGCCGTGTCGGTGCCGGAGAGCACGGTGGGCGGCACGGCCGCGAGCACGGGAAGCACGGACGCCGCGTCCACCAGACAGCTCTTGCCCACCGGCGAGGCGGCGAGCAGCAGCACGGTCCCGGGCATCGGTCCCTCCCCATCCCCCGTCGATCACTTACGGCAGCACGGTAACCGCTCCCGCTGCGAAGGGGAGTTCCCAGGACGGCAAACGTCCCTTTCCTGCCCGCTCGTCGGACGTGCGCCGTCATTCGACTTGCCAGTGCCCGCACCCAGGTGTGCTCTGGTAGTCGGGGGCGGAGAGAGAGGAGTCCTCTCATGGCTCATGCGGCACCCGTCGGCGCGATGACCGGGCCGGCCCGCACACCCGACGTGTTCAGCCCGAAGGTCCATCTGGCGGCCCGCTACGGCATCCCCGTCGTGCTGGGTCTCGTCTACGGCTACTGGGCCGCGGCGAACCGCCGGGACGGCGGGCCGATCACCGGCTGGAACATCCTGTTCGGCTTCGTGACCGCGCTGGCGTTCATCGTGCTGTGCCTCGCGGTGGCCACGTTCGCTCCGCTGCTGAAGCGGGAGCTGCACTCGGGGGTCAAGTCGGCGTTCGCCGGCGCGGCCGTCGGGTTCCTGTACAGCCAGAGCGGAGAGAGCGTGCTGCGGTCGACAGCGCTGGGGCTCGCGGTCACGGCGGGCGTCTTCCTCGTGTTCTTCTACCGCTACTACACACACGAGGACGGCGAGGGCAACCGGATCCGCTAGAGCTCTCCCGGGACACACGCGGACCCCGGCCGACTTCCCGCCGGGGTCCGCGCGTTCCCTCATCCCGCATCCCTCCGCTCACCGGACGCCCGGTATCCAGTCCCAGACGTCCGACGAGGATCCGGCCGCGCTCCAGCTCCAGGAGCCCGAGACGCTCCAGGAGACCGAGCCTGAGGCCGCCCAGGAGTCGGAACCGGAGTTCCAGCTCGGGTCGTTCCAGTCGGCGTTGCTCCAGCGGTCGTTCTTCCACTGCGGGCACGGGTCGGCACAGGTGGGCACGGAACGCCCGCCGGTGTCGACGAACTCGGCGCTGACCCAGCCCTGGGTGCCGGTGAACCAGTACCAGTACGGGTTGCCGTTGACGCTCTGCCCGCGGACCATGCACTCGATGCGGTCCTGACTGCCCGGTGAGAGCCGGTCGACGACGGCGGAGTGCGTGGTGGGCTCGGCCCGCACGTTGAGCGCGGTGCGGGAGACGATGGTGCCCCAGATCGGACCGCCGCCACCGTGACCGTCGGCGTAGGTGGGCGGGGCTGCCGCAGCGAACGTGCCCAGGGCGGTGACGGCGAGCGTCGCGCCGGTGAACACGGCCACGGCCAGGGTCCGCAGGGCCGTAGTGGTGCGCATGGTCGGCCTCCTTCTTCCCCTTGATCCATGAGACACCCGTTCGGGTGAACCCTCCACCGGAGAACGGGGCAGCCGGTTCCGGCAAGGGCCCCGGCGGGCCGCCACCCGTTCGGCGGACGGCGTGCGCCCGGATGTACGCACGCCGCTCGCGCCCCGGCCCCGGGCGGCCTTGCCTGGAGGGGTGTCCACCCGACTGAGGACGGCCCTGTCGGCCGTACTGATCGCCCTGGCCTGTCTCCTCGTGCCCTTCGGCGCGCTGGCGGCCTGGGTGGTGTACGGCCTCGCCGACACGGGCCGGTACGTCACCGCGATGGCGCCCCTCGCCGCCGACCCGGCCGTACGGGACGCCGTGGAGGGCGAGGTCGGCGAGCCGCTGCGGCCCTTCATGCACGACTTCGCCCGCACCCCGGCCTTCCGCACCGCGTGGGACGCCGGCAACCGGGCCGTCCACGATGCCGTGCTGGACGCGCTGCACGACGACAGCCGCCACGAGGTGCGGCTCGACCTCGCCGAGGTGGAACAGCAACTGCCTTATGCACAGCCCCCGTTGGACCTCCCCCACACCACGGTCGCCGTACTCCCGGCCGCCGAACTCGACCGCCTCCGGAAGGGCTACGACGTGCTCGAAGTCGCCGGTTTCTGGCTGCCCGTCACGGCCGCCGTCCTCGCCGTCGCCGGTATCGCGGTCGCCGCCTGCCGACGCCGCGCCCTCACCGCGACCGCCCTCGGCACCGCGCTCGGCGGCGCGCTGCTCGGACTCGCCGTCGCCGTGGGCCGCCATCTCACCCTGACCGACCTGCCCGATCCGGTGCACCGCCCGGCGGCGGGCGCGATCTACGACGCGCTGACGGTCACGCTGCGCCAGGCGTCCTGGCTGCTGGTGGCCGTGGGCCTGACCGTCGCCCTCGCGGCGTGGCTCAGCCGGTACGTCCGGGTGCGGGGGCGGGTGCCCGAGGCCGAGCCGCTCAGGGCGGACCCGCAGGTCGTCGACCTGAACATGACCTTGACGTCATCGAACGACCTCCCGGCCGCCACCCGGCCCACGGCGGGCCCGCCCAGCCTGGGCTGACGCCGGCCACCGGGCCGCGCTGCCCGCCCGGGCCGCCGACTCTGCCGTCACCGGGAGCCGGTGGCTGTCCGACCCGGCCGCCGTCACCGGCCCCGCGCAGGCCCGCACCGACGGACGGGCCGCCACGAACAGCGCGGGCGCCCGGCAGGCATTGCGTCGGACATCGCCGCGCACATCGGCGACAACACCACCGACCTCACGGGTGGCTACGCCGACACCACGTACAAGCCGCCCGACTACGACGGCCCGCTGGAGCGACCCGCGCCCCGCGAGGCGACCTCGGCGAGGGTGCGCAGCGCCCGCTCCAGGTCCGCCGTGGGAGCCGACGCCAGCCCGAGCCGCACCGCGTCCGGGGTGCGGCCCGGGCCGACGGCGAAGGACGGTCCCGGCGAGACCGCGATGCCGAGCGCGGCGGCGGCGGCCGTGAAGGTCTCCGCCCGCCAGGGGGCCGGGAGTTCCCACCAGGCGTAGTAGGCGCGCGGATCGGACCGTACGGCGAACCCGTCCAGGCATGTCGCCAGCACCCGCTGTCTGCGTGCCGCGTCGGCCCGCTTCGCCCCGACCAGCCGCGCCACGGTCCCGTCCGCCATCCACCCCGTCGCCGCCTCCAGCGCGAACCGGCCCGCGCCCCAGCCACCGGAGCGGACCGCGTCCGCCACCGTCTGCACGCGCGACGGCGGTACGACGAGGAAGCCGACGGTGAGACCGGGCGCGACCCGCTTGGAGAGGCCGTCGACGACGTGGGTGAGCGCGGGGGCGTGGGCCGCGAGCGGGTCGTCGGCCTCGGCGAGGAAGGACCAGATGCGGTCCTCCACGACGGGCAGGCCCAAGTCGTTGACGGTGTGGGCGAGTTGACGTCTGCGTTCGGGGCTCGTCGTCACCGAGGTCGGATTGTGCAGGGTCGGCTGCACATAGAGGGCCGACAGGGGAGCCGTGCGGTGTGCGGCCACGACCGCGTCCGGGCGCAGTCCGTCCTCGTCCGTGGCCAGCGGCACCAGCGTGACGCCGAGCCGGGCCGCGATCTCCCTGACCAGGGGATACGTCAGCTCCTCGACCCCGACCCGGCCGCCGGGCCGTACCAGGGAGGCGAGGGCGGCGGCGACGGCCTGGCGGGCGTTGCCCGTGAAGAGGACCGTGTCCACGCCGGGGCGCCAGCCGGGGGTGGTGAGCAGGGCTGCCGTGGCCTCGCGGGCGGCCGGCGTGCCGGTGGCGGCGGCCGGGCGGAGGGCCTCGGACAGCACGTCGGGGCGCAGCAGGGGCGCGAGCGCGGCGGTGAGGAGCTCGGACTGGCCTTCCACGGAGGGGTAGTTGAGCTCAAGGTTGACGGCCGCCCCCGCGTCCTCGATGAGCCCCCTGCCGGGCCGTACGGGCGGGGCCGTGCGGACGAAGGTGCCGCGTCCGACCTCGCCGACGACCAGTCCCCGCCGTACGAGTTCGCCGTAGGCCCGTTCCGCCGTCGACGCGGCGATCCCGTGCCGGCGGGCGAACTTCCGCTGTGGGGGCAGGCGTTCGCCGGGGCGGAGCCGTCCGGCGGTGATGTCGGCGGCTATGCGGTCGGCGATGCGCCGGTAGTCGTGCAACGGAACCCCCTGTGATTGCACCGAGGACAAAGATCTTATTGCCCCGAGCCGGGAGGCCGACCTAGGGTCGCCCGCATGACGCCACTTCCTCTGGTCCTGGTCCACGGCCACCCCTTCGACCACACGATGTGGCACCCGCAGATCGAGGCCTTCTCCGCCTCCCGCCAGGTGATCGCCCCCGACCTGCGCGGCTACGGCACCGGACCGCTCACGACCCCCGTCACGGAGTTCGGGCGGTTCGCCCGGGACATCGAGGCGCTGCTGGACGAACTCGGCGTCGGACAGTGCGTGCTGGCGGGGCTGTCCATGGGCGGCCAGATCGCCATGGACTGCTACGGGCGCTTCCCCGACCGCATCCGGGGCCTGGTCCTCGCCGACACGTTCGCGGCGCCGGAGACCCCCGAGGGCGTGCGGTTCCGGCACGCGATGGCGGACCGGCTGCTGCGCGAGGGCATGCGCGGGTACGCCGACGAGGTGCTGGAGAAGATGGTCGCACCGTACGCCTCCCCCGAGGTCAAGGCGCACGTCCACCGCATGATGACGGCCACCCGCCCCGAGGCCGCCGCCGCGGCACTGCGCGCCCGCGCCGCCCGCCCCGACTACCGCGACCTGCTGACCCGCGTCACCGTCCCGGCGCTGGTGGCCGTCGGCGCCGACGACACCTACACGCCGGTCGCCGACGCGGAGGCGATGCACGCGGTGCTGCCGGAGTCGGAGCTGCACGTGTTCGAGGGGGCGGCGCACCTGCCGAACCTCGAACAGGCGGCTGAGTTCAACGCGGTCCTCGGGGAGTTCCTGGCGAAGGCCGACGCCCGCTCGTAGGCTCGGCACGGTGACCCGACGGCGCCTCGGCATCTGGACCGCAGCCCTGCTCTTCGCCGCCGTGAGCGCGGTCGTCGGATGCCGGCTCGCCGACACGGACGGCATCACCCCCGTCCCCCAGCTCCTCGCCTTCCTCCCGTGGCTGCTGGCGCCCGCCGGACTCGGCCTCGCCCTCGCCCTGCTCACCCGGTGGTGGCCCGGGACGCTCTGGGCGGCCCTGGTCCTCGGACTGCTGGCGTGGTGCATCGTGCCGTACGGGACGGGCGGCGAACCGGACGGCCGGGCGCTCGCCTCCTTCCGCGTCCTCACCTCGAACGTCGAGTTCGGCCGGGCCACCGACGCCCTCGTCACCGCCGTGCGCCGCGAGGAGCCGGACGTCGTGTTCGTGGAGGAGTGCGAGTACGGCTGCTCGGCCACCCTGCGCAGGTACCTCTCCGAGCGCTATCCGTACCGGCGGTCGGTGGAGGGGAGCGGCTCGACCGGGTCGGTCGTCCTCAGCCGCTTCCCCCTGAGGCCCGCCGCCGGAATCCCCGGGAGCACCATGGGCATGCCCGGAGCCGTCGCCGACGTCCACGGACACCCCGTACGGCTGCAACTCGCCCACCCGATGCCCCCACTGCCCGGCCAACTGAACCTATGGCGCCGGGAGTTGGGGCTGCTGCGGGACTTCGCGGCTGCCGTGGACAAGACGCCCACCGTCCTGGCCGGAGACTTCAACGCCTCCCAGGACCACGCGGCCTTCCGCGCGATCCTCGACACCGGCCTCCGCGACGCGGCCCGCCTCGCCGGCTCCGACCGCACCCCGACCTGGCCCGCCCGCACGGCCCCGGCGATCGGCGCGCAGATCGACCACGTACTGGTGTCGGCGGACTTCTCGGCGAGCGACGCCCGCTTCCTGGACCTGGCGGACACCGACCACCGCGCCCTCCTCGTCGACATCACACTGCACGGGACCGGATGACCCGGGCGCCGATAATGAGCCCATGTCCCGCATCGGCCTCACTCCGCCCGACTGGCTGGTCCGGAACCTCCAGCCCCAGCACACACCCGTCAACCGCCCCGCCGTGGCCCGCGCCGCCCTCGCGATGACCCTCCCGCTGGCGATCGGCCTCTTGGTCGACCAGCCCGCGTACGGCGCCCTCGCCTCCATGGGCGCCCTGTCCGGCGTCATCGGCGACACCGCCGACGCCTACCGCATGCGGATCCTCAACATCGCGATCCCCCAGCTGTTCGGCGCGCTCGGCGTGACCCTCGGTTCACTGGTGTTCGGCCACGGATGGCTCGCGGTCATCGCCGTCACCTGCGTGGCCCTCGTCTCCGGGATGATCTCGACGATCGGCGCGGTCGCCTCGGTCTCGGGCCTGCTCCTGCTGCTGAACTCCGTGGTGGGCGCGGGCCTGCCGATGCCGGGCGACTGGTGGCTGGCCCCGCTGCTGATGACCGGCGGCGGCCTGCTCGTCCTGCTGCTGGCCCTCCTCGCCTGGCCGCTCAGGTCCGGAGTGCCGGAACGGGCGGCGGTCGCGGGCACCTACCGGACCGTGGCCGACCTGATGGAGGCCTGCGGACGCTCGCGCTACGACGAGGCGCGGCACGCCGTCACCCAGTCCCTGAACCAGTCGTACGACCTCGTCCTGGCCCGGCGCGCCCGCCACCACGGCCGCAGCTCCGAACTGACCCGGCTGCTCGCCCAGTTGAACGCGATCACCCCGGTCGTGGAGGCGGCCCCCGCGGCCCACCTGTCCGGCACACCGCTGGCCCCGGAGATCCCGGAGGCGGTCCGGCATCTCGCGCACGCGGTGGAGACCGGTTACACGGGTCCGACGGGCCTGAACCTCCCGGTTCCCGTGACGGAGACCGCGCGAGCCGTCGACCACGCCCTGCGGCACGCCGCCGAGGTCGTCGCCGTACCCGACGTGGACCCCCGCGGCATCGACGACCGCCTGGGCCGCCCGGCCGCGCTCGGCGTACGAGCCGCCCGCGCCGCCCGCAACGTGGCCCTGTCGGCGGGGTCCTGGCGCTACGGCCTGCGCCTGGCCCTGTGCATCGGCCTGGCCCAGGCACTGGTCTCGATCGTCCCCGTCCCCCGCTCCTACTGGGTGGCGCTGACCATCACCTTCGTCCTCAAGCCGGACTTCGGCTCGGTGTTCTCCCGGGCACTGCTGCGGGCGCTCGGCACGGTGGCCGGGCTGGTGGTCGCGGCGGCGGTCCTCTCGGAGGTACCGCGCGGCTGGTGGGACGTCCCGGCGATGCTGCTCCTGGCCCCCCTCATCCCTTCCCTGACCCCGCGCGGGTACGGCTACCAGACGGCGGCCATCACCCCGGTGATCCTCCTGCTGTCGGACGTCCTGAACCACCAGGGCACGGCCCTGCTCATGCCCCGGCTCCTCGACTCCCTGATGGGCTGCGGCATCGCCCTGGTCGCCGGCTACCTGCTGTGGCCCGAGAGCTGGCACACCCGCGTGGGCGACCGCCTGGCGAACGCGGTGGCGGACACGGCGGCGTACGTGGAGTCCGCGTTCGGGCCCTCCGTCGAACCGGCGGCCCGCGCCCGCGCACGCCGCCGCCTCTACCGCGACCTGTCCACCGTCCGCACCGAGTTCCAGCGAGCCCTGACCGAACCGCCGCCCACAGGACGGCGGGCGGCGGCCTGGTGGCCGTTGGTCGTGGCGGTGGAACGCATCGTGGACGCGACGACGGCGGCGAGGGTGCGGGTACGGCACGGGGCACCCGGACCGTCCGCCGCGGAGGTGGAACAGGTGACGCTCCAGCTCCGGGAGCTGGCGGAGGGCCTGCGGAAGGTGGACGTGCTCTACGCGGTCCGCACGGACCTGACGGGCCCTGCGGGCAGCGTCCTGGAGCCACTGAGGCAAGAGGTGGCAGCAGCGAGAGCGATCGCGGCACCCACGTGAGTTCGGGGCGCTCGGGAGTGAAGTCCGGAAGTAGACCTTGACGCCGAGCGCTCTGTCACCTGCCCCTGACCAAGATCGCGATTCGGGGCCGCTAACCTTACGTGTCCGTCCTGGCCAGGGATTGACGGGCTTCAACTCATGCGAAGGGTTGCGCACATGGGCATTCTCACTCTCCTGCGGAACGCGTTCGGCGGCCGATCACGCAAGGGCGCTGCCACCGAGGCAGAGGGTGCGGAGACGACTCCTTCGCAGGAGACGGAACCGAAGCTCCCGTCCCCGGCGGCCGAGCCGACTCCGCCGACAGCCACGGTTACGGCCCCGGAACCGGCTCCTGCAAAGGCCACGGTCCCGGAGCCCCGCTCCGCCACGCCGTCCACTTCCACCGATGACGAACACGATCTGGTCGCGGCCGCCTTCGACAACGTGGCGGTCCCGAAGCAGACGTCTTCGACAGAAACTCCGACCACAACGAAGCCGACGGCAGAGCCCGAGGCTCCCGCCGAGAAGCCGACGCCAGAGCCCGAGGCCACCGCAGCGGAGCCGGTGGCGGAGCCCGAGGCCCTCGCAGCGGAGCCGGTGTCGGAGGACACGGCCGTGGAGGAGCCGGCGGCTGAAGAACCGGCGCCGGCCGCTGAGGCCACGGTCGAGCCGGAGCCGGAGCCGACCGTCGAGCCCGAGCCGACGCCCGCCCCCGACGCGGTGACCGAGGCTGCTCCCGAGCCCGAGCCCGAGCCGGCTGCCGAGGCCACCGTCGAGCCCGTACCGGCATCGACTTCCGACGCGGTGACCGAGGCTGCTCCCGACCCGGTCGCCACCGAAGAGGCCGAGCCGGTCGCCGAGGCCGGCCCCGAGCCGGAGGCCGAGCCGGAACCGGTCGCCGAGACCGCTCCCGAGGCGGAGGCCGAGACCGTCGTGGAACCGGAGCCCGCGCCGGAGCCCGAGCCGGAGGCACAGCCGGAACCGGAGCCGGTCGCCGATGTCGCCCCCGAGCCGGAGGTGGAGGTGGAACCGGAACCGGCCACCGCATCCACCAAACCCTCCACCCCCGCGGCAGCGGACGACGTACTCGCGGCTGCCGACGAGACCGTCACGGTTGGTGCGGGTGGGAACGACGACGACTCGGCCGAAAGCCGGTCGGTCACCGTACCCCCCACCCTCCGCAGCGCCTACGAGGCCGCCGCCACCACCCTCGCCACCCACAAGCTCACCGGGACCACCGCGACCACCTACCTGGTCCTGGACCGTTCCGCGAGCATGCGCCCGTACTACAAGGACGGCTCCGCCCAGGCCCTCGGTGAGCAGACCCTCGCCCTCGCCGCCCACCTGGACCCGGCCGCGAAGGTCCACGTCGTCTTCTTCTCCACCGAACTCGACGGCACCGGCGAACTCACGCTCACCGGCCACGAGAACAAGATCGACGACCTCCACGCCGGCCTCGGCCGCATGGGCCGTACCAGCTACCACGTGGCCGTCGAAGAGGTCCTCGCGCACCACACCAAGGAGTCCCCGGACACCCCCGCCCTGGTCGTCTTCCAGACCGACGGCGCCCCGGACGCGAAGACCCCCGCCACCCAGGCCCTCACGGAGGCGGCGAAGACCCACCCGACCGTCTTCTTCTCCTTCGTGGCCTTCGGTGACCCGGAGAACAAGGCCTTCGACTACCTCCGCAAGCTCAAGCTCGCGAACACGTCCCACTTCCTCGCGGGCGAGACCCCGAAGGAACTCACGGACGCGGAGATCTACGAGGGCATCCTGGCGAACTGGCGCCCCTGACAGACACGGCAGCACACGACGGGGCCCGGAAAAACTCCGGGCCCCGTCCCCGTCCCGCCACTACGCTTCCGCCATGGCGGCGACCGGATCCGAGCAGCAGACCGAGAAGGCGTACTACGTCTCCACCCCCATCTACTACGTCAACGACGCTCCTCACCTGGGCCACGCCTATACGACCGTCGCAGGCGACGTACTCACCCGCTGGCACCGTCAGCGCGGCGAGAGGGTGTGGTTCCTCACCGGCACCGACGAGCACGGTCAGAAGATCATGCGAACCGCCGAGGCGAACGGCGTCAGCCCGCAGGAGTGGGCGGACAGGCTCGTCGACGAAGCCTGGAAGCCCCTCTGGGAGCACCTCGAGATCGCCAACGACGATTTCATCCGCACCACGGAGAAGCGCCACACGGACCGTGTCCGGGAGTTCGTCCAGGACCTCCACGACAAGGGCGAGATCTACAAGGGCGGCTACGAGGGCCCGTACTGCGTCGGCTGCGAGGAGTACAAGCTTCCCGGCGATCTCGTCGAGGCCGAGGACGGTACGCAGCTGTGCGCCATCCACAAGAGGCCGGTCGAGCTCCTCAAGGAAGAGAACTACTTCTTCAGGCTGAGCGAGTACGGCGACCGGCTCCTCGCCCACTACGAGGAGAACCCGGGCTTCATCCAGCCCGAGTCGGCGCGCAACGAGGTCGTGAACTTCGTACGCCAGGGCCTCCAGGACCTTTCCATCTCGCGCTCCACCTTCGACTGGGGCGTCCCGGTCCCCTTCGACGACAAGCACGTCATCTACGTGTGGATCGACGCCCTGCTGAACTACGCGACGGCGGTCGGCTACAACGAGAACCCGGAGAAGTTCGGGAACACCTTCCCCGCCGACGTCCACCTCGTCGGCAAGGACATCCTCCGCTTCCACGCGATCATCTGGCCCGCGATGCTGATGGCGCAGGGCCTCCCACTGCCCGGCAGGATCGCGGCCAACGGCTGGCTGATGGTCGGCGGCGAGAAGATGTCCAAGTCGAACCTGACGGGCATCAAGCCGCAGGACCTGACCTCCCACTTCGGCGTGGACGCGTACCGCTGGTACTTCCTGCGCGCGATCGCGTTCGGCCAGGACGGCTCGTTCTCCTGGGAGGACTTCTCGGCCCGGTACACGAGCGAGCTGGCGAACGACTACGGCAACCTGGCGTCACGCGTGGCCGCGATGGTGGGAAAGTACTTCGGCGGCGCGCTGCCGGAGGCGACGGCGGCGGGCCCTGCCGAGAAGGCGATCCAGGCCGGGCTGTCGCGGGCCGTCACCGAAGCGGACCGCCGGATCGGCGACGACCTCGACTTCCAGGGCGGCATCCTCGCCGTCTTCGACTTCGTGAAGCAGGTCAACGGCTACCTCACGGAACAGGAACCGTGGAAGGTGGCCAAGGACGACTCAACCGAGGGCGGGGCCCGCCTCGCGACCATCCTCTACACGGCCGCGGAGTCGCTCCGCGCGGTGGCGGTCCTCCTCAACCCGGTCATGCCGGGCACCTCCCGCAGGCTCTGGGACTCCCTCGGCGCGGAGGCCTCCCTGGGCACCCTCGCGGACCAGAGGATCCAGGAAGCGGGCGAGTGGGGCCGGCTCCGCCCCGGCGCGACCGTCACGAAGGGCGCGGTGCTCTTCCCGCGCCTGGAGGAGAAGCCGAGCGCTTGACGCCCTCGCCTGCGTGAACGCAGACGATTCCGGTCCGCACCGCTACGCGATGCCACCTCGGGTTCCTGCTTCACAAGCCCTTGCCTGCCCCCTTACGGGAGCCGGTCTTACATGGGCCTCCACAGGCGTCACTTTCCGCCCGTCCGGCGATAGGTCGGACAACTCCGTTATCCGACAAGGCGATCCTAGCCCTGATGCCGCACCCCTCCGGGCCGCTATGGCGAGGATGCCCTACACCTCCACCCTGAAGGGTGGAGCACTGGGCAAGCGTTCGATAGCCGGAACCCCGCAGCGAGCTCAGGCCTCGGGTTCGGCCAGCCAGGCGGTCGACTGGCCCGTGTGCCCGGCGACCGTCTCGAAGTCCCGGTCGTGGTGGAGCAGGGTCAGACCCGACAGCTCGGCCGTGGCGGCGAGGAGCAGGTCGACCGGTCCGGCCGAGCGGTGCTCACCGTTGTCGGTGAGGAGCTGCTGAACCTCGCGGGCGCGCTGATAGATGCCGTCGGGCATGAGGGTCCAGCTGAACAGTTGCCGCAGCTCCTCCTGGATGCCTTCACGATCCTCTTCTCCGCGCGCGGAGAAGAGGATCTCCAGCTCGGTCAGATCGCAGAGCGCGACCAGCCCGTTGTCGAGAACCGGCCCCCACTGCTCGTCGCACGCGTCGCTGCTGAGCAGGCGCACGGCAGCCGAGGTGTCGACCAGGTACGAGACATCACTCACCGGCGGTAGTTCCTCTTGTCCAGGAGGATGTCGAAGTCGCCGCGCGCCCCCCTCTCACGGAGCTTGGCCAGCGCTATGGCCCGGCTGCGCCGCTTGGCGACCTCCAGCAGCGCGGTGTTGACGGTGTCCTTCTTGGTCTTCGTGCCGAGCAGGAGCTGGGCTTCCGCCAGAGCCTCGTCGTCGACCTCGATGAGCAGTTTCGACATGAAGGACCTCCTTATATACGCGAGCCAGGTCGGAGATATATTACAGGTCCTCGTGCTCGTCCCGGTCGACTACGATTTCAGAGTTCGTACGACGGCTCGGCCAAGCAGCCGGAATCACCATCCGTCACCGCACGCAGCGACCTGGGAGCAGCCCCCGATGGCTCGACACCTCATCACCAGCGCCCTTCCGTACATCAACGGGATCAAGCACCTGGGCAACATGGTGGGGTCCATGCTCCCGGCGGACGTCTACTCCCGGTACCTCCGCCAGCGCGGCCACGAGGTCCTCTACATCTGCGCGACGGACGAGCACGGCACCCCCGCCGAACTGGCGGCCAAGGAGCAGGGCATCCCGGTCGCCGAGTTCTGCGCGCAGGCCCACGACGCCCAGAAGGCCGTCTACGACGGCTTCGCGCTGGCCTTCGACTACTTCGGCCGCAGCTCAAGCGAGCAGAACGTCGAGATCACCCAGCACTTCGCGCGCCGCCTGAACGAGAACGGCTTCATCGAGGAGCGCGCGATCCGTCAGGTCTACTCGCCCACCGACGGCCGTTTCCTCCCGGACCGCTATGTCGAGGGCACCTGCCCCCACTGCGGCTACGACAAGGCCCGCGGCGACCAGTGCGAGAACTGCACGCGCGTGCTCGACCCCACGGACCTGATCGAGCCCCGCTCGGCGATCTCGGGCAGCACGGATCTCGAAGTGAGGGAGACCAAGCACCTCTTCCTCCTCCAGTCCAAGCTGCAGCACGAGGTCGAGGAGTGGGTCTCCCGGCACGAGGACGACTGGCCGCAGCTGGCCTCCTCCATCGCCCGCAAGTGGCTGACCGAGGGCCTCCACGACCGCGCGATCACCCGTGACCTGGACTGGGGCGTCCCGGTCCCGTCCGACACGTGGCCCGAGCTGGCGGCGGAGGGCAAGGTCTTCTACGTCTGGTTCGACGCCCCGATCGAGTACATCGGCGCGACGAAGGAGTGGTCGGACCTCGACCCGGAGAACCGGGACTGGAAGTCCTGGTGGTACGAGTCGGACGCGGGCGAGAACCCCGTCCGCTACACGGAGTTCATGGCGAAGGACAACGTCCCGTTCCACACGGTGATGTTCCCGGCGACCGAGCTCGGCGTGCGCGAGCCGTGGAAGAAGGTCGACTACGTCAAGGCCTTCAACTGGCTGACGTACTACGGCGGGAAGTTCTCCACGTCCCAGAAGCGGGGCGTCTTCACCGACCAGGCCCTGGACATCCTCCCGGCCGACTACTGGCGCTACTTCCTCATCGCCAACGCCCCCGAGTCGGACGACTCGTCCTTCACCTGGGAGCACTTCACCGCGACGGTGAACAAGGACTTGGCCGACACCCTCGGCAACTTCGTCAACCGCGTCCTGTCCTTCTCCAAGAAGCGCTTCGGCGACGAGGTCCCGGCGGGCAGCGAGCCCGGCGAGGCGGAGACCAAGCTGGGCGAGGAGATCGCCCGCCTGCTCGCCGAGTACGAGTCCCAGATGGAGGCGCTCCAGTTCCGCAAGGCGGCGGCCGCGCTGCGCGCCCTGTGGTCGGCCGGCAACTCCTACCTGGAGGAGAAGGCCCCCTGGCTGGAGATCAAGACCGACCAGCCCGCAGCCGCGCTGACCCTGCGCACCGCGATGAACCTGATCCACCTGTACGCGGTGGTCTCGGAGCCCTTCATCCCGACGACGGCGAAGATCATGCGCGAGGCGTTCGCACTGGCCGACGACACGGCGGCCTGGGTCACGGCCGACGAGGCCCGCGCCCTCACCGCCGTCCCCGCCGGCACCCCCTTCACGGTCCCCCCGGTCCTCTTCGCCAAGCTCACGGACGAGGACCTGGAGAACTACAAGGAGCGCTTCGGCGGCACGCCCGCCGCATAAGGCGGGCGAGATCCGAGGTTAGGTAGATAGAATCTACATAGATTGAGTCTACCTAACCTCGGGGAGTTGCCGACGATGCCCAGCCCCTTCGTAGGCCGTGAAACCGAGCTGGCTCTCCTCCACAAACGCCTCGCCCGCGTCACCGCTGACGGGGCCGGCGTTGCGGTCGCCATCAGAGGGCGCCGTCAGGTCGGGAAGTCCCGGCTCGTGCAGGAGTTCTGCGACCGCGCGGGCCGACCGTACGTCTTCTTCACCGCGACCAAGGGCGCTTCGCCCTTGGAGGGCATCGCCGACTTCATGACGGAGCTGAGCGAGTCCTCGCTCCCCGCCGACCGGGAAATCGTGCCCCGGACCGCCCCCACCAACTGGCCGGATGCCCTGCGCACCCTGGCCGCCCTGCTGCCGGACTCTCCCAGCGTCGTCGTGCTCGACGAACTGCCCTGGCTCGCCGAGCAGGATCCCGTGTTCGACGGCGCGCTACAGACCGCGTGGGACCGGCTACTGTCCGGCCGACCCGTGCTTCTTCTCCTGCTCGGCAGCGATCTGCACATGATGGAACGGTTCACGGCGTACGACCGCCCCTTCTACGGACGAGCCGACAGCCTCACCCTCGGCCCGTTGAATCCGGCGGAGACGGGCGACGCGCTGGGCCTGGAAGCGGCCGACTCCATCGACGCGCACCTCGTCTCCGGCGGCCTTCCGGGGATTCTGCGCGCCTGGCCGCACGGCACCCCGGCGCTCGACTTCATCAAGTCCGAATGCGCCGACCCGGCCTCGCCCCTGTTCGGTGTGCCGGAGGCCGCGCTGATGGCCGAGTTCCCGGCACCCGACCAGTCCCGGCGGGTCCTGGAGGCGGTGGGCAGCGGCGACCGTACGCACGCCAACATCGCCGCGACCGCGGGAAGCCAGAGCGGCGCGCTGCCATCGGGGGTACTGTCCCCCCTGCTCCGCCGCCTCACCGAGGAGAAGCGGGTCCTCGCCTCGGACGCGCCTCTCTCCACCAAGCCCGGCAAGCCCGCCCTCTACCGTGTGGCCGACAGCAACCTACGCCTCTATCTGGCTGCCACGCGCTCCGCGCAGGAGCTGTCCAGACGCGGTCGTTCCGAAGCCGCGTACCGCGTGGTAGAGCGACGGTGGGCGGCCTGGCGGGGCCGTGCTGTCGAGCCCATGATCCGCCAGGCACTGGAACTCGCCGCCGCGTCCGGGGACTTCCCCTGGCCGGACACCGAAGTCGTCGGCGGCTGGTGGAACCGGCAGTTCGCACCAGAGGTCGACCTCGTCGGCGCCGATCGCGCACCCGTGGCCGGGACCGTGCACTTCGCGGGATCCGTGAAGTGGCTGACCGCACCCTTCGATCAGGCAGACCTGACCGCCCTGACCCAAGGCGCCTCGGAGATCCCCGGTTTCATCTCCGACATCGCCAATGTGGCCGTCGTGTCCCTGACAGGAACGACGTCCGCGGTGAAAGCCAGAGACGTCGGACTGGTGTGGGGACCACGGGACGTGCTCGCCGCCTGGCGGCCGTAGCGCCCGCGACGAGTGACTCCCCGACGTTCCAGTCCTGGTTCAGAAGTGTCGACGAAACCAGCGCCGGGCAAAGGTGAGTTGCCTATGCTGCTGAATCGGACGGGGGGGCGATGGCGGCACCGGGAGAGACCAGGCCAGAAACGGCTTCGGTTCGCAATGAGTTCGCGCTGGAGCGATACCGGTACATCCTCCAGCAGATCCACGCGGTGAACGAGAACGCGCACCGCTTCCTCACGCTCTACCAGACGCTCGCCACCGCACTGGTCAGTGCGGCTCTGCTCCTCTTCGTCGGCTACCAGAAGTGGGACGTGGCACCGGACACCGCGCGCGGCGGAGTGATCGGGCTGCTCGTCCTCGTGACAGTCGTCGCCGCCTTCACCAGCACTGCGGCAGGGCACCGCCGTCGACATCAAGACCCTCGCCGACCGGTTCCCCGAGGGCCCCACCCGTATCGCCGCCGCCCTGCGCGAGCTCGAAGCGCACGGCTACCTGAGCCGTAGCCGCCACCGCACGTCCACCGGCCAGGTCGTCACGCGCACGGTCTCCCGCAACCGGCCCGGACACCGGACCGGCGCCGCCGGCCCGGACACCGGACCGGCGCCGCCGCCGAGAGCACCAGCGGGCGGACCCGTCGCCCTGCCCCGGAAAAGCCGCCTCCCCGCAGGAAGCTCCTCCCCGCCGTACCGCAGCCCGGATACACCTCGCCCGCCCTCCTCCAGACGGCCCTCGATGTCCTCGCCGGCCTCCGCCGCCTCGACCCCCGTCTCCTCCTCTCCGCCACCGACGCCGAACACCTCGCCCCCGGCGTCGCCGCCTGGCTGGAACGCGACCTCACTCCCACGGCCGTACGCCACGCCCTCGCCGAGAACCTGCCGGTGGAACCCCTGATCCGGCCGGCCGCCTTCCTGGCCCACCGCCTGACCGCCCAGCTACCGCCGCTGCCCCCGCTCCGACCCCCTGCCCCACGGGCCCCGGAACCCAGACAGCCCTTCCAGAACTGCGACGGCTGCGACCGCCCCTTCCGCGCCCCGGCCCCCGGCCGTTGCCGCGACTGCCGATCCGATCTTGCTGAAGGCACCTAGCATGAAAGCGACGATCCTTGCCCCTGGGCACAGACGAGGAGCGAGCGCCATGACCATCGCACCGGACGCCGCGCGGCAGGGCGCCTCCCACCTCTACCGGGCCATGCGGGACTTCGTGCATTCCACGGACGACACCCTTCCCGGCAAGTTCGAGATCACCAAGGAAGGGATCGTCCTCGACATGATGTCGCCCTCCAAGCCGCACGAGCTCACCGTGCTGCGCGTCCGCAAACGCCTGGAGAAGGTGATGCCGGAGGCGCTCGTGGCTCACACGGGTGAACCCGATGTCGAAGACGAACCGGAGGGAGTCATGCGTCGCCCCGATGTGATGGTGATCAGCGAGGCCGAGATGGAGGGGGACGGCTCCTTCGATGCCCGCTCGCTCGTCGCCGCCGTGGAAATCGTCTCGCGTTCCAATCCGGACAACGACTGGGTCTCCAAGGTCCGCGACTACCCCCTGATCGGCATCCCGGTCTACGCGATCTTCGACCCCCGCACCGGCACCGGCGCCGTCCTCACCGACATCCACCCCACCCCCGACGGACCCCGCTACGCCACCCGCAAGGACTTCGTCTACGGCGAGGACGTCACCATCGCCGACTGGACCATCTCCACGGACGATCTGCCCCATTACGACAGCGGGCCCGGCGAAAAGCGCTGAGCGCCCTCCGAGGAAGGTGCCGCCCCCGAGCAGTCCGGATACCGACCCGGGCATCGACGTGTCCCCGCCAAGCCGTATGGTTTGCGCCATGGCCGTGCCCGGTGTCATTCCTGTCGCCTACGAGCCGAGGCACCGCACCGAGACGATCGGGCGGTATGCGGAGGGTCAGTTCCTGGCGTCGATCACCTATGCCTTCCCCGAGGGGTTCCACCTCGAAGAAGGCTGGGAAGAGCAGAAACGCCTCTATGCGGTGCTGCACACCTTCGACGCGGAGGGCAATTACCGCGACTCGGACATCTGGTGTGCGGGCACCTGGGCGGACCAGCAGCGTGACCCGCAGGGTGCCGCCGCGCCGCTGACCCGCGCCCAGATCCATCGCGCGACCCTGCTGCGCAGCCTGCCCCGGCGTTCCTACACGGACATCGCGATCCGGCCCTTCAGCGTCACCCACGAGGGCGTGCGCTTCGGCCTGGTGATCCGGGAGGACGAGGGCGAGCAGTGGGCGGAGCTCTACCCGGACCGCCTCGCCTTCGCGGAACCGTGGGACGGGTCCTACGACACCTGAGCGGGGCGGCCGGGTGCCGCCCCGGTACGCGAGGGCCGGGGGCTCGTGGTCACCCGGCCCTCGCGTGTCTCGTATGTCTCGTATGTCTCGTGTGCTACTTGAGCACCCCCGCGCCGGTCGTCGTGGCGAGGGACGTCGGGAGGCTCTTCACCGCGGCCGCTGAGGTCTCCAGGCCCGCCGTCAGCGTCGGCGTCCAGTTGACCGTGGTCTTCAGGTCCTTCGAGGACGCGGCGTTGTACGCGGCGACCAGGTTCGTCACCGTGCCGTTGACCTCGTTGCCGGTGCCCGCGATCGCGCCCGTGCCGTCACCGCTGAGGATCTTGGACACCTTGACCGTGGACGGGACCTTCCAGTAGTTGTCCGCGGCGACGACCTGGGCCTTGGCGCGGGAGTTGATGCTGTACTGCAGCGCGTAGCCGTTCAGGGCCGTCACGTCGTAGTAGTTGTTATAGATGTGGATCTGGCCCACGCGGGACAGGGGCGCCCGCTGGACGATGCCCTTCCACACGTTGTGGTGGATCGAGACCCTCAGCTTGCCGCCCGGCTCGCTGTCGCTGCTGCCGATCAGCATCGTCTTGTCGTGGTTGGTGAACTGGTTGCGGGAGACGGTCACCAGGTCCGAGCTCTTGGTGATGTCCAGCGCCCCGTCGTGGATCTGGTACTCGCGGCCGAAGTACTTCGGGTTCGCCGAGTCCAGGTGCGGCGCGTCCGTGAACGAGTTGTGGTCCGCCCAGACATGGGTGGCGCCGCGCAGGGTCACGGAGTCGTAGTTGGAGTTCCAGTTGCCCGTGTCGCCGTCCGTCGGGTCCCACTGCGGGAAGCAGTCCTCGGTGCGGGAGAAGGCGAGGTTGCGGACGATGACGTTGTTGACGTTCTGGATCTGGAGCATGCCGCCGGTGATCCCGGCCTTCGTGCCCGGAACTCCCACCACGGTGGTGTTCGCGGGCACCTTGAAGACGATGTTCGCGGCCTGCTTCTTCTGCGCGGCGGCACGAGCGGTCTCCTGTGCGCCCGACGGAAGCTTCGAGCGGCCGTAGGTCGCCGGGTCGAACGCCTTCAGGTACGACGTCAGCGAATAGCCCGTCCCCGACGCGTAGTTGGCGCACGTCAGCTTCTTGCCTGCGGCGTCCGTGTTGGCGTCGATGGTGCCCTTGACCTTGATGATCCGCGGGGTGGTGTCGGACGCGGACCCCAGCGCCTTCACGAGCTGCGCCCGCGTGGAGACGGTGAAGGTGTGCGCCGCGTCGGCCTTCGTGCCGCCGGTCGTGCCGGTCCCGGAGGACGCCCAGCCGTCCTTCGCGGCGAGCGTCTGGTGGAACAGGTCCACCGGCTGGGCGTTCGCGTTCATCACGACGACCCCGGCACCGACACCGGCCGCCACCACGGCGGCGGAGACGACCAGGGCGCGGCGGGTGCGGAGGGACCGGCGGTGGGAGGGGGAAGCCACAGGGAAGTCCTTACGGAGTTGTACGAGGTGAGCGGGGTGTGAAGCCCTCGTGAAAGGCCTTACGCCCCCTCAGTTGCCGCTGGCCTCCGTAGGGTTGCCGTGACCTTCGACCGAGTTTCCACGGCCACCGGCCCGGCTCCGGCCGCAACTCCGGCTCCAACTCCGGCTCAGAAGGTGCCGTCGAATCCGCCCGGTCCGCCGAACGGGCCGCCGCCGGGCCCGTGATGGTGGAACCCGTCGGACAGCGCGTCGGCGAGCAGCATGCCGCCCGCTCCCGCCGCCCCGGCCACCAGCGCCGTCTTCCACCAGGGCCGGCTGTACCAGCCGCCCGGGACCCGCCGCCCTCCCACGACCCCGCCGGGGTAGTAGTACGGCGTCGCCCCGCCCGGACGGTCGGAGACGGCGTACGTCCGCTCGTCGACGGTGACCCGGCCGTCCCGGGCGGTGACCGTGGCCGTCCCGAGGTCCGGCAGGGCGGGGCCGGGATCGAGGCCGAGGGCGGTACGGGCGCCGCGGATGTAGTAGAGGCCCTCTATGGCGGTCTGCGTCACCATCGCGTACTGCGCGGGCGTCCCGGCGGCGACGAGTTGCCCCTGCGCGGCCCGGTACCGCTCGTTCGCGTCGGTCAGTGCCTGGTCCGCCGCCTTGTCCCCGCCCGCGTCCAGCGTGGACAGACCTCCGCCGAGCCGCTCGACCCATCGCTCGGCCTCGGCCCGGGCGTCGAAGGCGTCCACGGGCGGGAGCGGAACCACCCCGGCTCCTCCGGCCGCACGCCGCTGCGCGGCCACCGCGACAGCCGCCCCGGCAATCAGCACCAGTGCGAGCAACACCATGAACCCCATCGCTTCCTCCAGCGTGTCAGCGGACCAGCAGGTCAACGCGACCTCCTGCCCGCCATGACACGCCTCGCCGCTATGCGGACGCACCGAGGAACCTGTGCGGCCGCCATGGGATGTCCATGACGGCCGCGAAGGGGTCTGGTCCTCGGCCGCCGAGACGGCGACCGCGAGAACCCGAGGGCTACGTCGCCGAGTTGTCGTTCGTCGCGTCCGGGTCGACGCCCATCGTGAGGGAGCCCACGACCCCCCTGGCGATGTTCCTCTTGTTGTACTTCAGCTTCAGCAAGCCGCCCGTCGTACCGCTCTGGTCGTAGATCATGTCCTCGGTGAGCGTGGTGCGCTCGACGGGATTGGAGGCGTACGGTTCCACCTCCGCCGAGGCCAGGACCGACTCCTCGTCGAAGAAGAACTGGCCGGTGTGGCAGGTGTGTCCGCCCTCGTAACCCGCGTCCGTCCACTTGCCGCCCACATGCACCTTGGTGTGGATGTGGACGCAGCGGCCCCGGTACCAGCCCGGGAAGACGGTCCGGAAGACGACGTGTCCGTGCTTGTCGGTGCGCCAGGTGCCACGCAGATAGCGGGTGTCGTCGGTGGGTTCCTGGTGGCCGCCGCCCGGGGGAGGACCGGTGGGAACGCCGGTCGGCGTGCCGGTGGGCGTCCCGGTGGGCGGCGCTCCCGTGGGTGCGGGGCCGCCTCCGCCGCCGTTGCCCTGGGCCTCGTACCCGGAGTAGACGCCCACCGCGTCGCAGTGCCAGATGTCCACGGCCGCGTTCCGGACCGGCCTGCACGTCTCCGTGTCGATCACCTTGAGGTCCAGGGTGAGCGGAATGCCCTCCCGGTCCTCGGTGATGTCCCGGCGGATCTTGTCCGCGTCGATGTAGTACGGCCCCTCGGTGGTCTCCGAAGTCAGCCTGTAGCAGGCCTCTTTCGCGTCGGCCGTCTCCCCGCCCACGAAGGCGTTCGCGTCGGTGCCGGCGTTCGCGGTCGCGGTGAAGGCGCCGCCCACCCCCACCGCGGTCACCGTCACACCGCCGGCCGCCAGGACCGTCCGGCGCCTCAACTGCCCTGTGTCGTCAGCTTTCTGATGTCCTGTCATGTCCATGGACCGTAGAGGTAGGAATCCTGGCAGGAACATCGGAGGAAGCTGTGAAAAGCGAAGTGGCTCGGAACCGACGTCGGTTCCGAGCCACTGTCAGCCTGGCGCCTACTTCGGCTGCGGCTTGCGCACCGACAGGTGCAGCTCCCTCAGCCGGGCCTCCTCCAGCTCCGTCGGCGCGCCCATCATCAGGTCCTGGGCGTTGCCGTTGAGCGGGAAGGAGATGGTCTCGCGGATGTTGGGCTCGTCGGCCAGCAGCATGACGATGCGGTCGACGCCGGGGGCGATGCCGCCGTGCGGCGGGGCGCCGAAGCGGAACGCGCGCAGCATGCCCGCGAACTTCTCCTCGACGGTCTCGCGGTCGTAACCCGCGATCTCGAAGGCCTTCAGCATGATGTCGGGCTCGTGGTTCCGGATCGCGCCGGAGGACAGCTCGACGCCGTTGCACACGATGTCGTACTGCCAGCCCAGGATGTCCAGCGGGTCCTGGGTCTCCAGGGCCTCCAGACCGCCCTGCGGCATCGAGAACGGGTTGTGCGAGAAGTCGATCGCGCCCGTCTCCTCGTCCTTCTCGTACATCGGGAAGTCGACGACCCAGCAGAACCGGAAGACGCCCTCCTCGAAGTGCCCGGCACGCTTGGCGGCCTCGACCCGCACCGCGCCCATGATCTTCGAGACCTCGTCGAACTCGCCCGCGCCGAAGAACACCGCGTGACCGGCGGCCAGCGACAGGCGCTTGGTCAGCTCGGCGACGTTCTCCTCGGTGAGGAACTTGGCGATCGGGCCGGACAGGGAACCGTCCTCGGCCACCCGCACCCAGGCCAGGCCCTTCGCGCCCTGCGAGACCGCGTAGTCGCCGAGCTGGTCGAAGAACTTCCGCGGCTGCGCGGACACGTCCGGCACCGCAAGGGCCCGCACGTGCTTGCCGGCGAAGGCCTTGAACTCCGAGCCCTCGAAGACATCGGTGATGTCCACGAGCTCCAGCTGCGCGCGCAGGTCCGGCTTGTCGGAGCCGTACTTCAGCATCGACTCGCGGAACGGGATCCGCGGGAACGGGGACGTCACCTGGCGCCCGTTGCCGAACTCCTCGAACAGCTCCGTCATGAGCCGCTCGATCGGCTGGAAGACATCCTCCTGCTCGACGAAGCTCATCTCCACGTCGAGCTGGTAGAACTCGCCCGGCGAACGGTCCGCACGCGCGTCCTCGTCACGGAAGCAGGGCGCGATCTGGAAGTAGCGGTCGAAGCCGGAGATCATCAGCAGCTGCTTGAACTGCTGCGGCGCCTGCGGGAGGGCGTAGAACCTGCCCGGGTTCAGGCGGGAGGGGACCACGAAGTCACGGGCGCCCTCGGGGGAGGTCGCCGACAGGATCGGAGTGGCCATCTCGTTGAAGCCGAGGGCGACCATCTTCGAGCGGATCGAGGCGATCACCGACGACCGCAGCATGATGTTCTTGTGCATGCGCTCGCGGCGCAGGTCGAGGAAGCGGTACTCCAGGCGCCGCTCCTCGTTGACCCCGTCCTCGGTGTTGATCGTGAACGGCAGCGGGGCGGCCGCGCCGAGCAGCTCGACCTCGCCGACCTCGACCTCGATCTCACCGGTGGGCAGGTCCGCGTTGATGTTCTCGGCACCGCGGGAGACGACCTTGCCGTCGACGCGGACCGTGGACTCCTTGGTCAGCTTGTCGAGGGCCTCGTAGGCGGGCGTGCCGGGACGGGCGACCAGCTGCGTGATGCCGTAGTGGTCGCGCAGATCGATGAAGAGGATGCCGCCCAGGTCGCGCCGATTGTGCAGCCAGCCACTCAGCCGGACGTCGGTGCCGACGTCAGAGGAGCGGAGCTCGCCGCAGGTGTGGGACCTGTACCGATGCATCGTCGTTCATCCAGCCTTCGCGGATCGGGGTGTGTTTCACGTGAAACTTCCCCAAGCCTACCGGGGCCCCGAGATCCCCTCCCCACCATTACGACTCGGTCAACAGTGGCACTACGGGATCTCCTGTTCTTAAAGTGGGGCAATGCGCACTGGTGAGCCCCTGCCCGCCGTGGGGGAAGTCCTCACCGCCCTCGCGACCGGCCTGTGGCACTGGGACACCGCCACGGAGCTGGTCACGGTCGACGCGGAGGCGGCTCGGCTGCTCGGGCTGCCCGCCGAGGGGTGCACCCTCACGGAGGCCCAGGCACGCGCCCGTCTCCACCCGGTCGACTGGAACGAGATCATCAGCGTCGTCGGACTCGCTGTCGCCGAGGACACGCTCGCCGAGGTCCGGATCAGGATCATGGACAACCTGGGCCGGGTGATCCGCACCGTACGCAGTCGCTCCAAACCCTCGTACGACGCGGACAAGAAGTCGTTCCAGCTGATCGGCACCCTCCAGGAAGTCACCGAACCCGTGCCCGGCACCCCCGCCGGGCGCACCGCGGTCACCGGCGACTGGCGACGTTCCCGCGAGGCCTTCCTGCTGGACGCCGGCCGCGCCCTCGCCGAGGCCCGCTCGACCGCCGAGGTCCTGCGGGTCGCCGCGGGCCTGTCCATGCCCGGCTTCAGCCCCGACGGCCTGGCCGTCTTCGGCGTCGAGGGCGACCGCCTGACGATCATCGGCCACCACGGGCAGCAGCCCGGCGACGAGAGCCCCTTCTCCCACATGGCCCTGGAGACGGACTATCCCGCCGCCGAGGTCGTACGCACGGGCCGGGCCGTCTACCTCTCCAGCCCCGAGGCCTACCGCGCCCGCTACCCGGTCACCTGGCCGCTCGCCCAGCACTTCGACCGGCAGTCATGGGCGTTCCTGCCCCTGACGGTGTCCGGCCGCACGATGGGCGCGTGGATGGCGGGCTTCGCCTACCCGGTGGCCTTCACACCGGACGAACGCTCGGTACTGACGACGGTGGCACGCATGCTGGCCCAGGCCCTGTCCCGCGCCGGCGTGACCGAGTCGGAGCGCGAGCTGACCGACGGCCTCCAGCGGTCCATGCTCCCCACCCTGGGCCCGGAGATACCGGGCATGACCATCGCCGCCCGCTACGTCCCCACCGGCGGCGGCCTCCAGGTCGGCGGCGACTGGTACGACATGATCCCGCTGCCCGGAGGCACCTCCCGGACGGGGTCGGGCGGTGGTCGGTTCGCCCTGGTCATCGGGGATGTCCAAGGCCATGACGTGCGGGCGGCGGGCCTGATGGGCCAACTCCGCATCGCCCTGCGCGCCTACGCCTCCGAGGGCCACCGCCCCGACGCGGTCCTCTCCCGCGCCTCGCGCTTCCTGAACGGCATGACGTACGGCTCCATCGGTGACGGGGACCCCACCGACCCGAGGTTCGCGACCTGCCTCTACGTCGAGGCCGACCCGGAGACCGGCGTCCTGGAGGTGGCCCGGGCCGGCCATCCCGAGCCGGCGATCCGCATGACCGACGGCACGGTCCTGGCCCGCCGCACGGACGGCGGCCTCCCCCTCGGCATCGACCCGGACGCCGACTACCCCACGACCCGGATCGTCCTGGAGCCCGGCGAAACGCTCATGCTCTGCACCGACGGCCTGATCGAGACCGGCGGCCACGACTTCGAGACGGGCTGGAAGCGCATCCGCACCATCCTGGAGACCCACGACGGCGACCTGGAGGAACTCGCCGACGCCCTGGTCCAGGCAGTCCACGGCCCCTCCTCCCACCACACCCCCGGCCCCCTGGCCGACCGCCGCGAGGACGACATCGCGGTCCTGCTGCTGTCCCGGCAGGGCGAGAGCCGCGACCACGGCGGCACCTTCACCCCACGGCCGGCGGTCCGCCGCACGATGCTCTCGGTGGCCCAGGCGGAACCGCAACGCGTCGGCTTCGCCCGCCAGCACCTGCGCGAACTGCTGCACGACTGGTCCTCGGCCGACCAGGTCGACTCCGCGGTCCTGCTGCTGTCGGAGATGCTGACGAACGTCCTGGTCCACACCGACGCGGACGCACTGCTCCTCGCGGAGGTCCACGGCGAGGCGGGCGCCCGCCGGATGCGCATCGAGGTCACCGACACCAGCGACGACCTCCCGCACAAACGCCGCCCCGGCGAACTGGCCTCCTCCGGCCGGGGCCTGATGCTGATCGAACTCCTCGCGGACCTGTGGGGAGTCGACCCCCGGGGCGAAGGCAAAAGCATCTGGTTCGAACTCCACGAGCCCCCCGGCGAGACGCCGGAGTAGGACGACGCAGTCCGCCCGACTTCGAGCGTGCTGAGACTGTGCTCCAGAAGCACAGTCTCAGCGTTCCCGCAGGCGGAGAGTGGCGACGAGACCGCAGCGCGCTCACAGGACAGGCCCGAAGCCGCAAGACAAGATTGCGGCTTCGGGCCTGCGTCGTGCCGTACCGGACCTACAGCCCGCCCTCAGTCATTCCGTGCACCGCCGGGACCGTCCCCAGGCGCCCCTTCTGGAAGTCCTCGAACGCCTGCTGCAGCTCCTCGCGGGTGTTCATCACGAAGGGGCCGTAGTGCGCCATCGGTTCACGGATCGGACGGCCGCCCAGGAGTACGACCTCCAGGTCCGGCGCGTTGGAGTCCTGCTTCTCGTCAGCGCGGACCGTCAGGGAACCGCCGGCCCCGAAGACCGCCGTCTGGCCCAGGTGGACCGGTCGCCGCTCGGCACCGACGCTGCCACGGCCCGCCATCACGTACGCCAGGCCGTTGAAGTCCTCACGCCACGGAAGCGTGAGCTCGGCGCCGGGTGCCACTGTCGCGTGGATCATGGTGATCGGGGTGTGGGTGATACCGGGGCCCTCATGGCCGTCCAGTTCACCGGCGATGACGCGGAGCAGCGCACCACCGTCGGGGGTCGACAGCAACTGCACGTTGCCGCCCCGGATGTCCTGGTACCGCGGCGCCATCATCTTGTCCTTGGCCGGCAGGTTCACCCACAGCTGGAGCCCGTGGAAGAGACCGCCGGACATGACGAGCGCCTCCGGCGGGGCCTCGATGTGGAGCAGGCCCGAGCCGGCCGTCATCCACTGGGTGTCGCCGTTGGTGATGGTGCCCCCACCACCCTGACTGTCCTGGTGGTCAAAGATCCCGTCGATGATGTACGTGACGGTCTCGAAGCCGCGGTGCGGATGCCAGGGGGTCCCCTTCGGTTCGCCCGGCGCGTAGTCCACCTCGCCCATCTGGTCCATCATGATGAACGGGTCGAGCTGACGGTAGTTGATCCCGGCGAAGGCCCGGCGTACCGGGAAGCCCTCCCCCTCGAAGCCACTCGGCGCGGTCGTCACGCTGAGGACGGGACGGGCCACCGCGTCCGCCGTCGCGGCCACGCGCGGCAGGGTCAGCGGGTTGTCGACAGTCACTGCAGGCATGTCGGTACCTCCTTGTGGTTCGAGTTTAGTTGAGCGTTGAACTTTCTGCCACCCCTAACGGCAGAAGCCCGGAGGACATTCCCTCCGGGCCGTTCCGTACGGGCCGTACCGTGTCAGTTGCTGAAGTACAGGTACTTCCATGCCCCGTACGTCGTCGAGTTCACGGTGTCGCCGGACGAGCCGTTGAC
The DNA here is from genome assembly GCF_055570355.1 of Streptomyces sp. NPDC031225. NCBI lineage: Bacteria > Bacillati > Actinomycetota > Actinomycetes > Kitasatosporales > Streptomycetaceae > Streptomyces > Streptomyces sp. NPDC031225. Next base: position 102,186 of record NZ_JBVIHJ010000013.1, on the reverse strand, counting down.
GTACACCGACCGCATCCGCGCCCGGATGCCGGACTCACCGGGCGCTCCGAGGGTGACGGCCGATTTCCCGTTCGTACCGAGCGGGAAGTACTGCGAGCCCGAAGAGTGCCACGAGCCGCCGTAGTAGACCTGGAGATCCATGCGCTGCTGACGGCCCTGGTAGTAGGTCATCGTCGTGGTGAGCAGCGGGTCGGTGTTCTTGTGGAACCAGTAGTACGGCGTCGAGCCGATCTTCGCGGTCTTGTAGTGCTTGGAGACGGCCGTGGAGATCTTGACCCGGGCGTACGCGGTGGACGTCACCGTCTTCGGCTTGTAGCGGGCGTCGCCCGAGAAGACCGCGGTGACCGTCGTGTCGCGGGCCATGTCCACCGGGACGCTGATGTTGCCGTCGGCGTTGACGTTGCCGGTCTTGATCAGCTTCTTGGCCTTGTCGCTGCCGAAGGGATCCGCGTAGACCGAGACCGAGCGGTTCTTGTACGTCGTGCCGAGGTGCGCGGTGAACTTCACGTCGGTGCCGTGGTCGTACAGCTTGCCGTTGTTGTTCAGGCTCAGCGGGGTGGCGGCGCGGGAGACCTCGACGCTGTCGGAGGCGCCGGCCTGCAGGTGGTCGGCGTCGCCCGCGTGGGCGACCTTGTAGGTGACCTTGCCGCCGGCCGGTGGGGTGTCCGTGAAGGAGTAGGTGCCGTCGGGCTTCACCGTGGTGGTGGGCAGGGCCTTGCCGTTCGGGTTCTCCAGATCGGTTCGGGTGACGGTCAGCCGTGTGTCGGCGGCGAAGGGGACCGTCGCCGTGATCTTTCCCGTGACGCTGAGCTGCTTGGCGCGGGTGGCCGTGGCCGGGGCGTTCACGGTGAGGGTCGGCACGCTTCGGGCCGGGTCGGTGAGGACCTTGAGCGTGTAGCCGCCCGGCGACGACACGAACGCGAAGATCCGGGAGGCGTCCGGGGCCCAGGCGAGGTCGGCCGCGTCGGCGGTGTAGGTCCGGATCGGCGTGGTGGCGCCGGGCGCGTAGACGGAGACGCGGTAGTCGCCGACCGGTGAGACCTGGGCGACCAGGCCGTTCGGTGCGATGTCCGCGCTCTGCCCGGCGGGGTAGGCGCCGGCCTGTGTGAACGTGCCGTCCGCGAAGGCGTTCCGGTCCGTGCCGTCCACCAGGACCTGCGGGGTGCCCGGCACGAGGTCGATGTCGTCGCCGATGTACTGCAGTGCGTAGGTGTCGTCGTGCGCGGCGACCACCCGCGGGGTGGCTCCGGAGACGTCGAGGACGGTCAGCAGGTCCTTGGTCGTGTCGTAGAAGTCGGTCGCGCCGACGGCCAGCAGACCGGGTGCGGAGGGGTCGGTGTCCAGGTGGGCCGGGCTGGAGACGCCGTGGTTCTTCAGCGGGAGCTGCCCGAGCGTCACCGGGTCGGTACCGCTCGCCGGGTCCACGGCCGGGTCGACCGAGCCGAGGTCGCTCTCCGTCTCGGCGCCGTACTCGCCGTAGGTGAACCAGACCTTGCCGCCGGCGGCCTCGAGGTACAGCGGGCCGATGCCGGCGGCGACGGGGTAGTGGGCCTTGACGTCGAGGGTGGCCGCGTCGATGGCGACGATCTCGTGGCTGCCGCGCGCCGCGGCGTACAGGGTGGTGCCGTCGTCCGACAGTGCCAGGTCGAAGATGCCGTCGATGCCGTTCACCGAGTCGACGCGGTTGCCGTTGTAGTCCGTGGCGACGATCCGGTCGTTCGCGTCGTCGCCGACGTAGACCCGCTTGAGCGTGCCGTCCACGACGATGCCGGCGGGTGAGCCCACGGTGACGGAGGCGGCCGACGCGGGTCCGGCCGACAGGGCGGTCAGCACCGCCGAGCTGAAGAGGAGCGCGAGCGACGTCGCGGCCGCGGTGCTGCGCATGCGCAAAGTGATGAACCCCCACAAGAGATCCCGGGGTCGCCGGGAGATGAGAGCGCCGCGCGGCGCCCGGACGCGGACCGCGGGTGGGCGGTGGCGTGCGGGGCGCGGCTGCCGGAGGGAACTCTATGGCATGCCTGTGACAAGCGAAGGGGGAATTTCCCGCCGTGGTGGCGGCTAGCCGTACATCCTCCGCATCGCGAACTCCACCATCTGTTCCACGGCCTTCGCGTCGAAGACGATGCGGTGTTCGCCCTCCATGTCGAGGACGAAGCCGTAGCCGGTCGGGAGGAGGTCGAGGACCTCGGCGCCGGTGATGACGAAGTACTTGGACTCCTTGCCCGCGTACCGGCGCAGTTCCTTGAGCGTGGTGAACATGGGGATCACCGGCTGCTGGGTGTTGTGCAGGGCGAGGAATCCGGGGTTGTCGCCGCGCGGGCAGTAGACCTTGGAGGTGGCGAAGACCTGCTGGAAGTCCTCGGCGGCCAGCTGGCCGGTGGTGAAGGCACGCACCGCGTCGGCGAGGGAGGGCGGGGACGGCTCGGGGTACAGCGGCGGCTGCTGGCCGTACCCGCCCGCACCGCCGGCCATGGGCTGCTGCGGTGGGACGCCGTACTGCTGCTGGGTACCAGCATTCTGGTCGTAGCCGTACATGGGCGTAAGCGTACCGAGAGCCGGGCGGCGGGTGGACGGCTGTGGGTACCTGGGAAATCGACAGGCACCTGACAGCCGCTGTCCTGGTTTTCGGGCGGCGCGGGCTCGTAGCGTCGGTTCATGCGCCGACATGACGACGACGAGGTCCACGAGCACGAGGTCCATGAGCACGACCGGGGCCTCGCCTACGACCTTCCCGTTCTCGCCCGCCGACGGATGATCCGGCTCATGGCGGGAGCGAGCCTGGTGCCGTTGGCGGGCTGTACCGCCGACGGTTCCTCCTCTCCTGCGGCCGCGAGCCCGCCTTCATCGGCGTCGGCGGGCGACGCGGGCTCCGCCGAGTGCGTCACCGTCCCCGAGGAGACCGCGGGCCCCTACCCCGGCGACGGTTCGAACGGCGTGAACGTCCTGAAGGAGAGCGGGGTGGTGCGCGGTGACATCACCCGGAGTTTCGGCGACTCCGCGGGCGGTACCGCCGAGGGCGTGCCCCTGACGTTCACGCTCACGGTGGTGGACGCCGGCTCCGGGTGCGGGGCGCCGAGGAAGGGCGCCGCCGTCTATGTCTGGCACTGCGACCGCGAGGGCGGTTACTCCCTCTACACCGACGGCGTCGCCGACGAGAACTACCTGCGCGGTGTCCAGGAGACCGACGACGCGGGGCAGGTCACGTTCACCAGTGTCTTCCCGGGCTGTTACACCGGCCGCTGGCCGCACATCCACTTCGAGGTCTACGGCAGCCTCCGGGACGCGACGGGTGCCACCGCGATCACGAACACCTCGCAGCTCGCCCTCCCGAAGGACGTCTGCGACACGGTGTACGCCACCGAGGGGTACGAGCGGAGTGTGGACAACCTGGGCCGGCTCTCCCTGGACACGGACATGGTGTTCCGTGACGGGCACGACCAGCAGCTCGCGACGGTGCGGGGGAGTGTCCGGGAGGGGTACAGGGCCACGTTGACCGTTGCGGTGTGAACCTTCGCGGTGTGAACCGTCACAGATGGCGGGATCGGGTTGCGACTTATTACCGACGGGTAGCATCATCGTAGCTACTTGTTGGTATGTGAACTGGTGCGAGGAACCAAGTGCCTCGCCGATCTCAACGGAGCCGGAGCCATGGGGCACTACAAGTCGAACCTCCGCGACATCGAGTTCAACCTCTTCGAGGTGCTCGGGCGCGACAAGCTGTACGGCACGGGCCCCTTCGCGGAGATGGACGTCGAGACCGCGAAGAGCATCCTGGAGGAGCTGGTCCGCCTCTCGGAGAACGAGCTTGCGGAGTCCTTCACCGACGCCGACCGCAACCCGCCGGTCTTCGACCCGGAGACGAACACCGCGCCGGTCCCGGCGTCCTTCAAGAAGAGCTACAAGGCCTTCATGGACTCCGAGTACTGGCGGCTCGGCCTGCCCGAGGAGATCGGCGGCACCACGGCTCCGCCGTCCCTGATCTGGTCGTACGCGGAGATGGTCCTCGGCGCGAACCCGGCCGTGTGGATGTACTGCTCCGGCCCGGCGTTCGCCGGGATCCTCTTCGACGAGGGCAACGACGTCCAGAAGCACATCGCGAAGATCGCGGTGGAGCGGACCTGGGGCTCGACGATGGTGCTCACCGAGCCCGACGCGGGCTCCGACGTCGGCGCGGGCCGTACCAAGGCGACGCAGCAGGAGGACGGCTCCTGGCACATCGAGGGCGTCAAGCGCTTCATCACGTCGGGTGAGCACGACATGGAGGAGAACATCCTCCACTACGTGCTCGCGCGGCCGGAGGGTGCCGGCCCGGGCACCAAGGGTCTGTCCCTCTTCCTCGTACCGAAGTTCCTCTTCGACTTCGAGACCGGCGAGCTGGGCGAGCGCAACGGCGTCTACGCGACCAACGTCGAGCACAAGATGGGCCTCAAGGCGTCCAACACCTGCGAGATGACCTTCGGCGACCGGCACCCGGCCAAGGGCTGGCTGATCGGTGACAAGCACGACGGCATCCGCCAGATGTTCCGCATCATCGAGATGGCGCGGATGATGGTCGGCACGAAGGCGATCTCCACGCTGTCGACGGGCTACCTCAACGCCCTCGAGTACGCCAAGGAGCGCGTCCAGGGCCCCGACCTGGCGAACTTCATGGACAAGGCCGCGCCCAAGGTCACCATCACCCACCACCCGGACGTACGCCGCGCGCTCATCACGCAGAAGGCGTACGCGGAGGGTATGCGAGCCCTCGTCCTCTACACGGCCTCGATCCAGGACGCGATCGCCGTCAAGGAGGCCGCGGGCGAGGACACGAAGACCGAGCACGCGCTGAACGACCTGCTCCTGCCGATCGTCAAGGGCTACGGCTCCGAGAAGGGCTACGAGCAGCTCGCCCAGTCGCTCCAGACCTTCGGCGGCTCCGGGTTCCTCCAGGAGTACCCGATCGAGCAGTACATCCGCGACGCGAAGATCGACACCCTGTACGAGGGCACGACCGCGATCCAGGGCCAGGACTTCTTCTTCCGGAAGATCGTCCGCAACCAGGGCTCGGCCCTCAACTCCCTCGCCGAGGACATCAAGAAGTTCCTGGCGCTTGGCACCGGCGGCGAGGACCTCGCGGGCGCCCGTGAGCACCTGGCGAAGGCGGCCGTCGAGCTGGAGGCCATCGTCGGCATCATGCTGACCGACCTCGCGGCCACCGAGCAGGACGTCAAGAACATGTACAAGGTGGGCCTCAACACCAGCCGCCTGCTGATGGCCTCCGGTGACGTCGTCGTCGGCTACCTGCTCCTCAAGGGCGCGGCGATCGCCGCCGAGAAGCTGGAGACGGCCTCCGCGAAGGACGTGGCCTTCTACACCGGCAAGATCGCGGCGGCGAAGTTCTTCGCGGCCGACGTCCTGCCCGGCGTGACCCTGGCCCGCAAGATCGCCGAGGGCGTCGACCTGGACGTGATGGAACTGGACGAGGCCGCGTTCTAGGACACATCTGTACAGCTGCACACGTCCTCACGAGAGCCCGCTCCCCATCCCGGGAGCGGGCTCTCGTACGTCGTTAAGGTGAACCCCATGAGCGCACCCCACCGCCTCGACCGCGGCCACACCGACGACCTCATGACCTTCCTGGCGGCGAGCCCCACGCCGTACCACGCGGTGGCGAACGCCGCCGAGCGGCTGGAGAAGGCCGGCTTCCGCCAGGTCTCGGAGACGGACGCCTGGGACGCGGACACGGCGACGGGTTCCGCCGCGGGAAGCGGCGGCAAGTACGTGCTGCGCGGCGGCGCGATCATCGCCTGGTACGTCCCCGAGGGTGCGGCGCCCCACACGCCGTACCGGATCGTCGGCGCGCACACCGACTCGCCCAATCTGCGGGTCAAGCCGCTGCCCGATGCCGGCGGCCACGGCTGGCGCCAGGTCGCCGTGGAGATCTACGGCGGACCGCTGATGAACTCCTGGCTCGACCGCGACCTGGGCCTCGCGGGCCGGCTCACCCTGCGGGACGGTTCGACGCGGCTGGTGAACGTGGACCGGCCGCTGCTGAGGGTGCCCCAGCTCGCCATCCACCTGGACCGCGCGGTGTCCTCCGAGGGGCTCAAGCTCGACAAGCAAAGGCATCTGCAGCCCATTTGGGGTCTCGGGGACGATGTGCGCGACGGTGACCTGATCGCGTTCCTGGAGGAGGAGTCGGGGCTCGGCGCGGGCGAGGTGACCGGCTGGGACCTGATGACGCACCCCGTGGAGGCGCCCGCCTACCTCGGCCGGGACCATGAGCTGGTGGCCGGCCCGCGGATGGACAACCTGCTGTCCGTGCACGCGGGCGTGGCCGCGCTGACCGCGGTGTCCGCCCGCCCCGATCTGCCGTACATCCCCGTGCTCGCCGCCTTCGACCACGAGGAGAACGGTTCGCAGTCGGACACCGGCGCGGACGGGCCGCTGCTCGGCGGGGTCCTGGAGCGCTCGGTGTTCGCGCGCGGCGGGTCGTACGAGGACCGGGCACGGGCCTTCGCGGGCACGGTGTGTCTGTCCTCCGACACCGGGCACGCCGTGCACCCCAACTACGCGGAGCGGCACGACCCGACCCACCACCCGCGCGTCAACGGCGGGCCGATCCTCAAGGTCAACGTCAACAACCGGTACGCCACGGACGGTTCGGGCCGGGCCGTGTGGGCCGCCGCCTGCGAGAGGGCCGGTGTGCCCTTCCAGACCTTCGTCTCCAACAACTCCATGCCCTGCGGCACGACGATCGGTCCGATCACGGCGGCACGGCACGGCATCAAGACCGTCGACATCGGTGTGGCGATCCTTTCGATGCACAGCGTCCGGGAGTTGTGCGGCGCGGACGACCCGCATCTGCTGGCGAACGCTCTGGTGGCGTTCCTGGAGGGGTAGTTCGGGAGAAGTGGGGGTACCCGGGAGTTCGGACCGGAACGACCGGACCGGACAGGGAGGCGACACTCATGGGCCTCGGCGGGTGCATCATTCTCATCGCCGCGGGAGCAATCCTCACGTTCGCCACCGACTGGCACATGCAGGGGGTCAACCTCGACCTGGTCGGTGTGATCCTCATGATCGTGGGATTGATCGGCGTGACGACGTTCAGCAGCATCGCCCGGCGGCGGCGCGTGGTGGTACCGCCGGCGACTCCGACGGTCATCCAGGAGGAGCGCGGGCGCCGGGACGGATACTCCGACGGCTACGGCATGTAAGTCGGATTGACGGCAACCGCGAGCAATCCGTGATGCGGGTTGGGCCCGGGGGGCCGAGGCAGTGCCGGGCGTGAACCACCAGCACACCCAGGGGCTCCCCGGGCTCCGCTCCACGACGACCGTCACGGAGCCTGGTCCGGTGTCACCGGTGCAGCGCGTGGCCCGTGGTCACGTCCACATGGGCCGGGACCTCGTCGTGGCGGTCGCCGACCGTGGACGTGCCGGTGGGTTCGAGGAGCAGGATGTCGGTCGGGACCGGCGCGTAGGGCTTGTGCTCGGTGCCCCGCGGGACGGTGAAGACGGAGAGCCGGGGCAGGACGACCGTGCGCTCGCCGGCCGGCTCCCGCAGCGCGATGTGCAGCTCGCCCTCCAGGACCAGGAAGAACTCGTCGGTGTGGTCGTGGACGTGCCACAGGTGCTCGCCCTCGACATGGGTGACGCGGACGTCGTAGTCGTTGACGGCCGTGACGACACGGGGGCTCCACTGCTGGGTGAAGGAGGCCAGGGCGGCGGGCAGGGAGACGGGTTCGTTGGTCATGGCGTCATCGTGCGGGGTGGCCGGGGCGGCGTACCAGTGCTAGGAAACGCACATGCCGCAAGGATCCTCTCAGCCGCAGCACCGTCCGCACCGGGTCGCCGTGATCGTCGACGAGGGCACCAACCCCTTCGAAGTGGGCGTCGCCACCGAGATGTTCGGGCTGCCGCGGCCCGAACTGGGGCTGCCGGGGCCGCTGTACGAGGTGACCCTGTGCGCGCCGGTTCCCGAAGTGCGTATGAACCACGGCTTCTTCACCCTGACCGGAGTCCCCGGCCTGGACGCCGTGGACGACGCCGACACCCTCGTCGTGCCAGGACGGCCGGACAACGTCGTACCGCGCGGGGCCGCCGTACGGGAGGCGATCCGCCGCACACACGCGCGTGGCGGCCGGGTGATCAGCCTGTGCACCGGAAGCTTCGCGCTCGCCGAGGCAGGACTGCTCGACGGCCGGCGGGCCACCACCCACTGGATGTGGGCCGACGCCTTCCGCGAGCTGCATCCCCGGGTGCGGCTGGAACCCGACGTGCTGTTCGTGGACGAGGGGGACGTCCTGACGGCGGCGGGCAGCGCGGCCGCGCTCGACCTCGGGCTGTACGTCGTCCGGCGGGACCACGGCGCCGAGATCGCCAACGCCGTGTCACGACGGCTCGTCTTCGCCGCCCACCGCGACGGCGGGCAACGGCAGTTCGTGGAGCGGCCCGTGCCCGACGTACGGGACGAGTCACTGGGCCCGCTGCTCGCGTGGGCCCAGGAGCGGCTCGGGGAGCCGCTGACGGTGGCCGATCTCGCGGCCCGCGCGGCCGTCTCCCCCGCGACCCTGCACCGCCGCTTCCAGGCCCAGCTCGGTACGACCCCGCTGGCCTGGCTGACGGGGGAGCGGGTGGCGCTGGCGTGCCGGCTCATCGAGCGCGGGGAGGAGCGGCTGGACGTGGTGGCGGCCAGGAGCGGTCTGGGCACCGCTGCCAACCTCCGCGCGCGTGTACGCCACGAAACCGGCCTCAGCCCATCGGCCTACCGCCGCCGCTTCGGCCCGGCCACCGGGGAGACGATGCCGGCATGAACGTACGAGGACACCGCGTCCTCCCCCGCGAGTCGCCCCGGCCCACCACGAACCCCCACGCACGCGCAGCACAAGACCGGGAAGAGCCCGTCCGCCTACCGCCGCGGCTCGTCCCGGGTGTCCGCTCTCGCCACCCTCGCCTCACACGCAACTCTCCTGGACGACTCCTACCCGGCCCCCGTGATGGCCGGTCCCTCCCGGGGAAGTGATCAGGGCATGAGATTCCTCGTGCGCGACCGGCTGCTCGGCTTCGGTGACGACTACTGGATCGAGGACGACCAGGGCAACAAGGTCTTCCTCGTCGACGGCAAGGCGATGCGCCTGCGGGACACCTTCGAGTTGAAGGACACCCGCGGCCGGGTCCTGATCGACATCCGGCAGAAGATGTTCGCGCTGCGCGACACCATGCTGATCGAGCGGGACGGCGAGCCGCTGGCGACGATCAGGAGGAAGCGGCTGTCGCTGCTGCGCAACCACTACCGGGTGGCCCTCGCCGACGGGAGCACCGAACTCGACGTCAGCGGCAAGATCCTCGACCGCGAGTTCGCCGTGGAGTACGACGGCGAGCTGCTCGCGGTGGTCTCACGGCGGTGGCTGCACGTCCGCGAGACCTACGGCGTCGACATCGTCCGCGAGGACGCCGATCCGGCGCTGCTCATCGCCGTGGCGGTGTGCGTGATCCACCTCGCCGAGAAGGAGCGCGAGGACGACTGACGCGGTGATCGGCGGATCTCAGAGCACCCGGTCCTTCAGGGCCGGGAACTGCTCCCTGGTCACGGCCACCTTCCCGGGGTCGAACTCCACGGTGAGGACCTCCTCGCCCGCACCCGCCTCCGCCAGCACCTCGCCCCACGGATCCACCACGATCGAGTGACCCGCCTGCGGAACTCCCGCGTGCGTCCCGGCCGTTCCACAGGCGAGCACGAACGCCTGGTTCTCGACCGCCCGCGCCTGGGCCAGCAGCGTCCAGTGTGCCCGGCGGCGCTCCGGCCAGCCCGCCGGCAGGACCAGGGTCTCGGCACCGGCGTCGACGAGCCCGCGGAAGAGTTCCGGGAACCGGAGGTCGTAGCAGGTGGCGAGCCCGACGGTCGTGCCGGGCAGGTCGACCGTCACCAGCTCCTCGCCCCGGCCCATCAGCACGGCCTCGCCCTTGTCGAAGCCGAAGCGGTGGATCTTGCGGTAACTGCCGGCCAGTTCACCGGCGGGGGAGAAGAAGAGCGACGTGTTGTAGAGGCCGCCGTCCGGCGCACGCTCGGGGATCGAGCCCGCGTGCAGCCACACGCCCGCGTCGCTCGCCGCCTTCGCCATCGCCTCGTACGTCGGTCCTCGCAGCGGCTCGGCCTCGCGCCCGAACTCCTCGAAGGCGAACGCCCCGGTGGTCCACAGCTCCGGCAGCACGACGAGGTCGGACCCCGTCTGCTCACGCACCAGAGACGCCACACGACCCCGCCGCGATACGACCGATTCGCCCTCATCCACGGCGATCTGGATCAGAGAGGCGCGCACACTACCACCGTCCTGGCATTCGAGCCGTTCACACGGGCCTACGATCGTCACACGAAAGCACTGCCGGGGTGCCTCACAGCAGCGTAACTTAGCGTTTCAAGACACCCGCCGACAGCCACCACCTCCACTGGCAACGACGCCATCACCAGCCCGTGCTACGACCGCCGAGGGGTCCCGTTCCGTGAGTCTGCATCCCACCCTCCAGCCCTACGCCGACGCCTGGACCCACTCCATCGAAGCCATATCCGAGCTGGTGAACCCCCTCGCGGAGGGAGAGTGGAACCGTCGCACGCCGTGCCCGGGCTGGTCTGTCCGGGACATCGTGTCTCACGTCATCGGCCTGGACACCGAGATGCTGGGCGACCCGCGCCCCATCCACTCGCTGCCCCGCGACCTCTACCACGTCACCAACGAGCACCAGCGGTACACGGAGATGCAGGTCGACGTCCGCCGTCACCACACGGCGCCGGAGATGACGTCCGAACTCGAGTACGTGATCATCCGCCGCAACCGTCAACTGCGCAACGAGTCGCGCGACCCGGGCACCAAGGTCCGCGGCCCCCTCAGCACCGAACTCACGCTCGAAGAGTCGATGCGCCGGCACGCCTTCGACGTCTGGGTGCACGAACAGGACCTGCGCACCGCCCTCGGCCGGCCCGGCAACCTGGACTCCCCCGGCGCCCACATCGCCTGTGACGTCCTGCTCGCGGCGCTGCCCGACATAGTGGCCACCAAGGCCGACGCGCCCCGCAGTTCGGCGATCGTCATCGACGTCCACGGCCCCATCGAGTTCCTGCGCACGATAAGGGTCGACATCCAGGGCCGCGGCACCCTGGAGACCGCTCCCGCACTCGGCCCCGCCGCCACCCTCAGCCTGGACTGGGAGACCTACGTCCGCCTGGCCTGCGGCCGCGTGTCCGTGGACTCGGTGGCGGACCGGGTGAAGGCGGAGGGCGCCCCGGAACTGACTTCGGCGATCCTCCGGAACTTCTCGGTGACGCACTAGGCGCGGCGGCACCCCGCGAGCGCGGGCGAGCGAGACCACCCGGCCCCGGCGGCGTGCGCCTACGCGGGTACGTGCACCGTCTCCACCCGGCTGGCCACCAGCCGCTCCCGCTCCCGCCGTGCCGCCCGCTTCCGCAGCCGCAGGATCTGGCTGACGCCGAGCGCCTGGAGCACGAAGACGGACGAGAAGGCGACGCGGTAGTTCCCGTCGGTCGCGTCGAGGAGCACACCGACGGCGAACAGCGTGGTCATCGAGGCGACGAAGCCGCCCATGTTCGTGATGCCGGAGGCGGTGCCCTGCCGTTCCGGCGGGTTCGCCGGCCGCGCGAAGTCGAAGCCGAGCATCGACGCCGGCCCGCACGAGCCGAGCACCGCGCACAGCACGATCAGCAGCCACATCGGCGCGTGGTCACCCGGGTACGCCAGCGTGGCCGCCCACAGCACGGCCGTCGCCCCCACCGTCCCGAGCGCGAGCGGCAGCCGGGCCTCGTGATGCCGGGCGACGACCTGGCCGTAGACGAGCCCGACGACCATGTTGGACAGCACGACCAGCGTGAGCAGTTCGCCCGCCACCGCGCGCGACAGCCCCTGCGCCTCGACGAGGAACGGCAGGCCCCACAGCAGCAGGAACACCATCGCCGGGAACTGCGTCGTGAAGTGCACCCACAGTCCGAGCCGGGTGCCCGGCTCCCGCCAGGACGTGGTGATCTGCCGCCGTACGTAGGCCGCGCCCCGGTGCGGGAACGGCTCCGGCTCGTGGCCCTCGGGATGGTCCTTGAGAAAGAGGAGCAGGAGCACCAGCACCACGACCCCGGCGAGCGAGCTGCCCGCGAACGCGGCCGTCCAGCCGATGCCGTGCAGCAGCCGGGCCAGGACCAACGTGGAGACCAGGTTGCCCGCCATGCCGGCGAGCCCGGCGAGCTGAGCGACCAGCGGACCGCGCCTGGCCGGGAACCAGCGGGTGCCGAGCCGCAGCACGCTGATGAAGGTCATCGCGTCGCCGCAGCCGAGCAGGGCACGCGAGGCGAGGGCGGTGCCGTACGACGGTGAGAACGCGAAGCCGAGCTGTCCCGCCGTGAAGAGCACCACGCCCAGGGTCAGCACCTTCTTGGTGCCGAGCCGGTCGACGAGCAGTCCGACGGGTATCTGCATGCCCGCGTAGACGAGGAGCTGGAGGATCGAGAAGGTCGACAGGGCCGAGGCGTTCACATGGAAGCGGTCGGCCGCGTCGAGGCCGGCGACCCCGAGGGACGTACGGAAGATGACGGCGACGAAGTACACGGAGACGCCGATGCCCCATACGGCCATCGCGCGCCGCCCGCCCGGAGGGTCGCCGGGGAGCCGGTACTGGCTCATCGGACCTCGCCCCGGGCCAGGTGGGAGAACCACTCGACGTGCCCGTGGATGAGGCCCACGACCGCGTCCGCGTCCCCGGAGCGCAGGGCCGTCAGGATCTGCTCGTGCTCGACGAGGGTCTTGGTGATGCGGTCCGGGTGGGCGTGCATCACGGCGACGCCCATCCTGAGCTGGCGGTCTCGGAGCTGGTCGTAGAGGCGGTTCAGGATCTCGTTGCCGCCGCTGCGGACGATCTCCGCGTGGAAGCAGCGGTCGGTGACGGCGGCGCCCGCCAGGTCCCCGGCGGCGGCCTGTTCCTTCTGCTGTGCGAGCAGTTCCTCAAGGCGTGCGATGAGCTGCGGGGACGCCGGCAGGGCCTTGCGCGCGGCGTGCCCCTCGACGAGCTGCCGGGTCTCCACCACGTCCGCGATCTCCTGGGCGGAGACGGGCAGGACCAGAGCTCCCTTTTTCGGGTAAAGCTTGATCAGCCCCTCGACCTCCAGCCGCAGCAGCGCCTCGCGCACCGGGGTCCGGGACACTCCGACGGCCTCGGCGAGCTCGCCCTCGGTGAGCAGGGTCCCGCCCTCGTAGAGGCGGTCCAGAACGCCGTGCTTGACGTGGGCGTATACGCGGTCGGCGGCGGGGGGCTGTTTCACGGCCAGACTCATGCCGACAGCTTAGATACAACACGTACGCAAGATGGGAACCGTCCAGCATGCGGACCCCCGACGGTCGCCCCGGCCGCTGAAACCCACACCCGCCCCAACTGGCGCACAACCTTCCGTGCTATCTACGAGTCAGACATGTGCGGCCTCAGCTTTTTCCCCACCAACTCGGCCGCACCACAGGGTCATTCGACGTATTCGGGGTATTTAAGTTGATTACCGCCACCAAGGGCTTCCGGGCCCGCAGAGCCGCAGCCGTCGCCCTGACGACCGGCGCAGTGCTCGCCACCGGAGCTCTCACCGCGGCACCCGCGCAGGCGCTGACGACGCCCACCATCACCGCCAAGGGCGGATTCCTGATGAACAGCGCGACCGGCGCGACGCTCTTCAGCAAGGCGCCCAACACGAAGCGGCTCACCGCTTCCACCACGAAGATCATGACCGCGAAGGTCGTCCTGTCGCAGTCGAACCTGAATCTCGACACGAAGATCACCATCAAGAAGGCGTACAGCGACTACATCGTCGCCAAGGGCGCCTCCTCCGCCCACCTGATCGTCGGCGACAAGGTCACCGTCCGTCAGCTGCTCTACGGGATGATGCTGCCGTCCGGCTGTGACGCCGCGATGGCCCTCGCCGACAAGTTCGGTACCGGAACGACGGTCTCCGCACGCACGAAGTCGTTCATCGCGAAGATGAACACGACGGCGAAGAACCTCGGCATGACGAACACGAAGTTCGACTCGTTCGACGGGAACAGCAACGGCGCGAACGCCTCGACGCCGAAGGACCTCACGCTGCTCGCCCGCAACGTGATGAAGAACTCGACCTTCAAGACCGTCGTCAAGACCAAGTCGTACACGGCCAAGACGATCACGAAGACCGGCAGCACCCGCACCATGGCTGCCTGGACGAACACCAACACCCTGCTCGGCTGGAACGGCACGCTCGGCATCAAGACCGGCTCGGGCACCCAGTCCAAGTACTGCCTCGTCTTCGCCGCGACGAAGAACGGCGAGTCCGTCATGGGCGCCGTCATGACCGCCCCCGACGCGACCAACCGCACGGCCGACGTGAAGAAGCTCATCACGTACGGCTACGCGAAGATCAGCTGACGCCGGTCGAAACAGGGACTCGAAACCGGGCGAGGGGGGGGGGGGGGGGGGGGGGGGGGGGGGGGGGGGGGCGGGGGGGGGGGGGGGGGGGGGGGGGGGGGGGTGGGGGGGGGTGGA